>CANFJP010000091.1 GCA_947447485.1 Chitinophagaceae bacterium
GAAGACATTCATTTGTCTGCGGGTGGCGTTGCCCCATTTCCCAAATACCTTAGCGCTACCGCTAATTTTCTAAAGGGAAAAAAGCCCGAAGCAGAAGTATTAAAAGCGGCTATTGATATTATCAACACCGAAATAGCCCCTATCAGCGATGCAAGAGGGACGACAGATTATAAAAGGCTTTTATTAAGACAATTATTCATTGCTCATTTTGCAGAGCATCGAAAAGAAATACTAAATGAAGTACTGACAACCATTTAACTCAACACGTCATTGTATAAATTATAAAAAGTATTGGTGAACAAAAAAAATAAGATACCATCAACTCATTCTGCAGCTACTGACAAAAGTATTGTTGTTAATATAGATGCGCCCCACCATGTAACGGGCAAATCTATTTATGTAGATGATATTCCTGTAATGGAAGGAATGCTATATATAAAAGTTTTTGACGCTTCTATTGCTCATGGTAAAATAAAAAGTATTGATTATACAGAAGCTGCCCAACAAGAAGGCGTGGTAAAAATATTTTCTTACAAAGATATTCCCGGTGAAAACCAGATTGGTGGCATCATCCCCGACGAACCGCTGCTGGCAGAAGATGAAGTGCATTTCATGGGACAACCCATTTTAATCGTCGCTGCCGAAAGTGAAGATGCTGCGGAAGATGCGCTGAAAAAAATCAACATCACCTTTGAACCGCTTCCTGTTATTACCAGCCCGAGAGAAGCTTTTTCAAAAGGGAAGATATTATCGCCTTCAAGAAAATTCATTTTAGGTGATACTGAAAAAGCATTTTTAGAATGCAAGTATATTTTTGATGGAAGCACTGAGACTAACGGGCAAGAACATCTTTATTTAGAAACACAGGGCGCTTACGCCATACCGGCTGAACACAACAGTGTAAAAGTTTTTTCTTCTACGCAAGGCCCAACAGCTGTTCAGCGAACCATTTCAAGAGTATTAGGAGTCGGTATGAATAATGTGGAAGTTGATGTAACTAGACTTGGCGGAGGATTTGGCGGCAAGGAAGATCAAGCTTCAGGATGGGCTGCAATGGCAGCAGTAGTTGCGTATGTATTGAGAAGACCTGCCAAATGCATCCTACATCGAATGGATGACATGCGCATGACAGGCAAACGTAATCCCTACAGCAGCGATTACAAAATTGGTCTTGATCAACACTATAATATCCTCGCTTACGAAACCACTTTTTATCAAAATGGTGGCGCAGCAGCAGATTTATCGCCCGCTATTTTAGAAAGAACTTTATTTCATTGTACCAACAGCTATCATATTCCAAATGTGACTGCTACTGCAAATTCCTGCAAAACAAACCTTCCTCCCAACACAGCTTTTCGGGGATTTGGCGGCCCACAGGGAATGTTCGTCATAGAAGCAGCCATTAATGAAGCAGCTAAACGTATAGGAATAGACGCTACAGTTATTCAACAAAAAAACTTACTCAAAGATGGAAGTGAGTTTCCTTATGGACAGATCGTAGAAGGCTGTGAAGCAGCTAATTGCTGGAATGAAGCGATTACCAAATTCGATGTAGAAGGATTAAAGAAAAATATTGTTGCCTTTAATGAAGAAAATAAATTTATAAAGAAAGGACTTGCTATTATGCCGATTTGTTTTGGCATTTCGTTTACCAACACCATGATGAATCATGCCAGAGCGCTCCTTCATGTTTATTCAGATGGCACCATTGGAGCAAGTACAGGTGCAGTAGAAATGGGCCAAGGCGTGAATACGAAAATGCTGCAAGTCATAACCGCCTCACTAGGCGTTCAACAAAATAAAATTAAACTTGAAAGCACCAACACCACAAGAGTAGCCAACACATCCCCTACCGCAGCAAGCGCAACAGCAGACCTGAATGGAAAAGCGCTGCAAGATGCATGTGATCAAATAAATGAAAGATTACACAACTTCATTAAAACATTGACCGGGAAAGAGACAGATGTAATAAAAATTGAAAATGAAATCGTTTATATAAATGGTAAGCCTTCTGAATACAGCTGGAATACTATTATTCAGCAGGCCTTTACAAAACGTATCAACCTAAGTGCTAAAGGACATTATGCTACGCCAATCATTCATTTTGATAAAACCAAAGAAAAAGGCCATCCTTTTGCTTATCACGTTTATGGGACATCTATCCATACCGTTACGGTAGATTGCCTTAGAGGAACATATGAAATAGATGCTGTTCAGGTAATACACGATGCAGGCTCAAGCATGAACCCATTGATTGATCTTGGGCAATGTGAAGGCGGGCTTGTTCAAGGAATTGGCTGGATGACTATGGAAGAGATAGTATATAACGAGAACGGAAAACTCTTATCAAACGCATTAAGCACTTATAAAATTCCAGATATTTATTCTGTTCCAAAAAAACTAGAAATAAATTTCTTGTCAACCCAAAATAACAATTTGGCCATTTTGAAATCAAAGGCAGTTGGCGAACCTCCTATCATGTATGGGATTGGAAGTTACTTTGCAATAAGAAATGCAGTATTGGCATTCAATCCACATTCAAACATAACATACTCATCTCCCATTACACCTGAAAAAGTATTGATGGGTCTTTATCAAAAAAGTGAAAAGTAAAAGAAAAAAAATATATAGTAACAGATGCTGGATTGACAATAAACTTCAACCAGCAAGCATTACTATGGATCATGGCATCATTACCCATATTGATTTATTTAAGTCTGATGATGCCGAAGATGTTGGCGACAATATCATCATGCCCGGTGTTATAGATACGCATGTACACATCAATGAACCTGGTCGTACAGACTGGGAAGGATTTGATTCGGCTACAAAAGCGGCAGCTGCAGGCGGAACAACTACTGTGGTAGATATGCCCTTGAACTCGAGCCCTGTAACCATTTCTTCTTTGTCGTTGAAAGAAAAAATTACTGCATCTGCTAATCAACTTCATGTCAATTGCGGCTTCTATGGAGGATTGATTCCCGGTAATCAATCGGAATTAAAAGGATTGATAGAAGGGGGAGTGTTAGGAATAAAATGCTTTTTGGTTCACTCAGGTATTCATGATTTTCCAAATGTTACATTAGAAGAAATGGAAAAGGCCATGCCTATTTTGTCTGAATGCAATGTGCCGCTTCTTGTACATTGCGAACTTGAAAGCAAACAAATAGAAAATGATTTTATCAATCATCCAACTAGCTATCAGCACTACCTAGCAAGTCGCCCAAAGAAATGGGAAAACGATGCAGTTGATCTAATGATTTTATTGAGTGAAAAATACAATTGCTCCATTCACATCGTACATGTTTCATCAGCCGAAGCCTTACAAAGCATTCAAAAAGCAAAAGAAAAAGGATTGAAGGTAACTGCCGAAACCTGTGCTCAATATGTATATTTTAATGCGGAAGATATTCCCGATGGAGAATGCATCTATAAATGTGCACCGCCGATCAGAGAAAGAGAAAACAATGAATTACTTAAAATAGCATTGAAAAATGGTGTGCTTGATTTTATCACAACAGACCACTCTCCTGCTCCGCCATCATTGAAAGAAATTGAAAGCGGCAATTTTATGAAAGCATGGGGAGGAATAGCAGGTATTCAATATTTACTACCCGCCTCATGGTCAGCATTGAGAGGAACTTTGTCATTGGAAGCATTTATTCCATTGCTAACTTCTCATCCTGCAAAATTTATTCATACAGATAAAAATAAAGGCGAAATTGCAGTTGGTTATGACGCTGACCTAGTATGTTGGAATCCTGATAAGAAATTCGTGGCAAACAAAAACAGGGTTCAGTTTAGGCATAAAATAAGCCCCTACATTGGTAAAGAATTTTTCGGTGCAATACATCAAACCATTGTACAAGGCGAAACAGTATTCTTAGAAAACGAGATAATTAATTTAAATAAAGGAAAATGGCTTCAACGTCGGTAAAAGAAATCATTAAAACATCACCCGCATTTACTCATTTGACTGAGCTTGCATCAGAACGCTTGGGCGGCAAAGTATTATATGCTACTGATGATTTTTTTGCAGAAAAAGAAAATCTAATCAAACCAGGCCGTGGGATTTTTATTGTAGATGAATACACAGACCGTGGCAAATGGATGGACGGATGGGAAAGCCGAAGAAAAAGAACACCCGGTCACGACTGGTGTGTAGTTCAATTGGCTACACTTGGAAAAATTACGGGCTTTGATATTGATACCAATTTTTTTCTAGGAAATCATCCACCCTTTGCTTCAATAGAAGCAGTGAATATGCAAGGCAAAGTAACTCCTGATAATTGGGAAACAATTGAGTGGAAAGAAATATTACCTAAATCTCCATTAGATCCCGGCTCGCAAAACTTTTTCGAAATCAACAGCAATGAATCATTTACTCATCTGCGTTTGCATATTTATCCTGATGGTGGTGTAGCTAGACTTAAAGTATATGGGGAAGTAGATAAAGATTGGAATGAGGTAACCATCGCTGAAGAAATAGATCTAGCTGCAGCAATCAATGGCGGAAAATCAATTGCTTGCAATGACATGTTCTTTAGTTCTATGCAAAATTTAATTATGCCAGGACGCGGTGTAAACATGGGCGATGGCTGGGAGACCAAAAGAAACCGCCAGCCAAATAATGTAGATTGGGTGAAGATTAAATTGGCTACTGAAGGAATGATAAAAAAGATAATCGTTGATACAGCACATTTCAAAGGCAATTATCCCGACAGATGTTCAATAGAAGCATGTAACAGCAAAAATGACGAAGACGTGATTAACAATAAAGTAATCTGGCAAACAATTTTATCCGAAAAGAAATTGAATGCTGATTTTATTCATGCATTTGAAAGCGAATCAACTGAACTACCATTTACTCATGTAAGATTGAATATTTTCCCAGACGGAGGAATTAGCCGCTTGCGATTATTGGGAAATAAAAAAAAAGCATAAATAGATGATTACAAATATAACATACGGATTACTTGCAGGGATTTTAATACTACTTGTTTTTATTTCATATCGACTATCCAATATTATAAAAACATCCAAAGAAGAGGGAAACTCAACTCACGAGGGAATGCTACATTTTTCTCAAAATCTAATTTATACATCTGTTGTTATTACAATAGCCATAGCATTTGGCTTAACTTATTATTTCGTTAAAGGAACGCCCTGGGAAAGCCATTTGATGGAATGGCTGAATATTATTGTAAGAGTAATGCACATCACGTTTGGGATTGCCTGGATTGGCGCTTCATTCTATTTTGTATTTCTTGAAAACTCACTTAACAGAACAGAAGATGTGAGAGACGAACTTGCCGGAAATCTATGGGCAGTACACGGAGGCGGTTTTTATTATCTTGAAAAATACAAGGTTGCTCCCAAAGAAATTCCTAAAAATCTACACTGGTTTAAATACGAAGCGTACTTCACTTGGCTGAGTGGCTTTTGTTTGTTATTCATAGTCTATTATTTTAATGCTTCTGCACTATTGATTGATAAAACCGTAATGGATATCACTCCTTTTCAAGCCATAGAAATTAGCATTGCTTCATTTATTGTTGCATGGATCATTTACGATGTTCTGTGTAAATCTCCCTTGATAAAAAAGACTTGGCTGTTTGGCATTATTGGCCTTCTTCTTTTAACAGGATTCGCCTATTTCTATGCACATGTTTTCAGTGCAAGAGCTGCCTTCATTCACTTCGGGGCAATGATTGGGGGAATAATGGTTGCCAATGTGTTCTTCGTGATTATACCCTCTCAAAAGGCTATGGTGAAAGCCGCAAAAGAAAACAAGCCGCTCAATCCTCAGCTCGGAAAAAATGCATTGGCTCGGTCACTTCACAATAATTATTTTACATTACCCGTATTGTTTGTGATGGTAAGCAATCACTTCCCTAGCACATTCGGATATAAATACCCGTGGCTGATATTAATTATTATTACTTTGGCAAGTGCGGGAATCAAACACTATCTCAACCTAAGAGAGAAAAAAATACATAGCGTGTGGGTTTTCCCTGTGTCTGTAATCATATTGCTGTCTGCTGCACTTATATCTGCACCGGCAAAAAATCCAAATGAATGCAAAAGCGAGGTGTCTATTGTACAAGTAAATGCGATCGTACAAAAACGCTGCATTAGCTGCCACTCCTCACGACCTACAGATGATGTATATAAGGTGGCGCCGAATGGAGTGAAATATGATACGCCAGAAGACATTGTTAAGAAAAAAGATTTAATTATGCAGCGGGTAGTAATCACCAAAACCATGCCGCAGAACAATAAGACAAATATCACTGAAGAAGAAAGAGATCTTATCCGATGCTGGATTGAACAAGGAGCTCAACTAAAATAACTGAATACTTTTTTACATCAATTGTTGTTTATGAACTTACAAGAATTTAATAAAATCGATCAAGGCCTTGCAGAAAAAGAGCTTTTTGCCTGTTGTGGTTCTGAAAAATGGGTTGCAACAATGCTCAAAGAATTTGCTTTTTCATCAGCGAAAGATTTAGTGTTAGCTGCAACAAAGCATTGGTACAATACTTGCACAGCCGAAGATTGGCGAGCTTCTTTTACCCAACATCCCAAAATTGGCGACGCTACTTCACTAGAGAAAAAATATGCCGCTAATGAACAAGGAGGAATGAATGCAGCTTCTAAATCAACCATTGAATTGTTGGCAAAAGCCAATGAAGATTATGAGAAGAAATTTGGATTTATTTTTATTGTTTGCGCTACCGGCAAGTCGGGCGCTGAAATGCTTCGACTTTTACAAGACAGGCTTTCAAACAATATTAATGATGAATTGAATATTGCTATGAGCGAACAACATAAAATCACCCTCATACGTCTCAAAAAATTATTAACGACAGAAAATTTGGAATGGATTAAAACAAGTCAACTGACTACACATGTACTAGACACTTCAATAGGCAAACCAGGAAAAGACATTACCATAAAATTATTGAATGCAAAAAACGAAATTATTTCGCAAGGCATAACAAATAACGACGGAAGAATATCTGACCTTCTTCCTCCCGAAAAAAATCTTACTCCCGGAAACTATAAAATGGTTTTTGACACTGGAAATTACTTTATGTCAAATAACATCAAAGGATTTTATCCCGAAGTGGAAATTCAATTTTCTGTAGAAGACGATAGTCATTACCATATCCCTTTACTAATTAGCCCTTTTGGATTTTCGACCTACAGAGGAAGCTAAAGCATTTTATTACAC
>CANFJP010000092.1 GCA_947447485.1 Chitinophagaceae bacterium
ACCAGCTGTTATCCATGCAGTAATAGCTTGTTTTTCGTTAGTGGTTAAATTTACGCCAGTTTTGTTATAAGGCATGCGATCGTTTATTACAGAAGCATCGTTAATAGCACTCCAATGACTTACAATACTACAATCGCTATCGAAATTATAACTACCTCCATTACCGCCGTTCGTATGACAGGTGCTCCCACTACATCTCGAATTAAGGATTACTTTTACATTGGTGTACAGCGGTCCTTGAATAGAACCTGCTACTATGCAACTCCCAGGGTACAATGTTTCATCTTTATCGTAATAGCAACTTTCAACTCCAAGAATGATGATTGACAAAATGAAAATCGCTGTTAGTTTTTTATTCATATATTTTATTTTATTAAAAAGAGCGATTATTAATTAGTTGTTTAGTTTTCCTTGAATAACCCACTGATCATATACTGTTAATGCCCAATTGGTGGGGAAGCCTGCTGACGAATGCATATTGAATGATCCGTAAGTTGTGGAGGTATTAAATACGCATCTGCAAGCAGCAGTTGTATTTCCAATAAGTCTTCCTGCAATTCTTTCAGCATTTGCTTTGATTCCTGTATAACTGCTAAAACTGGTATGACAATTTAAGCATGCCTGCATTTTAGGAAGCACACTTGTAGCAAATGAAATTACAGTAGGTGTATATAGTACGGTAGCTTGTACAGTTCCGGTACAACCTGCAGTAGATTTTGCTGTAAAAGTGTATGTGCCAGGAGCTAAGCTAGTAAAAGTTGAACTCGCTTGGAAGGTAGTTCCGTTTTTACTATACGTGAATGCACCAGAAGCGCCACTTGCAGACAATACTACTGTACCGTAATCAGATGCAAGACTGGTACATTTTGTAGTTGCAGCAGTAACACTTGTTGTTGATACACTGATAGTGACACCTGTGCAAGGATTGGCAACACTTGATAATGTCACAGGAACGGATCCTATACATTGATAATATCCAGTTTTTGCATAAATAGTATAATTGCCAGCGGCTAAGCCACTAAATAAATTACTTGATTGATAGTTGGTGCCGTCTTTACTATAGGTAGTTCCTGCACCCGTTGGAGCAGTTACAGCGATTGAGCCATTGCTTTGGCCAGTAGTAGGATCTACATGAGTAGTAGTTACGTTCACGCTTGGGATGGTAGTACAAGGATCAGCAATATTTCCAATTGTTACGTCGGTAGTTCCTGTACATCCGTTTTCATTCTTAGCAGTAATAGTATAAGTGCTATCTTTTAAACCCGAGAAAATTCCATTGCTTTGAAAGGTTGTTCCATTAATACTATAAGTGAAAGTAGTTCCACCTGAAGTTGCCAATGCTTCTACAGATCCTTTGTGACCATTCAATGTGTCTGGGGTAGCGGTAGTAGTGATATCTATTGTAACACCCTGGCAAGTAACAGGAATTTCATGTTTACAGCTGATAATAAAATAAGAGATTAAAGAAAAAGAAATCATTAACATTATTGCAAAGCTTTTTTTCATATCGAGTTGCTTTTTGGCGTGTTTAAATTTGTAGCGATATTTTTTAAATATTTTCAACAAATATTCTTTTATTTTTTTAAAACTGAAAATTTAGAAAGCCAAAATTCGTACGTTAACACAATGTTAACGTATAGAAAAAAAAGTAAATAAATAGCGAAGGATTAAGCCTGGTTAAAGCTTTCGTATATTTTGCCGGTAAGATTTGTTTCTTTCATTTTGCAGGCGATATGGATCATGTTTTTAAAAGCGATGGCTTTAGAGATGCCATGTCCAATGATCACAGGTTTGGCTACACCTAAAACAGGCACGCCTCCATATGCTTCAAAATTAAAACGCTCGAAGTGTTCGTCTTTAATATTTCTACGTTTAACGATATCATAAACGCTTTCAGCAAGTTTAAGTACTACATTTCCTGTAAATCCTTCACAAACCATTACATCGGCTTTGTTTATGAGGATGTCTCTTCCTTCAATGTTGCCCACAAAATTGATATGATGATTTTCTTTTAACAAAGGGTAGGCTGCTTGTGCAAGTATATTTCCTTTCCCTTCTTCTTCTCCAATATTAACCAATCCTACTTTGGGTTGGTCGATTTTTAAAATATGTTGTGCAAACAATGATCCTAAAATAGCAAACTGATTAAGATTTTCTGGTTTGCAATCTGCATTTAATCCTACATCTACCAGCAACCCCAATGATCCATCTTCTCTTGGGATGTAAGCGCCAATAGTAGGCCTTATAACGCCTTCGATGGCTTTGATGCTAAATAAAGCGCCCACCATCATAGCGCCTGTATTCCCTGCGCTGATGAATCCGTCTATTTTTTCTGAAGCAAGTAAATGAAACCCAACGGCAATGGATGACTGCTGTTTTTCTTTTAGGGCTTTTGTGGGGTGTTCGTGCATCTCAATCACTTCTGGAGCATGCACAATCGTATAAGTACTCGAAGGGATAGTTGTCTTTGACAGATGTTCTTGAAGAATAGGTTCGTCTCCAATCAGTAGCAGGTGCACTGGATTAGCATTTGCTTCTGTAAAAGCCGCAACTCCTTTTACGGCTTCCAGTGGTGCAAAATCACCTCCCATCATGTCAATACCTATTCTGATCATTGAGAGAATTTTTTAAATTAAAAATTCCAAAATTCAGATTGAATAAAATCAAACCTATATTTTGGAATTAATATTTTCTATTTGAAAATATTATGCTCTTGAGGGTGCTTTTTCTGCAACAACTTGTCCTTTGTAATATAATTTACCTTCGCTAACATGAGCACGATGACGAACATGAATTTCACCTGTCGCTGAATCTTTGCTCAAGGTTGGTTCTGTTGCTTTATAATGTGTTCTTCTCTTTGCACTGCGTTGTTGCGAATGGCGCCTCTTTGGATTTGGCATGACTTTTTATTTTATTTTATTAATATTTAATTTTCTTTAAACTTATCTAACCCTTTCCAGAGTGCATTTGCATTGTGGTCGGTGTATTTTATTTCCATTTGTTTGAGTTTCTCCAGTACTGCATTGTTGCACTGTGGTCCACCCATTTGTTCTTTGCTGCACATTCTTTGTAATGGAATACTCAGCATTACAAATTCGTATATCCAATCACTTATGTTGATATGGCTTTCAGATTTTGATATGTAAAACACATCGGCGTCTTCTTCTTGCTCATTCATTTCTGCTGGGTCGTCTACCATTTTTACCAGCATTTTAAATTCATCCCACAAATCCATCGTTAAAGGATTGCCACATCTGTCGCAGGTAACATCTGCTTTACCGCCTACTTCAAATTTAAGTAGCATAAAGCCGGTGTTTTTTTCAAGCGACAACTTTACGTTTGTTGTAGCATTCGCAAAATCCTGAGCACCTTTCTCTATAAAGAACTGATCATTTAATTCATAATTAAACTGATGAACTCCGGACTTCAATCCCACAAAAGCAATCTCAAATGCTCTTCTGTTAGCCATTGTGTACAGTTTAAAGGAGGGCAAAGGTAATGGATTTTTATGAAAAAAGAGGCCTTATTAAGTCGATTTTGAAGAGAAAAAGGTCAAATACGGCCTCATTATGTAAATTTATAGTCATGAAACCTTCAAAAAAGTACTCGATTGCCTTCATTTTAACCCTTTTTTGTATCGGTATTCATTTTTATAGCACTAACCATGTAATGGTAGAAAATGTCTATAGTGAGCGTTTTTTTCCTCCCTTTTCATCCATATTGCGTTGGGGCCTTGGCAGTATCCCATTTAGTATAGGAGATGTTTTGTATGGGTTTTTTATTTGCTGGTTAATAATGGAGTTGGTGTCTTTTGTTAAAAAAGCGATTTCATATAAAAGCATTTCAATTAAAGAATATTTAAAAGAAGCAATGCTGTCTTTTTATGTTTTATGCACTGCGATATATATTGTTTTTAATATTTTTTGGGGCATCAATTACAATAGAAAGGGAATCGCCTGGCAAATCGATATGCCGATAGAAAAATACAAACAAGAAGAATTGGGTAGGTTAAATGCGATGTTGTTGTTAAAGGTAAATGAGAGTAAAAAAACTGTAAAAGAAAAAAAAGAAACTTACCCTAACGTGCAACAGCTATTTGAAAAAGTTTCCATTGCGTATGATACGGCTGCAATGCAATATTCATTTTTACATTATCGTCATCCCTCTATCAAGTCTTCTTTGTGGGGTTGGTTGGGCAACTATCTTGGATTTTCTGGATACTATAATCCGTTTACAGGAGAAGCGCAAGTGAATACCAGCATGCCCAAATTTTTGCAACCATTTGTTGCTTGCCATGAAGTGGCTCATCAATTGGGGTATGCTAAAGAAGACGAAGCGAGCTTTGTTGGATTCATTGCAGCAATGTCTTCGAAAGATACGCTGCTGCATTATTCGAGCTATCTTGATTTGTTTATGTATGCCAATAGAAATTTATATTATGTAGATTCTGTTGCATCAAAAAAATATCGTGATGGACTTTCTGCTGATGTTCAAGCTGATATTAAAGAATGGAGGGAATTTAATTTTGCCCATCAAAATCCTCTAGAGCCAATGATAACCTGGGTGTATGATAAATACTTAAAAGGGAATGAGCAACAAGGAATGATGAGCTACAATCAGGTTACAGCTTTGTTGATTGCGTATTATAAAAAGAAGGGAGATTTATAATTAAATTGCATACAATAAATCAATAGATATGAATCAAGTAATTAAATGTGCAGTTGCCATTTTAATTCCACTCATCGTTGGAGGAATTAGTGGTTTTTTTACTACTCAGTCTGTACAAGGCTGGTATACTACTGTGAACAAGCCTTGGTTCAATCCGCCTAACTGGATTTTTGGTCCGGTTTGGACAACATTGTACATCATGATGGGGGTAGCCTTTTTTTTAATTTGGAAATCGGAAGCAGATATTGATCTTAAAAAACAAGCCATGCTTTTTTATTTCGTTCAGCTTGCCTTAAATTTTTGTTGGTCCCTAATCTTTTTTTATGCTCAACAACCTGGGTGGGCTTTTCTCGAAATCATTGCAATGGGGTGTATGATATTTGTAACAATAATTTGGTTTGGAAAAATATCTTCAACTGCAGCATGGTTATTGGTACCATACATTTCTTGGGTAAGCTTTGCAGCTATACTTAATTATAGTATTTGGAGGCTAAATGTATAATGGATTAAAACTTATTCTTCCACATCATGCTTTCTACTGGTCGATTGTGTTGGCCGCTGTATTTAGCATTTTTCTTCTCATTGTATTTTACTTCAATTTCGCCGTCAACGGGAAAGTAGATCAATTGTCCTATTGGCATTCCTTTATACACTCTTACGGGTTGTTTTACTGAAATTTCCAATGTCCAGTTGCCACAAAACCCTACATCTCCTTTACCAGCAGTAGCATGAATGTCTATTCCCAACCGACCGGTAGATGATTTACCTTCTAAAAAAGGAACATGTGCATGTGTTTCGGTGTATTCTTCAGTTACTCCCAAATAGAATTTAGTGGGCAAAAGGAGTATTCCTTCATCAGGAATTTCAAAATGCTCTATGGTATTGTGTTTTTTTGCATCCAATTCTTCGTTGGAATAAGTAGCAAGGTATTTGCCTAAATGCACGTCGTAGCTATTACTGCCCAGGCATTCGCGATCGTAGGGAACTATTTTGATAGAGCCTATTGCCATTTCCTCAAGAATTCTTTTATCACTTAAAATCATTTGTAACGTGGTTATTTGTTATTTTGTAAAAATATATTTTTAGATTTTCATTTCTTACTTTTTGAATAGTATATGCCACTGGTTTATCAACAAAATATTAACGAGCACACAAAAATAGGTGTTTGGCATATAGCCGAGCCCGAATCTTTCTATTTGAGTAGGGTGTCGTTACGAAATAGAATTGCACATCCTGCAAAGAGATTGCAACATCTAGCTGGAAGATTGCTGTTAACAGAGTTATTCGCCGATTTTCCTATTGAGCTCATTCAAATTGCGGATACTAAAAAGCCATTTTTATTAAATGATGCTTTCCATTTTTCAATTGCTCATTGTGGTAAATATGCAGCTGTGATTGCAAGTCGGAAAAATAGGGTGGGGATAGATATTGAAATACCTACTGTAAAAATCAACAACATAAAAGATAAATACCTGAGTGAAAACGAACAGGATTTATTACGTACTTTAATGTTGACTACCGAACAGCAATTAACTTTTGGCTGGAGTAACAAGGAGGCGATGTTTAAATGGTATGGTGATGGTGGGGTTGATTTTAAAAAACATCTGATCATTAATGAAGTGATACAGCATCAAGACAAATGGATTGCTCATTGTTCTTTTAAAAAAGAAAATGCTATACAATTAGAATTGCATAGCATTTATATTAATGAGTGTTTTTTAACGTGGGTGGTTACCTGATTTTTTAATTTCCACTGTCCATTCTCCGCCACTGTATACATGAAATATTTCGGAAAAGCTTGCTTGATTTAAGGCAAATGACACTTGCATTAAACTGTTTACATAGGCTAGGGGCTTGTATTTTGGCACTTCGCCAAAAGTGGAGGTATAGGGCATTGCTCCTTCATACATTTTTATATTCTTATTAAAAATCTTCACCAATAGAAAGTCACCTATTTTCACATCTAACTTTTTTAGAAGACTATCAGGAATGTTTGTCCAGATGTTTCCGTATTGAACATCTAAAATAGGAATGGTTCCTTTGATATAATTTTTCTCAATAAGGGGTACTTGATACGAAATAGAAATAACTGCTGGGGGTAGGAGCTTTCCTATTTGTTCAAATTGAATTTTACCTGCCGCCAATCTAGCAGCGGTATAAGCATACACATCTCTCCCATGGAAAGTATATGATTTTTCAGAGCCTGCTCTACGATTAATGGTTTCATCAATCTCTCTGATAGCTTCTATTCCTTCGGATTGTGCAATGAGCGTAAGTGTTCCATTGTCGGGCGAAACGATATAATGCCCGGCTTTCGTTTGGAGCACCACCGATTTTCTATTAGTTCCTACGCCGGGGTCTACCACAGATACAAACACCGTGCCTACAGGCCAATAAGGGGTTGTCTGTTCTAATCGATATGCAGCATCCCATATATTATAAGCAGGAATTTCATGAGTGAGGTCAAATAGCTTCAAGCTTGAATCAACTTTCATGGCTACACCTTTCATAGCGGCAACCGCTCCGTCTTTTAATCCGAAGTCTGATTGA
>CANFJP010000093.1 GCA_947447485.1 Chitinophagaceae bacterium
TCATCGGTATTTTCCATAGAGCAACTCCTACGGGCAGATTCTTCGCCATCATGATCAGGTTGTTCCGAAAATTTAAATATACCTTTTTAGCATTCCCCTTAGGCAAAGTCCCTCCCCCTACATGATATACAATGGAAGATGGCGCAACATACACTTTATATCCATTTAGCTGAAGTCTCCAGCAAAAATCAATTTCCTCCTGATGAGCAAAAAAGTATTCATCTAATCCTCCCTGCTCATGATACACAATCGAACGCACAAAAAGAGAAGCCCCGCTTGCCCAGAAACAAGGCATTGCATTGTTATATTGTCCAGTATCTTTTTCACACACATCAAAAACCCTTCCTCTCGCAAACGGATAGCCGAAATGATCTATCCAGCCTCCGCAAGCTCCGGCATACTCAAAAAAATCTTTATTATTATAAGACAATATTTTAGGTTGACAAGCAGCAATCAAACGATCAGATTCCATTAATGCTATAATAGGCTCTATCCAATTAGGCGTAACTTCCACATCACTATTCAACAATACATAATAATCAGCCTTTACTTGTTTGAGCGCACTATTATACCCCTTTGCAAAACCTTGGTTTTCTTTATGCTGGATGATTTCAATTTGAGGAAAATGAAGTTGCAAAAAAGAAACAGAATCATCTGTAGAAGCATTATCCGCAACGATTATTTTCTTATGCTGATAAGCACTGGCAAGCACCGAAGGAAGAAATTGCTCTAAATACTTTCGGCCATTCCAATTCAATATCACGATGGCAACTGAGGGATTTGCCCCTATAGTTGATGCCTGCGGTGCATTAATAGATGAAATATGGTGCTGTTCTGCCAAAAGCGTACTTTATTAATGAGTGACAACAAAAATACTTGATTTATTTTTTATACAGACATCTTCCCCATAAAAGAGAATCCTTAATTTTATACATGCTTTCTTCCCTACTCAACTGGCGTTCTTCTCTTGCATTGGCTGCAATTGTGATAGTTATTGGAACAATCTTTTATTCTGACTTCTTAGCTAAAAAAATTGCAGGAGATGAAAAACAGAAAATTGAACAATGGCTACAAGCGGCAAAAGACATCAATAGCCCCAATACCGCTTCCACTAATTTAGCTAGTAAAATTCTTACAGAGAATAGCGTGGGCATCCCCATGATTACCGTGACCGAAAAAGACAGCATACTAGACCATTATAATCTTGACCTCACTAAAGTACATGCTGATGAAAATTATTTACGACTTAAGTTGAAAGAATTCAAAAAAACATACCCTCCAATTGTTTGGAAAAACCCATTAAATCCCAACGAAATCAACTTGGTCTATTATGGCGAATCTACTTTATTAAAGGAAATAAAATATTTCCCCTTGATTCAATTGCTAATCGTTTCTCTATTCATCATTATTACATTAATTGCCATAAACACTAGAAATAAAAGTGCTCAAAACCAAGTATGGGTAGGCATGGCAAAAGAAACAGCGCATCAACTCGGCACTCCCCTTAGCTCTTTACAAGGATGGGTAGAAATCTTAAAAGAAAAAGCAGAAAACAAACAGGTTGCCATTGAAATGAGTAAGGATGTAGAAAGACTTAAACTCGTAAGTGAACGATTTGGGAAAATAGGCAGCACTCCTCAATTGGAAGAAGCTGATGTGATGAATCAGATTGAACAAATGGTAAATTATATTAAACGCAGGTCTCCTGAAAAGGTACATTTTTCAATCACACATACTAACAACAAAATAACCACTCAAATCAATCCGCCGCTTTTTGATTGGGTAATTGAAAATCTTTTAAAAAACGCATTAGATGCTATGGAAGGACATGGAAGCGTTTCCATAAATATCAATGAAGACCCTACGCATGTAATGATAGACATTTCAGATACAGGAAAAGGGATTTCAAAGAAGAATATCCAACATGTTTTTACTCCTGGATTTACAACCAAAAAAAGAGGTTGGGGATTGGGCCTTTCGCTTAGCAAAAGAATTATTGAACAATACCACAAAGGTTCCTTATTTGTTAAACACAGTGAATTAGGCAAGGGCACTACTTTTAGAGTCATTCTAAAAAAATAGCCTTAGCAAAATTGCCAAGGCCATCAAAACATGTGTGCGGCAAAGGAGATTCGAACTCCCAAGCCCTTTCGAGCGCTACCACCTCAAGGTAGTGCGTCTACCAATTTCGCCATCGCCGCAACTAGTAGAATACAAAGTTAATTTTTAAAGCCGAAAAATTGAAATAATACAGACCCTTTTGTAAAAACCACTTGTAAAGCTCCCTTATCTTACCCTCAATTGTATATGCATACAATACAACAGCTTTTTATTACCTTGTAAAAAAATTACAGGATGACCAATGAAATTAAATGCCCTCAATGTGGGTATGAATTCGATGTAGAAAAAGTTCTGTCTGCCGATATTGAGAATAAACTCAAATTGGAATTTCAAGAAAAATTAAACGACTCCCTCTCTAAAGTAGAAATAGAAAAGCAGCAACTTCTAGCTGATCAAAAACTATTTGAAGAAAAAAAGAGAAATCAAAATGAATTGTTTGCACAAAAGCTTCAACAAGAAAAAGCAAAAATTGAAGAAGAGCTAAACATAGAAATTACGAAAAGCATTGCTATTGATTTTGAAAACAAATTTAAAATACTCGAACAAACCAATCTTCAAAATGAAGCAAAATTAAAAGCAGCAAGAAGCAAAGAGCTTGAATTCTTGCAAAAAGAAAAACAACTGAAAGACAAAGAAGAAGAACTGGAAATAACCCTTCAACAAAAATTACAAGAAGAACGCAGTCAATTTACTGAGCAAATCCGATTACAGGAAATGCAAAAAAACGAATTGAAAGAGAGCGAATACAATTTAAAACTTCGAGAGTTAGAAAAGCAACTCGATGACCAGAGAAAACTTGCCGAAGAAATGAAGCGCAAAGCAGAACAAGGCTCCATGCAATTGCAGGGAGAGGTGCAAGAACAAGCACTGGAAGAATTATTAAGAGCGAGTTTCCCCTTTGATATTATCAGCGAGGTGGCAAAAGGTGTTCGTGGTGCCGATTGCATTCAAACGGTAAGAAATGCAAATTCTCAAGAATGCGGAAAAATTATTTATGAAAGCAAAAGAACTGAAAGCTTTACTGCAGAATGGATAGATAAATTAAAAACAGATATGCTTTCGCAAGGCGCCGACATTGCCATAATTGTTACCAAAACAATGCCCAAAGACATGAATCAATTTGGAGAAAAAAATGGTGTTTACATCTGTAATTTCAAGGAAGTTAAAAGCCTTGCCGTAGTGCTTCGAAATGCCATCCTTAAAATAAGCGAGTCGAGGAAAAGCCAGGAAAATAAAGGAGATAAAATGGTATCCTTATACAATTACCTCACCAGCCAGGAATTTGTAGGGAATTGGAATGCCATGCGTGAAGGATTTAAAAACTTGAGAGGAATGCTGCAAAAGGAAAGAGAAGACTTTGAGAAAAACTGGAAGAAAAAAGAAAAACAAGTTGAATTGATTATACAAAACTCTTTGCATATATCTGGCTCTATAGAAGGCATTGCAGGCCAAGATTCTATTGATATGCATTTAGAAAGCGACAACGTGGATAATCTGTTAGAAAACTAAAGGCTCCCACTCTACTTATTGTGTTTTTCATTAATGATTTATATTAATTTCATTATAATTAAATAAATTATTTTTTATGAAAAAACTGCTATTTGTATCAAGCATACTACTATTCTCAGGCGTAGTATTTGCTCAACAAAATTATGCTGTAAAAGTTATTGATGCCAAAACAGGTGCTTCCATCCCAAATGCATCAGCGTTAATAAAAACATCCAACAAAGGAGCTACCTCTAATTCAGAAGGATCTTTATTTATCGAGGCAAATAAAAGCCAAGAACTAGAAATCAGTTCTGTTGGTTATAAATCAGCTACCATCACACTTGCTTCAGCAACAAGCATTGTTGTATCACTTGAAGCTACTACTATCAATCTCGACGATGTAGTTGTAATCGGATCAAGAGGAGTAGGAAGAGCAAAAACAGAAACGGCAGTACCCGTTGACGTTATTAAAATAAATCAAACAGGTATGCCTACTGGTAGAATGGATTTAACCTCTGTTCTTAATATGGCAGCGCCTTCTTTTAATTACAATAAACAAACTGGCTCGGATGGTGCAGACCATATAGACCTTGGCACACTAAGAGGATTAGGACCCGATCAAACCCTGGTGTTGATCAATGGAAAAAGAAGACATCAAACAGCTTTTGTTGCCTTGTTTGGCTCTAGAGGCCGCGGTAATTCTGGCGTAGATCTAAATGCATTCCCTCAATCATCAGTTGACAGAATAGAAATTCTTCGCGATGGCGCTTCTGCTCAATACGGATCAGATGCAATGGCTGGCGTGATGAATATTATTCTTAAAAAAGATATCAACAACTGGACAATCAATACTGGTTGGGCAGGAAATTATGATGACAAATACAATGCGTATCAAACAAGAAAAGACAAACAATATTATTACAGCCGTCCAATTGATGGAGGCACTTATACCTTCTCAGCCAATCACGGAATCAAACTAAACAACAATGGTGGCTTTTTAAATATCTCATTGGATTATTTAAATCAAGCTAAAACATTCCGACAAGTTGCTGATACCAATGTATCAACCAATACAAATGCATTGCCACTAAATGGCTCTAGAAGAGCTTTTGGCGATGGGTCTGTTGCTACTATTGGAACAATGTTTAATATGGAAGTACCTACAAGTGCTAGTAAGAATACAACTGTATATGCTTTTGGTGGATTCAACAACAAAGCTTCTGATGCATATGCTTATACTAGAAACTATAGCTGGAACCCACAAAGATTCCCTGTAGATAATTCAGGGGCCTTATTGTATGATGAAAATATCATGCATACTGCCATAGATGGAGAAGTATATTATAACCCTCATATTCAAACGAAAATAAATGACCTTTCTCTTGCAGCAGGCGTAAAAGGGAAATGTAAAAAAGGCTGGAATTGGGATGTGAGTAATACGACTGGAAGAAATGACTTTCATTTTTATGGTGACAAAACTTACAATCCTTCAATGATTATCATTCCAGGCACTTCAAGACAAACGCATTTTGATGACGGAGGATTTAATTTTTTACAAAATACTACTAACCTAGATTTCAGCAAATCATTTTCAAGTATTGCAGAAGGATTGAATCTTGGATTAGGAGCAGAATACAGATACGAACAGTACAGTATCTACAAAGGAGAAGAAGCTTCTTATAAAGTATACGACAACCCATTCGGACAAGCAGGTGGATCACAAGGATTTCCTGGATTTAGTCCAAATGATGAAGTAAAAGCCTCTAGAAGAAACATAAGTTTATATGCCGATGCAGAACTAAATGTTTCAAAAGAATTATTGATAGATGGTGCCGTGCGCTTTGAAAATTATTCTGATTTTGGATCCGTAGCTACTTACAAATTGGCTACTCGCTATAAAGTTGCCAGCAATTTTAATCTTAGAGGGTCAATCAGTACAGGATTCAGAGCACCTTCATTACAACAAATCAATTTTAGCAACACCCTTACTTCGTTTTTTGGAGGGCAATTGGCCAACTCTAGAATTCTTAGCAACAACGACCCAATAACCAGAATCGCTGGTATTGATAAATTAAAGCAAGAAACATCATTAAATGGAAGTATAGGATTTGCATGGAAACCTATGAAAGGACTAACTGTAACGGTTGATGGATATATGGTACAAGTAAAAGACAGAATCGTACTATCTGGATTGTTCAGCTCTGGTGACGCAACCCTGCCAACTGCTTTAACAGATGAAATGAATAATATAGATGTCTCTACTATACAATTCTTTTCCAACTCTGTAAATACCCACAATTATGGCGTAGATGTCCTTTTGGATTACAATAAAAAAATTGGAAACAATAATTTAAAAGTAATGCTTGCAGGAAACTGTCAATCAATGAAAATTGATAAAGTAAATATTCCAGCAGCCTTAAATGATAGTTATCTACATCGCAAAACATTCTTCAGCGACAGAGAAGAAGCATTCTTAAAAGCTTCTGCTCCCAATATGAAAATGAATCTTACAGCTGAATACAATATTAAAAAACTAACAGTGGGTTCTCATGTTAATTACTTTGGAAAAATGACCTCATTGGGTTTTGGATGGACAGGCTTGGCAAGTGCAGCTGGATCAAATGGCCCAGGAGATCCATCAATCTCTGGAAGTTTTACAGGAATAGATCCTTATGTTGATATCGATGGATACAGCGATGGCGTTCATGTTGCCAAAGAAGAATTTATTTACAAAGGAAAAGTAACCGTTGATTTGTATGCGTCTTACAAATTATCTAAAAAGGTTAGCCTATTTGGTGGTGTAGACAATGTACTAAATGTACATCCTAATTTTGCAGCAGTTTCCAATGCACGCTATGAAGCATTCGACAACGAAGCGGGCGGACCATGGGAAGCAGTTCAAATGGGATCAAGTGGAAGAAGACTCTTCACCAAAATTGCTTTTAACTTCTAAATAATCAAGTACATAAAAAAAATACTCAAGCGTTTACAATGATTTATTGTAAACGCTTTTTTTAAAAATCACTATCATGATTAACCTTCAAAAAACACTGCTCGTTTATTTGATGAATTTTTTCATCATCAATATTGCAACTGCCCAAAATAAAATAGTTGTCTTTCAATCAGACTTCGGATTAAAAGACGGAGCGGTTGCCGCTATGAAAGGTGTAGCCATGAAAGTTGATTCAAGCTTGAAGCTATTTGACCTCACTCATGAAATTCCTGCTTATAATATATGGGACGCTGCATATCGACTAGAACAGACAACCCCTTATTGGCCTGTAGGCACTGTGTTTGTATCTGTGGTAGACCCCGGCGTAGGAACTAATAGAAAATCGGTGGTGCTCCAAACGAAAGCCGGGCATTATATCGTTTCGCCCGACAATGGAACACTTACGCTCATTGCACAATCCGAAGGA
>CANFJP010000094.1 GCA_947447485.1 Chitinophagaceae bacterium
CCATTCAAGGAATTCAACAAGAAAAATTTCATTACAAAGGATTTGTATTTATTGGATTGATGATTAATAACGGGGAGCCGTATGTTATTGAATATAATTGTAGGTTGGGAGATCCTGAAACAGAAGTAGTTATCCCAAGAATCAACAATGACTTTGTAGAGATGCTCCTAGCTGCTGCTACTGGAAAAATTAATACTATCAAAATGAATACTGATCCTAGGGCTGCTGTTGCAATCGTTGCCGTTAGTGAAGGATATCCTGGCCCGTACAACATGGAAAAAAAGATAAACGGGTTGAATAATAACGCTGTTCAGGAGAGTATGTTTTTTCATTCTGGAACTGCCTTTAAAAACAACGATATTGTTACCAATGGAGGAAGAGTGCTAACTGTAACAGCATTCGGAAAAGACATTAAAGAGGCCGCTTCAATTTCCAAAGAAGCCCTTCAGCAAATTCATTTCGAGGGTATTTATTTCAGAAATGATATTGGGTATGAATTTTATTAATTAGTCTTTCATCTCAATTAATTGATGATAACGTATATGAGTAAGTGCTCCTAATATTCCCCATTTATCCTACAATCATTTCGCTAAAAAAATTAGCAATTTCCTCCTAGGGAAGAATGACTCAAATTCAGCGGAAACTCCTGTTGGAAAATAGTTCTAAAATAAATTTTTTCCCGTTGTTAAATCCAATAAATTACATCAACTTTGCTCTAATACATTCAATAAAGACAGTATTCTTTTCATATGGGTATTTTTAATTTTTTCACACAGGAAATAGCAATTGATCTTGGCACAGCCAACACATTGATTATTCATAACGATGAAGTAGTGGTGAATGAGCCATCTATTGTTGCGCTAGATAGAAACAATCCTAAAATATTATTAGCTGTTGGTAGGAAGGCGTTGATGATGCATGAAAAAACGCATGAGAGCATTCGCACTGTTCGTCCGCTTAGAGATGGCGTAATTGCAGATTTTAATGCTGCTGAGTTAATGATTAGAGAGCTTATCAAGTTGGTGTATCCCAAAAAGCCACTTTTTGCACCTAGTTGGCGCATGATGATTTGTATTCCAAGCAGTATTACTGAAGTTGAAAAACGTGCAGTTAGAGATAGTGCTGAACAAGCAGGTGCTAAAGAAGTATATTTAATTCACGAGCCAATGGCTGCTGCACTTGGTATAGGCATTGATGTGGAAGAGCCTGTGGGAAATATGATTATTGATATTGGTGGAGGCACTACCGGCATTACGGTAATTGCACTTGCAGGTATTGTGTGTGATCAAAGTATTCGAATTGCAGGAGATGAATTTACAGCTGACATCATGGAAGCGCTTCGTAGATACCATAGTTTATTGATTGGCGAACGCACTGCCGAACAAATTAAAATTCAAGTAGGAGCAGCAATGAAAGATTTAGAAAATCCTCCTGATGACATTCCTGTTAATGGCCGTGATCTTGTTACGGGTATTCCCAAACAAGTAATGGTAAGTTATCAAGAAGTTGCCGAAGCATTGGATAAGAGTATTTTTAAAATTGAAGAAGCTATTTTAAAAGCATTGGAAACAACGCCTCCAGAATTAGCCGCCGACATTTATCGTCGCGGACTCTATATTACTGGTGGAGGTTCATTGTTGAGAGGTCTTGATAAAAGACTTACCAATAAAATAAAACTACCCGTGCATGTAGCAGACGATCCATTGAAAAGTGTAGTAAGAGGCACAGGCATTGCTTTAAAAAACTATGATAGATTCCCCTTTGTAATGAGGTAATTCATCATCAAAATGCTGCCACTTTCCTGCGCTGCAAATAGATTACAATATTCAAAATTTTTACAAGCAGGTGCGAAACATTTTTCTTTTTATTAGGAGGTATTTTAATCTAATCCTGTTTTTCTCTCTACAGGTTTTCAGTATATATCTTATCGTAAACAACAGTGAGTATCATCATGCTGTTTTTGGCGAATTTTCTAATCGCATCACAGGGAAGGTAAATACCAAGTACAATAACGTAATACAATATTTTTACTTACAGCAGACCAATGATTCTTTGGTTAAAGCGAACGAAAGTCTTTATAATAAGCTAAAGGCTAACTATATCCTTCCCGACAGCGTTTCAAAATTAGTGATTGATTCTATTAGAATAGATTCTGTTCTTCAATACAGAAAGTATAGTTATTTGAGCGCTCGTGTTGTTTCAAACTCAGTTACCAATCAAAGTAATTATATCGTTTTAGCAAGAGGGAAATCTGGTAATTTAAGAGAAGGCATGGGTGTGGTTGATCTTAACAATTCGGTTGTAGGAATTATTACCGAAGTCTACGATGATTATTCTGTTGTGATGTCTTTATTGCACAAAGACAGCCACATAAGCGGAAAATTATTAAAGAGTGGAGAAACCGGAACGCTAGCATGGGATGGAAAAGAGCCCAATATGATTACATTAAACAATATCTCTAAAAGTGCTAAAATAAATAAAGGCGACTCTATTATTACCAGTGGCTTCAGCACTACCTTTCCTAAGGGCCTGATGATTGGGAGAGTTGATGCAATATTTACTGAAGTAAGTAACAATTATTACAAAGTAAAATTTAGGACAACCACAAATTTTCACAATCTACAATATGTATACATATTAGACAATGCAGATCAGCAAGCAGTTAATGGAATTCTTAATAAACTCAATAATCAACACTAAATCGATTTTTATTAATTTATCTTATGAGTAATTTTTTAAAAAATATCTTTCGATTTATTTTTTTTATATTAATTCAAGTGTATGTGCTGGATAAAATTCGGTTGCATCAAATGATTACACCGTACATTTATTTTGCATTTATTTTATGGCTGCCATTTAAAATCAATAGGGCTTTATTGATGTTAATTGGTTTTATTCTTGGGTTTACTTTAGACAGCTTCCGTCACAACCCAGGTTTTCATACAGCAGCATGTGTGCTCATTGCTTATATCCGACCTTTTTTAATCAATCTAATGATTCCGCAGCAAGGTATTGAAACGAATTATGAAGAGCCTTCATTTAAAAGCATGGGCGGAATGGTTCCTTATATGATTTATGCAGGAATCTTAATGTTGTTTCACAACGCTTGGCTGTTTTTTCTAGAAGCTTGGCAATTTGGTGATACCTGGTATTTTTTTATGAAAACAATTGGATCAACTGCTATAAGTTTATTATTGTTATTTATAACTGAATTATTGTTTTCAAGAAAACAGAAATTTAGAACAAATGCAATGTAGACGACGAATTTTCGTACAATTTCAATTACAGTAGAAAATATATTATATAGTGCCTGTTTTTAATCAATCTAGAAAAAATGTAATCAGTTTAATTTTTATTGCATTGTTTGCAATCATAATTATTAGACTATTTACATTACAGGTGATTACATCCAAATATAAAATACTAGCAGAAGATCAGGGTACTTTTAGAAAAGTCGTTTATCCTGATAGAGGCATTATTTACGACCGACACAGAAATGCCATTTTGCAAAATGTAAACATCTCTGATCTAATGGTTACCCCCAACAAACTAAGAGGAATTGACACTTTTACTTTGTGCAAAATATTAAACATTGATACAGCTCAATTTCAAAAAAAAATAATTGAACTTATTATTAAAAATGGAAGATCTAGGCCTTCTGTTTTTGAACCATTGCTCAGCGATGAAAAATTAGCAATGCTCAATGAATCGATGTTTAAATTCGCCCCCGCTTTTTATTTACAAGAAAGATCTGTTAGAAGTTATCCTTATGATGCTGCAGCAAATGTATTAGGATACACAGCCGAAGTAGATACTAATTTTTTAAAAAAACATCCCAATGAAGGATATGTTGCCGGTGATTATGCGGGCATGACCGGATTGGAACGTAGTTATGAAAAAGTATTAATGGGGGAGAGAGGAATTGAATATTGGAAACGAGACAATAAAAATAGACTGACGGAAAGGCTTGGTGATAGAGAGTACGATACATTGGCTAAAGCTGGAAAAGCATTGTATTCATCAATAGATATTGAGTTACAAGCACTAGGTGAAAAATTGATGCAAAATAAATTGGGTTCAATAGTCGCTATAGATCCCAAAACAGGAGGAATACTTGCTATGGTAAGCTCACCTACTTATCAACCAAAATATTTAACAGGCAGTGAAAGAAGAAAACATTTTTCTGAATTGTTCTTGAATCCTGCGCTGCCCTTACTCAATAGAACGGTAAGTGCAACATATTCACCTGGCTCAACTTTTAAAACATTGCAGGCGCTTATCGGATTGCACGATGGGGTAATTTCAACAAGTACTCGTTTTTCTTGTTCAGGTGCTTTTTATGGTTGCGGAAGTGCGAAGCCTATGAGATGTTTAGATGTAGGAACGTTTGATTTAAGAGATGCCATCACTATTTCAGATAATACCTATTTTGCCAATGTGATGCAAAAGGTAATCAACAATCCGGCATTTCCAACTATTGATAGTTCACTTACTCATTGGGATAATTATATGTATTCATTTGGACTAGGCAGGAAATTAGGAGTAGATGTTCCTTCGGAAAAAATGGGCAATATCCCAACACCTAAGTATTATAATACTGTTTACGGAAAAGGCAAATGGAATTTTTGTAATTTTCGCTCTGTCAGCATTGGACAAGGAGAGGTTTCTGTAACGCCGCTTCAAGTTGCTAAT
This sequence comes from Chitinophagaceae bacterium, assembly GCA_947447485.1. Taxonomy (GTDB): domain Bacteria; phylum Bacteroidota; class Bacteroidia; order Chitinophagales; family Chitinophagaceae; genus Ferruginibacter. The sequence continues at coordinate 4,693 of CANFJP010000094.1, forward strand.
GAAATGGCGTATATAGCAAATAAAGGATGGTACATAGCACCTCATGTGATTGATTCGATAGAAGGAGGCGATAAGTATAGCCAACTTACAGCATTTAAAAAGCGCATTCAACCCACTAATATACCAGATAGTATTTTTGAAGCGGTCCACGATGGGATGCAAGGAGTTGTAGATAGAGGGACTGGCGCGGGAGCTAAAGTGAAGGATATTGTGATTTGTGGTAAAACTGGTACTGTAGAAAATTATTACAAAGGAGTAAAACAACAAAATCACTCTTTCTTTTGCGGATTTGCTCCTAGAGACAATCCAACCATTGCGATCATGTGTGTTGTAGAAAATAGCGGACGATTTGGTGGCACTTATGCTGCACCTATTGTTGGGTTAATGATTGAAAAATATCTAAAAGATTCTATTACAGATAAAGCTAGGGTAGCAAGGCTAGAGCAATTGTCTAAGTTAAATCTACTACCACCTAGAATCTTTGCTGAACTTAGGAGGCAGGATTCAATTCGTCATTCGAAGGATTTATCCTACCTTCTTGCTAAAGGGTATATCAAACTTGTAAAAGACACCTTAGGCATTGAAGACGACGAAGTCAATAATGATGATTTCGATAAAATGAATAAGGATAAGCCTAAGGGAAACAAACCAATGAAGGATACTAGTTTGTCTCATGAAGCAATATTGCCTAAAGAAAAAAAGAGTAACAACATTTTAGATTCTAGTAAACGTCAAAATTAACATTCATCATTAAGTGAATAATTTGTCATAGTCATGTATCAAAAAAAATCAGCCATACTTCAAGGAAAAGATTGGGTCCTCATTTGGATGTACGGACTGATTACTATAATTGGATTGATTTCTATTTTTTCTGTTGAGTATAAGTCTAATGATGATGTAGTTAAATCTCTTTTTGCATTTCAAAAAAACTATAGCAAGCAGTTTTATTATCTTATAGCGTGTGTAATTGTGGCTATGTTTATTTTGTTAACCGATAGCAAGTTATTCACCGCCACGCCCAATCTTTTGTATGTGTTTGGTATTGGGTTAATGATAACTACATTTTTTATAGGCAAAACAGTAAATGGATCTAAAAGTTGGATTCCTCTTGGTTTTATGAATCTTCAACCTGTAGAAACATGTAAAATTTTCACCGCACTTGCATTAGCAAAATATTTATCTCGATCGGACACCAATTTCTCAAAACCCAGATCGCAATTAATTGCTTCCGTAATATGTTTTTTGCCCATTGTATTTTCTTTATTACAAAATGAAACGGGTCTTGCGCTTGTGTACTTTTCGTTTCTATTGCCCATGTATAGAGAAGGGTTTCCCCCTGCATATTTGGTTATAGGTGCTTCAATGGGAGTGCTTCTTGTCGTTACTTTATTATTCCCTGCTAAACCACTTATTATTTTCTTGGGAGTGGTTGCATTGTTTTTGATAAATTCTTTAAAAAGAAAAATAAAAAGAAACAAACCTTTGCTTTTTATAATTGTAGGAGCTTGGGCATTAAGTTCTTTATTTATTGGTGTAATGGTGCCATTTTTATTCAAACATGTTTTTCAACAATATCAAGCGGATAGAATTTTTAGCATGATAGGCAAAGACAATCCTTATGTAATAGGAAACACTGTCGATATTACTACTAATGCAGTGGAGAAAAAAGCCAAATCAGATAAAGAAAATTATAATGTTAAGCAATCCAAAATTGCCATTGGCTCGGGTGGATTTTTTGGAAAAGGATTTTTAAAAGGAACTCAAACACAAGGAGATTTTGTACCCGAACAGCATACGGATTTTATTTTTACCTCTTTAGCAGAAAATTTTGGTTTTGTAGGCTGTGTAATTTTAATGATTTTATATTTAATCATGCTTCTCCGAATTGGTTTTATAGCAGAAAGGCAAAGAAGTACATTTAGTCGTGTATATGCATATTCTGTAGCTGCAATTTTATTTTTCCATATTGCTATTAATATCTGTATGACAATAGGGTTAGCCCCAGTGATTGGCATTACATTGCCACTTATGAGTTATGGCGGATCTTCTTTATTAACTTTTACTATTTTGATTTTCATTTTAATTAGACTTGATTCAGACAGGCAGATGGTATTGCGTTAATATTATTACTTTTTGAAATGAGCTATTTTATATCAAGCATATACTCATGAAGATTATCCCATTAAGTGAAGGTGCTTTTACCATTGATCAAACAAAAGCATTCGTTCCTTTTAATAAAGAAAAAGATGATTTGCAGCAAAGGCCAATAGGTAGCTTATTGGTAGAAATTCA
>CANFJP010000095.1 GCA_947447485.1 Chitinophagaceae bacterium
AATCGCAGATCTTTTTCTACAAATTGGTTTATATACTGAGGCTGCAATTTTTGCACTTTATGGTATTATATATATTAAAGCTGAAATTGATTATACTGGTCATGATGCTCCAGGGGGTGCTAATCCAATGGACGCTATGAATAAAATGATGAGTGATGCAGATATCAATCCTGCAAACATGAAAAAACTAGGAGAAAGTTTCCAAAAATTAGGAACGACTGTTGCAGGCATCGCTGATGTAAGTGATGTAATCAAATCTACTAGTGATTTTAGTGCTAAAACAAAAGAAGCTACTGCTTCAATTGGTTCTATGTCTGCTGCGTTTACTGCAAGTGCTGCTACCATGGGATCATTCAGCAATGCTGCAGAAAGTGCAAAAGGATTCCACGAACAAGTACAAGTATTAACTAAAAACTTGGGTTCTTTAAATACTATTTATGAATTGGAATTAAAAGAAAGCAACAATCACTTGAAAGCATTGAATACTTTCTATGGTAAGTTAGCTGAAGCAAGCCAAGCTATGACAAACAGTGTAGAAGATGCAACTAAAGTTAAAGATCAAATTTCAGTTTTAGCAGGCAACTTAAGCAAATTGAATGCTGTATATGGCAACATGTTAACAGCAATGCAAGGAAGATAATTTCGATTATCAACCTTCAATATTTCAATTCAAACAATATTTTAAAATAACTTAATCTCAATAGTCATGTCTTTACCAAAAGAGCCCAGGCAGAAGATGATCAATCTAATGTACCTCGTGCTTACTGCATTGTTGGCGCTGAATGTATCTTCAGAAATCCTTAATGCCTTTAAGGTTGTAGATAAAAGTTTGATGACCTCAAATGAAAATTTAAACTCAGCCAACAAAACGCTATACACATCATTGGAAGCTAAACTAAATGATCCGATGACTGCTGAAAAAGCAAAACCATGGAATGACAGGGCAAATCAAGCGAAAAAACTTTCTGCTGATTTAAGTTCTTATATAGATCAATTAAAAATAGATCTTAAAAAACAAGCAGGTTCTAAAATGGTTGAAGTAGACGGAAAAATGATTGAAGAATTCAAAGAAGATGATCTTGAAGCAGCTACTCGTTTGTTCGGAAATGAAAAAGGCGGACAAAACAAAGGCGAAGAATTGAAAGAGAAACTGAATGCTTATAGAAAAGCAATGCTTGCTATTGATACTTCCATTGCTAAAGAATTCGATAAAACTTTTCCAGTAGATTTTCAAGACAAAGTAAAAGGTCAAGACGGTAAGGAAAAGGATTTTACAATGGCTTATTTCCATATGACACCTACTGTTGCTGGATTAACATTGTTAAGTAAGTTTCAAAACAATGTAAAAAATGGCGAAAATCAAGTAGTTACTTATTGTCATAATCAAGTAGGAGCTGTAAAAGTGGTGTATGATCAATTTGCTGCATTAGTAGGACAAAGTTCAAATTACTTAATGCCAGGAGATGAACTTGAGATCAATGCAGGGGTGGGTTCTTATAGCAAAGCAGCTCAGCCTCAAATTAGTATCGGTGGATCATCTGTTCCATTGGCTGAAGATGGAAGAGCAACGTCAAAATTTAAAGTGAGTGGTTCAGGTTCTAAATCTGTAGCTGTAAATGTTACTTATACTAAACCTGATGGCACAAAAGAAACCAAAACTTTTGATGTAAAATATACTGTAGGAACACCCGGTGGAGCAGCGGTAATGCCTGATAAAATGAATGTATTTTATATAGGTGTAGACAATCCCGTTACTATTGGTTCTCCAACAGGATGGGATAAAACAACTGTTGCTATGAGCAACGGAACTATTACAGGAACGGCTTCTAATAGAGTAGTTCGCCCTGCAGCCACTCCAGGACAAAAAGCCATCATTACAGTAGTTGCTGATAAAAAGCCTAGCACTTTTGAATTTAGAATTAAAAGAATTCCAGATCCTGTATTTAAGGTTGGTTCTGGTAAAGCTAGAATGCCATCAGTAGAATTTAAAAATCAACAATTCTGTCGTGCTGATTTGGAAAACTTTGACTTTGATTTAAGGTTTAATGTTGTAAGTGCCACAGTTTATTTCTCTGGTGCTAATTTTCCAAATGTACAGCAAGCAACAATTCAAGGAAATAGTTTAGCTTCTCTGAGTGCTTTACTTGCTAGATGCGGTCCAGGATCAGTGGTTACTTTTGACAATGTAAAAGTGCAAGGTCCAGATGGAGTAAGATCAATTGATGGTAAATCTATAGCGCTATTTTAAAAATAAATGTATATGAAATTGAGGTTTCTTAAATTATTCTTATTGACAGTTTTATTCTGTGGTTTCGCCAATATGGTAGATGCTCAGAAAAAATCTTCTCGTAAATCTACTAAGAGGACAACTAAGTCAAGAAGTAAGTCAAATGTTAAACCTGCTACTCCTACAGTAGATACTACTGCTGTTGTGCAAGCGCCCGTTGTAGTTGTTGAACCGGAAATAGACAGTTTACCCATAAAAACTGTTAGAAAATCCCTTAGACCAGACGAGGCTGTTGAAACCAGTGCATTAAGAGATAGAACTCCATTGCCTTACGAACACCTTCGTGCAGATGATGCAGTGTATCGTCATCGTATTTGGAGAGAAATTGATGCTAGGGAGAAAATAAACTTGCCTTTCATGTATGCTGCAGACGAGAATAATGGAAATCAAAGTTTTATATCTATTTTATTTAAAGCTATACAAGATAGCGCCGTAACAGTTTTTTCAACGATTGATGATCGCTTTACTACTCCAATGACTAAATCTGAAGTTGCAAAAGCGGTTTTGGGAGAAAAAATTCCTGTTATAAATTATGATTCTTTAGGAAATCCACTTCCTCCAGTATATAAATTTCGTGAGTTAAATTTAGATTCTTTTTATAAATTTCATGTGAAGGAAGAGGTGATTTTTGATAAAGAAAGCTCTAGACTATTTTGGAGAATATTGGGGATCGCTCCAGTAGTAAACGTTATTACTTCTCAAGGAGTATTTTTAGGTCCCAAAGAACTATTCTGGGTATATTATCCAGATATGCGTCCTGTTTTTTCAAAATATGAAATATACAATGGCAAGAATTATGGAGCTCGTATGAGTTGGGAAGAACTATTTGAAAGTCGTATGTTTTCGGGAAGAATCATTAAAAGCACCATGGACAATCCAAAAGACATTCAAATTAGAGCTATGTCAGGAATGGACACCAATGGGATCCTTCAATTATTTGAAGGTGAAAACATCAAAGAGAAGATATTCAATTACGAACAAGATTTGTGGAGTTATTAATCCATTTATATAGTATTTTAAAAAGCCCCTTTAATTTAAAGGGGCTTTTTTTAGCTACATTTTTTTTACCGCATTGAAAACAATGATTGCTTTTGATTTGCCGATTAATGTCTCAAGGCTACTTACATCAACCTCCTTTAACTTCTTTATAGATTTATATTCTTTCAGCAAGGTCTCCACCATTTTTGGCCCAATGCCAGGAATGTTATCTAGCCCATGTTGAATGGCAGACTTACTTCTTTTATTTCTATGAAAGGTTATTCCAAATCTATGTACTTCGTCTCTTATGCGTCGTATCAGTTTTAAGCTTTCACTGCTCCATTGTAACTGTAAGGAGGCTGAATCTCCAGAAAAGAACAGCTCTTCTTTATTTTTAGCCAATCCTACCAAGGTGGTTTTTCCGATGAGGCCTAGCGTTTCAATGCTTTCTAGAGCCGCACTCAATTGGCCTTTGCCACCATCAATAATAATTAATTGTGGAATTGGCTGCCCTTCTTCCATTACTCTTTTATAACGTCTATAAACAATTTCTTTCATAGAAGCGAAATCATCAATTCCTTCAACAGATTTGATATTAAAACGTCGGTAGTCGTTCTTGGAAGGTTCTCCATTTTTAAAACATACCATCGCACCTACTGCATTGGTTCCATGAAGGTTTGAATTATCAAAGCATTCAATGTGCAGAGGAGATTCTTTTAAATGAAGTTCAGATTGCATTTGATGCAGTATAGCTATTGTGTCTTCTGCTGATTTATCTTCTAATCGCAAAGCTTTTTTTGCCTCCAATTCACTTATGAAATAGTCAACATTTTTTTGTGACAACTCCAACAGCTTTTTCTTGTCTCCGGCTTTTGGAATCAATACTTTTATATCATGTTGAGGGAAGTCGATTCTGAAGGGAATAATTATTTCTTTAGCTTGACTATTAAAGGTTTCTCTCAGTTGTGCAATGGCAAATAGCAACACTTCTTCTTTGCTTTCGTCTAGTTTTTTCTCAAGTGTAATAGTCTTTGTTAAAATAATACTTCCATGACTCACCGCTAAGTAATTTACAAAAGCAAGATTACCTTCTTCTATAATACTGAATACATCTATAGTCCCCGTTTTAGTGTTTACTACCGTGGATTTAGCTTGATATTGCTGCAGGTTCAATATTTTTTGCTGATAGACAGAAGCCTTTTCAAATTCCATTTTTTTAGCATGCAAGTTCATTGTCTTTTTGAATTCCCTCATAATAGGAGAGACGTTCCCTTTAATGATATCTTTTAGTTGGCCAATGCTTTTTTCATAATCTTCTAATGATTGCAAGCTTTCGCAGGGGCCTTTGCAATTACCTAAATGATATTCTAAGCAAACCTTAAACTTTTTTGTTTGAATATTTTTTTCTGTAAGCTTTAATGTACAAGTTCGTAGTGGAATATATTCTTTTATAAAACCAATCACTTCCTTTACGCTAGCGACAGATGCGTAAGGTCCAAAATATTCGGCGCCATCATTTATCTTCTTTTTTGTTAAAAAAACGCGGGGAAATGGCTCTTTCTTTATAACTATATAGGGATAGGTTTTATCGTCTTTTAAATTGATGTTGTAGGTTGGCTGATGTTCTTTAATGAGAGAGTTTTCTAATAAAAAGGCATCTTGTTCACTGTTAACGATTGTAAATTCGATTGTATTAATTCGTTTTACTAGTTCAATCGTTTTTCTATTGTGTTGGTTTGAATAAAAATAGCTACTTATTCTTTTGCGCAAATGCTTAGCCTTTCCTACATAAATTAATTTATTAGAATGGTCGTAGTACTTATAAATGCCCGGAAGGGTAGGCACTTTTTTTGATATAACAGAAAATTCAGCAGCGGTCATTGTGTATTAATATCCCCATTTAATGATTACTTCATTGCCTATTGTTGATTTTCCTTGTAGATTGTCCTCAATGGTGATTGCCCTACAATATTTTCCTGTAATCCAGGTGAGTTGTCTTATATTATGATTTGGCAGCTCTTTCACAAGGTAGATTCTTCTTATAACATTTGTTTCTGGATCAATATAAATATCCCAATGTCGCCAAGGTATGTTGCCTGGGATCGATCCTATTGGATCATACGATAAGGTGATTAGATTGAGCGTTTGGTCGAAAAATTTCTTCACATTAAAAAAGGGTGCAATACTAATAGAGTCTATGGAAGGTGTTGTATATTCTAAAAATTCCGATTCCATTTGGGATGTTTTTATCCAAGAAGAATCTTTCATTCCATTTTTCTTAATGAATTTTATTGGAGTAATGCCACTATTTTGAATATCAATTAATTGCCCTTTCAAATAATTGCCTACTGGAAAAAACTCGGTATTTTCTTTTTCTTGTACTTGTTGAGCCGAATGATTGCTTGGTTGAGTACAAGATAATAGAACAATAAGTAAAAGACTGATGGGGAAATGAATTTTCATACTTTAAAATTAGTTAGAAAATGACTCATTTCAAAGCAATTGTTTTACTGCAAAATAAAGGAAGATTGATTTTATACGCTGTATTATAAATTCCTAGTAATACCTAGTTTAATTCCAATATTATACAATTTTTCATCGTAGTTGTAATTGTTTCCGTAAGAAGAGAATAATTGGTACCTAAATTGTGGGCCTGCATTTAAAACAGCACCATTTTTTAATGTGTAGCTAAAAAAGGTCTCAATGCTTGTATTTACATTCCATCTACGCATCATATCAAACGATTGGCTGTATTCACTTGCCATGCTATTATCGTTGTATGAATTGCCCATTACAGTAAAGCTTGGCTGCACAGTGGCTCCAGCAAACCATTGTAGATGATTTATTTCAGCTATTTTATAATCAGTTCCAATGGGCAATGATATCTGATATCTTGTATTGTCAAATGAATGATTGTTTATTTGATCGCTCATACTTGTAAAGGATCCGATAGTAGTGAGCGCCATAGATTGCATTGAGCTATACTTATACTTTGCGTAATTAAGCTGCATTCCTGCTTTGATTCTTACGACATCTGATACTTTTATCAACAATGCCCCCCCTGCTTCTATATTTAAGCTCGGCTCTTTATTTATTAAATTATTTTCCTGGGCATTATTATTTTTAAGCATAGAAGTACTAGATACTGGAATCATTTCGCCTGATTGAGTCACTGCAAAGGGAAGACTGTACTCAAGAGAGGGGGTAGTATACAATTGGTAAGCAATCGTTCCATTTCTTTTACCTTCTTGTTTGTATTGAGCTATTGGCTGTTGTATTACTTTATTGTCAATAGAGTGAGTTCGTAATAGCATTTGCGGACTTTCCGAATTCAATATAGAAGAATATTGTATTGGAGATTGATTGGTTTTATCTACATTCAATAGGTCTGTTTCTTTGTATAGGTTATTTGGATTCTTTATTGATTGATTTTTTTCTGCAAATATTTTAACGGATGCAATCGTAGCAGTAACAACAGGTAATTGTTGGCTTATTCTTGAAGCAGTATGCTGGAGAATTGAGTGTTCTTCTTTTTTAACGAAAAGATTTTTTTGGTTAATTTGCTCAAGCTGATTAGCAGAAGAAACTGTTATAGATTGATTGGCATTATTATGTCCTAAAAAGAAAAAGGATACAAGGATCAAAATGCTGGTTATAATGGAAGGGAGCTTTTTATTAGGATG
>CANFJP010000096.1 GCA_947447485.1 Chitinophagaceae bacterium
GATGACGTGGGAGTCATTCATAAGATTACAAATTTATTGAGTGGGGAAATGAAGGTAAATATTTCGGCCATGACCATCGAAGCAAAAGATGGAATCTTTGAAGGAAATGTAAAAATATTTGTCAACGATAAAGAACAACTAAACGAAGTCGTTAATCACTTACTTGCCTTACCAGGAATCGACAAAGTAATTAGATACAATATCGAATAACAACTTAATACAATACACCATGAAAGAATTAATAGACAATTTAAAAGAAAGAACAGGCATCACTGATGAGCAAGCAAAAGAAGCCGTTGAAACCATCAAAGATTTTGTAAAGGAAAAATTTCCAATGATGTCGGGAGCCGTTGACAGCTTATTTGGAGCTTCCTCTGATTAAATGAATTAGGTATTTATTTAAGTACTTCTCTGCTGATAACCAATTTTTGAATTTCACTAGTACCCTCTCCTATTGTACACAACTTGCTGTCTCTATAAAATTTCTCTACAGGAAAATCTTTTGTGTATCCGTATCCACCAAATATCTGAACAGCATCTGTGCTGATTTCTACCGCTATTTCACTGGCATAATATTTAGCCATTGCAGATTCTTTGGTCATGGGCAATCCCCTCATTTTAAGATCACATGCCTGATTGATTAGTAGTTCCGCGCATTCGATTTTTGTAGCCATGTCTGCAAGCTTAAAAGCAATACCCTGAAAATTCGCAATAGGCTGATCAAATTGATGGCGTTCTTTAGAATATTTAATCGATGCGTCATACGCCCCTTTGGCAATACCTAAGCTCAATGCCGCAATTGAAATTCTACCTCCATCTAATATTTTCATGGCTTGTTTAAACCCTCCTCCTATTTCTCCCAGTCTGTTTTCATCAGAAATCATACAATTATCGAAAATCATTTCTGCTGTTTCACTCGCACGCATCCCTAATTTGTTTTCTTTTTTTCCTGCAGAAAATCCTGGTGTTCCACGATCAACTATAAATGCAGTTGAATTATTTTTTGCTCTTGGTTCGCCCGTTCTGCAAATAACAACGGCTACATCTCCCGACTTGCCATGTGTAATCCAACTTTTGGTTCCATTTATTTTCCATTGATCCCCTACCTTAACTGCGGTTGTTTGCATGTTGCCCGCATCGCTACCAGTATTTGGTTCTGTAAGTCCCCATGCACCAATCAATTCGGCAGTAGCTAGCTTTGGTAAATATTTTTTCTTTTGCGCTTCGTTTCCAAAAGTCATAATATGTCCTGTACAAAGAGAATTATGTGCAGCCAATGACAACCCAATAGAACCGCAAACCTTTGCTACTTCCTGGATAATAGCGCTGTATTCGAAATAGCTTAAGCCAGTACCTCCATAAGATTCAGGGACCAATACGCCCATCATACCAAGCTTTCCCATTTCTTTAAAAATATGAACGGGGAATTCTTGTGATTCATCCCATTCCATTAAATGAGGACGTATAAACTGATTTGAAAAATCTCTAGCAGATTGAGCTACTTGGGTGGTTAATTCGGATGCTGAAAAATTCATATGAGCAATCTTTATAAGGCGCAATTTATATCAATCTAGCTTACTTTTTACATTAACTTTTTATTCAACGGAAAAATAATGAACAAGCTTATTGAATGCCCCCTCATCAATTAGAACAATCTTCTTAATATCTTCTATTACATGGTACTCCCCATGCTGTTCACGAAATTGAATGATCGCTTTGGCAAGCCTATAACGAACATAGGGATGAGCAGCCAATTCATCGAAAGAAGCTGTATTAATATTCATTTTTCGGGGAATAGGATTTGGAATAACGATGCTGGATTTTATTTTTTGATAGACCGAATCTACTAACCCATACACTTCCCCCAATTGATCCAATGAATAAAATCCGCCCAGCTGATTTCGGAAAGACAATATTCTTGCAGAAAGCTTGGCACCTATACCTGGAAGCTTATCTAATGCTGCAGAATCTGCTAGATTTATATCAATGATTGTATGACTAAAAGTGCTTTTTCTTGAATCAAAAAAAGATTTTTTAACCGCTTGTTTTGAAATGAGGTTTTCAATTTTTACATGCGGAATCAATAAAGAAGCAAGAGATTCATTCAGTCCGTAAATATTATTAATATCTGTTGGTTTATAAAATCTCCCTCCCTTTGAAAGGTATTTTTGTATGGTGGTAATCGTTTTATCGCTTAACCCCAGCATTTGCCAGCCTTCAACAGAAAGTGTATTGGGGTCAAAATCAAATAAATGAACAGCTCTTTTTTTATCCGTGCTTTTATTTGAATAATGAGCACTTGTTGCCTGATTGCCATTTGGGTGAGTTAACAACACTTGATATTCCTTAGCATCCATTGGCAGCACAGTTGGTTTGTCGGGAAAGCAATAATTATAAAGTGAAGGCAAGAGAATAATAAAGACGAATAGAATAATCAAACCAATGATTCCATTTCTTTCTTTTTTAGTAAAAATAAAAAAATAATGTACGGGCCTATTTGACATGCCTCAAAATAGCTCACAAGATTAATTATCTAAAAAGGAAAAACACGGTGTTTAGGAAGAAAAAACTTCTTGATGATCGTATGCCAGTTGAATGCCAGCAGGAAGCATATTATTCACGTCTTCATTTTTACCCATTTGATGACTGATATGAGTAAAATAAGCTGTAGGAACCTGTAGTTCTTGCACAAGTTCAATAGCCTCCTGTAAATTAAAATGAGAAATATGCTTTTCTTGTCTAAGTGCATTTAACACAAGAATCTGGCTTCCCTTAATTTTCTCTTTTTCAGTTTCATCAATTCTATTAGCATCAGTGATATAAGTAAAGTCACCAAATCTAAACCCAAGCACAGGCATGTTTAAATGCCAAACTTTAATAGGAATAATAGGAATGTCTCCAATAACAAATGTTTCCGCTTCAATGGCATGCAAACTAATATCAGGAATGCCAGGATATTTTTGGTCTGAAAAGATATACGCAAACTCTCTTTTTAAGGCAGTTTGAGTAAGTTCATTTGCATACACTTTCATGGGTTGTTGATGAAAATAATTAAACGCTTTTACATCATCCAATCCGGCAATATGGTCTTTATGAGGATGGGTAAACAATACCGCATCAAGGTTTTTTACTTTGGCTCTCAACATTTGCGTACGAAAATCGGGAGTGGTATCTATCACAATAGTGGTAGTATCGCTTTCAATTAGAATGCTACTTCTTAATCTATTGTCTTTGCTATCGTTGGAAATACAAACCGCGCAACTGCAGGCAATCATTGGAACGCCTCCGCTTGTTCCGGTACCAAGAAAAGTAATTTTTAATGCCGGAGAGAACATAATGAAAGATAAAACGTATGAAAATAAGAATAGAAAGTAAAAGAAACCAACCCTCTATTTTGAATTATTGTAACAATAGCCACTAGCCTTCTGCTACAACACCCATTAATTCAATGTATAATTTTTGACTTTCGTGTGTGAGTTCGTCAATATTTATATTAAGCTGTGGCAACAAATCAATCAATGTATTAATTCTTCCTTCAGTTTGAAAAAATTTATTTAATACCACTACTTTCTTTTCTTGTAAAATACAATACCCACTCTGAAAGGTTCCTCTTTCATATCTGATTACATATCCTGCCTCTTCGATAACGCTTTCAACTTTGTCTAATGTATGTTGAGTGTATTTCATATATGCTGTTAGAAATAAAAATTAATAGGACTAATTAAGTGCAACATCCTACAAAAGAACCTTAATGAGAAATATATTTTTCAACAATCGTTGATAAAATAAAAACCTATAACCGAAGAAGCAGTTATTTGTTGGTCATTCGTATTACTGGTACAATCATTTCCTCCAAACTAATGCCTCCGTGCTGAAAAGTATTTCTGTAGTAATTCACAAAATGGTTGTAGTTATTAGGATAACAAAGAAACAAATCTCCTTTGGAAAAAATGAAAGTGGAATTGATATTTGGTACAGGAAGGCCAGCCTCACGGGGATCTCTAAAGGCCAGTACATCCTTTGGTTCATAGTTTAAGTTTCGTCCATGCTTATACCTCAAATTAGCTGTTGTTTGCTTGTCTCCAATAACTTTCACAGGCGTTTTTACTCTAGTACTGCCATGATCGGTGGCTACAATCAGCGTAATCTGTTTTTCGGTAACCTTTTTAAGTGCCTGATGAAGGGGGCTATGTTCAAACCAACTTGCTGTAATACTTCTATAACTCGTTTCGTCGCCAGCCAGTTCTTTTAACACTTCCATTTCTGTACGAGCGTGGCTGAGCATATCAACAAAATTGTATACAATAACATTCAAATCATTCTGTAGTAAATTATGCATGTTATCCACCAATTTTTGACCATCATGATTGTTGGTGATTTTTGTATAAGAATACTTAATATCGGATTTACCCAGTCGTTTTAGATTGGCTTTCAAAAATGCTTCTTCATGTAAATTCTTTCCTCCTTCCTCATCGTCATTTTTCCATTCTTCTGAAAAGTTTTTTTCAATGTCTATGGGCAACATGCCAGCAAAAATGGCATTTCGAGCATACTGTGTTGCCGTGGGTAAAATGGAATAAAATGAATCTTCTTCATGAATGCGAAAACTTTCAGCAAATATTGGCTGGATGGTTTTCCATTGATCAAAACGAAGATTATCAATCAGAATAAAAAACAACGGCTTGCCTTTTTCAAGATGGGGAATTACTTTGAATTGAAGCAAAGAATGACTCATAATGGGCGCTTCCTTACTTTTAGGCGAAACCCAAGAAGCATAGTGTTTAGAAATGAACTTAAAAAAATCGTTGTTGGCTTCTTGTTTTTGAGTGTTAAACACTTCTTGCATTTCAGGACTATTGCTTTTCTGAATCTCTAATTCCCAATAAACCAATTTGCGATAAATGTCCATCCACTGATTGTAATCCGGATTGCTACTCAACGCCATAAAAAGACTTTGAAAATCTTGTTGATAGGCGGAGGTGGTTTTTTCTGCAACCAGTCTTTTATTGTCTATAATTTTTTTTAAACTCAGCCATACCTGATTAGGATTTACCGGCTTAATAAGATAATCGGTGATTTGGCTTCCAATAGCCTCGTCCATTAAATTTTCTGCTTCATTCTTAGTAATCAATACAACAGGCAAATTGGCATTCACCTCTTTTATTTGTTGGAGTGTTTGTAAGCCAGATAAACCCGGCATTGATTCATCTAGCAACACCACCTCTACTATATTATTTTTAACATATTCAACCGCATCAAAGCCATTTGTTTGGGTACATATTTCATACCCCTTGTTTTCTAGAAACATGATTTGAGAAATCAGCCCTTCAATTTCGTCATCTACCCAGAGTATTTTTGGTACATTCATGTCTTTGTAAATTAATTATTTTTAATGAGACTGTCTTATTTGAAGATAGTGCAGTAAATTTATCGATCAACGGTTACAGCTGAATGTAAATTAAAAATTTTAATCTGCTGATGTGTAGCTTTGTGGCACTTTGTAAATCTTTTAACAGACAATATTCAATTTGATGCGATTTCACAAAATAATTAACGATCCGGTTTATGGTTTCATCACAATTGATGATGAATTAATTAATCAAATAATAGCCCACCCTTATTACCAAAGGCTAAGACGCATCAATCAGATGGCTATGGCGCATCTTGTATACCCAGGCGCCGTACATTCTAGATTGCATCATTCTTTGGGAGCTTATCATCTAATGCGGTCAGCACTTCAAGAGCTTGTGAGCAAAGGCATTGACATTACATTAGAAGAGCAACAAGCCTCTAAAATTGCTATTTTATTACATGATATTGGTCATGGGCCATTCTCGCATGCATTGGAACATGTTTTAGCAGAAAACATTCATCATGAAGAGTATTCGTTGTTGTTGATGAAAGAACTCAATAAAATATTTGATGGTCGTCTACAAATGGCACTTGATATATTTACCAATGTGTATCCTAAAAAATTCCTACACCAATTAATCAGCGGGCAACTTGATGTAGACAGAATGGATTACCTCACGCGCGACAGTTTTTTTACAGGAGTAAATGAAGGTTCTATTGCCTATGATAGAATTATAAAAATGCTGACTGTACAAAATGGCGAATTGATGGTGGAAGAAAAAGGAATTTATTCTATTGAAAAATTTCTAACGGCTCGCCGATTAATGTATTGGCAGGTTTATTTGCACAAAACAGTTCTAAGTGCAGAACAAATGCTCAAAAGAATCATTAAAAGAGCAAAATTTATCAACGCCCCTTGTCAGGAGCCGCTCAATAGTTTTATCAATAAGCCCATTGAAAATGTTTCGCTTCAGCAATTTTGCAGCATAGACGACTTTGATGTGATGATGGCGATTAAACAGTGGTGTTCGAATGAAGACCTTGTTCTTTCAACCCTTTGCAAAGGAATCATTGACCGACAACTGTTAAAAGTAAAATATTACCCCGAACTAGTACCCGAAGAAATAGTACAAGAAAAAATGTTGCTGGCGCAAAAAAAATACAATCTTTCTGATGAAGACCTTCAATGGCTTGTTTTTACAGGAGAAGCTTCTAGTAGAACATACAACTTTGAAAATGAACAAATTCATATCTTATTCAAAGATGGTAGTATCAAAGATATTGCCGCAGTAGACAATGCACTTATAAATGAAAACCTTAAAGGAAAGGTTAAAAAATATTACATTTGTTATCTAGTTTAGTAGCTCAACGTATCTTCAGCAGTAAATAGTTAATGGCCTATATATGGAATTCAGCGCAGCTCAAATAGCACAAATTATTAGTGGAACCGTTGAGGGTGATCCAGCTGTCGCTGTATATTCTTTTGGAAAAATTGAAGAAGCAAAAGAAGGAGAACTATCCTTTCTCGCAAATCCAAAATATGAAGAGTTTTTATA
>CANFJP010000097.1 GCA_947447485.1 Chitinophagaceae bacterium
TAAAAAAGCATGTAGATACCCTTCTTATTATTAGCAATGACAAACTGCGACATCAGTTTGGTAATTTGAAAATGAAAGAAGCATTTGACAAAGCAGACAATGTATTGGCTACTGCTGCAAAATGTATAACGGATGTTATCAATACAACCGGACAAATAAATGTCGATTTTGCAGACGTTTGCACAGTAATGAGTGATGGCGGGGTAGCCATTCTTGGAAGCGCTACAGCTAGTGGAGTTAACAGAGCTCAAGAAGCAATCGAAAAGGCCCTTGCTTCTCCATTGTTGGATGACAGCGATATCCGCGGTGCTAAGTGGATACTTATTAATATCAATTCTGCTCATGGAGACCATGAATTCACTATGGATGAAGTAGAAACTATTCAAAATTATTTACTTGCACAAGCAGGTGAAGACTCAGATGTTATTCTTGGTATTGGATATGACAATACGTTAGGTGATCAAATAGGTATTACCCTTATTGCTACTGGTTTTAATACACAAGACCCTTCTGCAAAAGATTTTAAAGGTGCTAAGAATGCTGCAGATGAAAAAATCATCATGCAATTAGAAATGCCTTCAACTGAAAAGCCCCAAGCAAAAAAAATAGAAGTGGTTTTTGAAGAAAATACTACTCCTATTGAAGCTGTTCAAGAAGAACCAGTTGTAAATGTTGTGTCTACCATTGCATTGGCAATTGAAGAGGATCCACTGATGCCGAGATTATCTGAGCAATCGATTCCAGTAATAGCGGAAGTTTCCCTACCTGAAAAAGAAGTGGAGCAACCAATATTTTTTGAAATATCTTCTGCTACGGATCAAATTCCTGCTACTTTGCTCGACTTAGATCAACTTCCAGCATATGAACAAAAAACACAGCCTATTTCATTGGCATTTGAACAAGAAGAAAAAGTTCAAGCTCCTCAGAAAGAAGAGGTTGTTAATTTTACGGCTCAATCTGCTGGCGGATTTTTGGTAAAGCCTTCTCAAATTTACGTTGAAACCAAAGCAGCAGATATAGAACTGAATACAAAAGAAGAATCAATTCCTTTACAACCAGCAGTTGAAGAAGAAGAACCTGTTATTGAAATGCAATTGGTAATTAAGGATTCTTATAAGTTGGCCGAAGAACCTGTTGCAGAAGAAACTCAGCCAGTTATGGTTGCGGAAGCTGAAGAAGCTGGGTTGCCAGACGAAACGGAAGATTTGAGACGCCGCGCTGCAGAAAGAATTGCAAAACTGAGGAATTTATCCTTTAATATAAACGCAGCGGATCCTAACAATGAGTTTGAAACGGTGCCAGCTTACCTTCGACGCAATATGGAAATACATAATCAAATTGCTGATGTAGAATCATTTTATAGCAATTATACAGTTAATTCTACCGAAAACAATCAGGCTGAATTAAGTGAATTCAATAAATTTTTACACGGCAAAAAGCCCGATTAGTATTCATTTTTCAGTTTTCTTAATGTTTGTACTGAAGAAGATTTCTTGTTTGTTATAGTAGTTTGTTTGAAGCCCCTTTTTAATAAAAGGGGCTTTTTAGTACACGATTTTTTCAGGTCAAAATAGCCAATACTCATTGCGAGTATAGGCGTTCATTCTGCACAATAATATTTAATTGTTTTTCTCCTTATTATTTGTGTTTTACTTATACATTTGTGTTGTTTAAATGGATGCAAATTGGGAAAATTGAAAAATCACTTCATTGGGAAAGATTAATATCAACAAAATAACTGGCGCCGGATTATTAGTCGCATTGGGTATTATTTATGGCGACATAGGAACTTCCCCACTATATGTATTTAGTGCAATTATTAATGGTAAAGCAATCGAAGAATTACTCATCGTTGGAGGGTTGTCATGTATCATTTGGACATTAACGCTTCAAACAACTATTAAATATGTATTGCTGACTTTGCAAGCAGACAATAAAGGGGAGGGAGGAATTTTTTCTTTATATACTTTAGTAAGAAGACAAAAAAAATGGTTGGTTATTCCTGCAATGCTTGGTGGAGCTGCTTTGCTAGCTGATGGTATGATTACACCTCCCATTTCAATCACTTCGGCCATTGAAGGATTAAAAAACATTCCTTCATTATCAGATATTCAAGACAATACCATTATTATAATTGTTTTGGGTATACTAATGATATTGTTTTTTATGCAGCAATTTGGAACCAATTCAATTGGAAAAATGTTTGGCCCCGTTATGGCAATTTGGTTTTCTATGCTTGCAATCTTAGGGCTAAGTCATATTTCATCCGACTGGACAATCCTCAAAGCATTCAATCCTTATTATGCTGTAAAATTACTCGCTGTATATCCTTCAGGATTTTGGATTTTAGGCGCCGTTTTTTTATGTACAACAGGGGCCGAAGCATTGTATAGCGATCTAGGACATTGCGGAAGAGGTAATATCAGGATTTCATGGATTTTTGTTAAGTCCTCTTTAATTCTCAATTACTTAGGACAAGGAGCGTGGCTGTTGAACCAGAAGGGAGCAACATTTATCAATGGCGTCAATATGAAAAATCCCTTTTACGCCATCATGCCTCATTGGTTTTTATTGACAGGTATTATCATTGCAACAGTTGCTGCAATCATTGCAAGCCAAGCACTTATCAGCGGATCTTTTACATTAATAAGTGAGGCTATAAGATTAAATCTTTGGCCTAAAATGAGAATCAATTATCCTTCGGAAGCAAAAGGCCAATTATTTATTCCTGGTATCAATACATTGTTATTTATTGGATGCACTACGGTTGTTCTTTATTTCAGGTCTTCTGGTGCAATGGAAGCTGCTTATGGATTGGCGATTACGCTATGTATGTTGGCAACCTCTATATTGTTTTCAAATTATTTAATTTCAAAAAGAGTAAAGCCTATTCTTATTTGGATTTTTCTATTCGTATATATTGGAATTGAAATAGGGTTTTTAATTGCTAATTTAAATAAATTTCCTCATGGAGGATTTGTAACATTAATTATTGGTGGTGGCTTATTTACAGTGATGTATGTATGGTATAGAGCTAGAAAAATTAAAAATAGGTATGTGGAGTTTGTTAGAGTGGAAGACTATATCCCAAAACTAGAAGAGCTGAGCAATGATAATACGGTTCCAAAATATGCCACTCATTTAGTTTACTTAACCAGTGCAAATAGCCCCAAAGAGATTGAACATAAAATTATGTACAGTATTCTTAGAGGTAAGCCTAAGCGCGCAGATATATATTGGTTCGTTCATGTTCACACCTTAGATGACCCCTATACTAGCGAATATTCTGTTGAGCATATAATCCCTAATGATATTATTCGTGTAGAGTTTAGATTAGGATTCCGTATGCAACCAAGATTGAATTTAATGTTTAAAAAAGTAGTAGAAGATCTTGTAGCAAATAGAGAAGTGAATATTACTAGTAGATATGAAAGTCAACAAAAAAACAACATGGTAGGCGACTTCCAATTTATTGTGTTGGAAAAATTCTTAAGCCAGGATAACGAACTGCCATTTTTTGAACACATCATCATGAGATTATATTTCTGGCTAAAAGAATTGAGCGTAAGTGAAGAAAGAAGCTTTGGTTTAGAACAAAGCAATGTGGCTGTTGAAAAATTCCCGTTGGTTGTAGCGCCTGTTAGCAAGTTGAAATTAAATCGAATTTGGTATAACGAAGATGAAGACTAATGTTATCTATTGACGCATATGAGTTGCAGAATAAAATTCTTTCAAAAGAAGATATTGTTCTAGTTGATGTGAGGGAGCAATCAGAACACGATGAGTTTAATATTGGAGGCTTGCTCATTCCCATGAATACTATTTTTGATAACCTTTCAAAAATAGACCCCAACAAACAAGTGGTGATATACTGTCAAAAAGGTATTCGAAGCCAAATTGTTATTCAACGCCTAGAGCAGAAAGGTGGGTTTACAAATCTTGTAAATCTTCAAGGGGGAATGGAGGGTTGGATAAAAAGCATCAAAAAGTGATTTAAAAAGTGGGCTATATATTTCTCTATATCGTAATTGGTTATCTGTTAATTGCGGTATTCGTTTATCTCATACAAGATAAATTCATCTTTAAGCCAGAAAAACTCCAACAAGATTTTATTTATAAATACGACGCTCCGTTTGAGGAGTTGTTTTTTGATATTGAGCCAGGTGTTCGTATCAATGGGCTTCATTTTATGGTAAAAAAACCGTTGGGGTTGATATTGTATTTTCATGGTAATACAAGAAGCATCAAAGGATGGGCTAAATATGCCAGGGATTTTATTAGATACAATTATGATGTAGTGCTGGTTGATTATAGAGGATTTGGAAAAAGTACCGGAAAAAAAAGTGAAGCAATGATGATGAAGGACATGCAATTCGTGTACGACACGCTTGCTGTTCAATATTCCGAACATCATATTATTGTATATGGAAGAAGTTTGGGAAGTGGCTTTGCGGCAAAGATTGCAAGTGATAATAAACCTCGATACTTAATATTAGATGCGCCTTACTATAGTTTCAAAAAAGCGGTAGAGCGATTTCTTCCTATTCTGCCTACAAAATATTTGCTTCGCTATCACCTAAGAATTGACAAATGGATTAAACATGTTAATTGTCATACATATATTTTACATGGAACCAATGATCGACTTATTCCTATTAGCAACAGCGAAAACTTGCAGGCATTAAATCCTAACAAAATCACTTTATTGCGCATCAAAGGAGGGAAGCATAATAATTTACCTTCCTTTCCGGAGTATCATAATATGATTAGAAGTATTTTGCAGTACTAAAGAATTAAAATAACGAGTATGAAAAGAAAAATTGTTAGAGGAGGTAAGGTGTTCATTCTTATTTATTGTACTATTGGAATTGCTTTGTATTATCTGCAAGAAAAGTTTATTTTTCATCCTGTGAAATTGTCTTCAGATTATCTATTTAGCTTTTCTTCACCCTTTCAAGAGCTCAATATCCCGATCAATAAAACCGATACAGTTTCATTGATTAAATTTTTTCCTACTACTGTAGTTAGAAAAGGAGTGGTATTGTATTTTCATGGAAACAAAGAAAATATATTGCATTATACAAAGTTTGTAAACAGTTTTACGAAAAACGGGTATGAAGTTTGGATGCCTGACTATCCTGGTTTTGGTAAAAGCACCGGAGAAATATCCGAGCAAAAACTATATGAGCAAGCTTATCAAATAAAAAGATTAGCAGATAATTCTTACCATCCTGATAGTATCATCATTTATGGAAAATCTTTTGGAACAGGCATCGCTTCTTATTTGGCTTCGAATACAATGGCAAAGGAATTAATTTTAGAAACGCCGTATAGCAGCATTCCCGATTTGTTTAGTTGCTATGCTTTTATGTATCCTACTTCTTATATGTCCATTTATAAATTACCGGTAGTGGACTATTTAAAGGACGTTCCTTTTCCGATTACTATTTTTCACGGAACTGCTGATGGAGTGATTCCTTATCGCTGTGCAGCAAGTCTTAAAAAATCACTAAAGAGCAATGATCGTTTTATATCTATTGAAGGTGGATCGCACAATGATCTTTCCCGATATGATGTATATAAAAAATCACTCGATTCGCTATTGCGGTAGCATTAAATTTCTTGGAGTGTAGTTTTTTTAGGTCCTACTTTTAATTCGTACTGTCCACCAATTTTTAGTGCTACATTTTCAGTAGAGTGACTGACTGGAAAATGAAAGCAAATTGGATAGTTGTATTCTTGTACAATTTCCTTGATGATTGTTTCTATAGATTTCCCAAATGGGCGTTCAGTGTCTTTCATATCAGTAAAGCCTCCAATAATCAGCCCCGCAAGCTTATCAAATTTCCCACTGCGCTTTAGTTGATGCAACATACGATCAACGTTGTATAGATATTCTCCTACATCTTCAATAAAAAGGATTTTGTTTTTCGTGTCAACATCCGACTCTGTTCCAATAATATTTGCAAGCAATGCAAGATTTCCTCCAATGAGCTTACCCGTTGCTTTTCCTTTGCTGTTTAATTTGTGATGATCGCAAGTGTACTTGTTCTTTTTCCCTAGTAAAATTGTTTGTATTGTATTAATATAATAATCTGATTCCTTCTTAATATTAAACGCATTTGCCATCGGCCCATGAATACTTGCAATAGAATAATTATTTAACAGATGCGAATGCATGACGGTTATGTCGCTAAATCCTATTAGCCATTTGGGGTTTTTGATAAATTTTTTAAAATTCAATTTGTCAATAATTCTCCCCATTCCATACCCACCTCTTCCAAAAATAATCGCATGAATATTTTTATCATCCAGCATTGCCTGTAATTCATTTGTTCTGTCTTCGTCACTTGCGCTAAAATAATTTTTCGAATTACTGCCTATCGTTCTACCCACCATGACTTCATATCCCCAATCTTGTAATTTTTTTATACAGCTATTCACTTTGTCTTTTGCCATATAGCCAGCTGGGCAAGTGATGCCTATTGTATTACCAGCTTTTAGATAAGGAGGGTAAATAATCATGTTTGGTTGAATTAATTTCTTAGTGGTTTACCAGTTTTTATAATGCTTTGTATTCTTTCCAGTGTTTTCTTTTCTCCTGTTAAACTTAAAAACGCTTCTCTTTCGAGATCTAATAAATATTGTTCTGATACCAATGTTTGTTCACTCAAATCGCCTCCGCACATTACGTACGCCAATTTTTTAGCTACGGTTACGTCGTGGTCTGTTGCATATTTTCCTCTCCACATTCCATTAATACCCGCATGCATTGCACCTAGTGCAGAACGACCCAATACTTTAATGTCTTTTCTTTGAACAGGTGTTA
>CANFJP010000098.1 GCA_947447485.1 Chitinophagaceae bacterium
AATGATTGTGGGAAATTCACAAGAATAACGACGTGAGGCAAATAAAATACCCCAAAATCAAGAAGAAGTTGGGGTAAAAAAGAGAAAAGAAGATTGAGGTTGTAGTCCCGCCAAGAATCGAACTTGGATCTAAAGTTTAGGAAACTTCTATTCTATCCATTGAACTACGGGACCATTTTTTAAAGAAGTCAGCAAAAATAATGGATTCTTTATTAGAAACTAGCGCAATAAAACAAGGTCGTCCTAGTAGAACGACCTTGTAATTCATATGAGCTATTGAAAGCTATATTTTTTGGAATCTGGCAAAACAGAATTGATTGCCATAATAGAGTCTTATGGTATAAAATCCGGCTACCAAATTATACACATTGAGCGCAATGGTATTGTTTCCGGCAACCCCTGTTATTGTAAGCCTTTTTACACAAACATTTTGTGCATTATATACAAATACATTGATTGGCATCGCGGCAGCTAAATAAGCATTCACGCTCACCTGACTATGCGCAGGATTAGGAATGGGCATTAACTGACATTGTGGAATAGAGGAAGTATTTGGTGTTCCAACAATGATAGAATCACAATAATACGCTACACAATTAGGAGAGGTTTGTACACGCAAACAAACATAATAATGCCCCGGAAATGAATATTGATGAACAGGACTAAATACAGTTGATGAAGTGCCATCTCCAAAACTCCACATTATAGCCGCTGTGGTGTTCTGAATATAAGTAGTGTTATAAAAATGAATGGTTTGATAATTTATACTGTCTCTATGCCAAGTAAAAGAACTAGCTAACGTACAAGGCTGAGATCCTGTTATTGTAACAACATGACAAATATAACTTACACAAGGAGCTGCTCCAGTAGGAGTTGGGTTTTTTCTCACTACCAAACAAACATTGTATGTACCCGCATTGGCATAAGTATGAATGGGGTTTATATCGTGAGACACTGTGCCATCCCCAAAATTCCATGTGATAGAATCTGTTGCAGCTAACGGAGTAGATTGATTGTTGAAATAAACAGTGTTTGAACTCGCTCCAGTTGGATTGTTTTGAAAATTAAATCCTGCAACTATATTACATGGATTGTTTGTTGGTAGTGTAACCGTTACAGTTTGACAAAGATAGGCAGAGCAAGTATTGCTATTGGAAACGTACATACAAACAGTATATATTCCAGCATGCGTGTAAGTATGTGTGGCAATATACCCTGTTCCAGTAGTGCTATCACCAAAATTCCAACTTACAGAAGCAGCAGTATTAATAGGCGTACTGGTATTGGTAAACGTTATGATGTTTGATTGTGTTTGATTTATAGACCAAGAAAATCCAGGAGCAATTGTGCAAGGTGTCGGTGGTGGAGGCGTTGGCATTGTTACAGTTATGGTAACACAAGTATCTTTTATACAAGTGCTGCTAACAGCAATGTGCATACATACGCTAAACGTACCCGCATGATTATAAGTATGAGTAATACTATTCCCAGAACCCGTTGTGCTATCACCAAAACTCCATGAAATAGCAGGATTGGCAACAGTTTGCACCGTTGTATTGGTAAAAACAATCACATTGGGTTGATTGGGAGATGGCTGTATGCTAAAAGTTGGGTTAATATTGCAAGTATTAGTTCCAGGAACCTGTACCTGAATTGTTTGGCAAATACTGTCCATACAATTCATGCCGGCAACAGTTTGACCTGAAATTACTTTCAAACACACGTTAAACAAACCGGAGGTTGTATAAGTATGAGAAGGATTGGTTAATCCCGATCCAGTTACTACAGGCGTTCCGTCTCCAAAATTCCAAATACTATACACCGGAGTAGGTGATGGTGGTGCAGCAGAAGTATTGGTAAACTGAAACACATTGGACTGATTGTTTACTATCGCACTTGTAAAAGAAGCATGAACATTACAAGAAGTATTGCACGCAATAACAACTGACACAAAAGCACTATCCGAACAGGTAATGACTCCATTGGGATTGCGCTGGCGCGTATAATGACCAATGGTATAAGTGCCGCAAACATTATATGTATGCGCTGGATTTTTTATTGAGCTAGATCCACCATCCCCAAAACTCCAATAATGCGCTGTTAAAGAATCCATCATCACAGGCGTACACTGAACGGTATTCCCTGTAGGCGTTATATTAAATTGAGCCGTGCAATTGGTAGGTGTATTTTGACCAAAGGAAAAATTTGAAAAAACCACCCACAAAAAAGCAGTTAATATGTATATTTTTTTCATACGCTTGATTTTAACTGTTTAATAAAATTGAACTGAGTATTTTAACTAATACGATTTAAGGCAGGTGTTATTGTGTAGCCAATATGAATTTACCCTTTTTTATTAAAAAGAACAATTTATATATAGCTAGGCAGGTATTTTCTTTTCATGGCATCTCTATTTAATTAAAAAGAATCGTTATTTATAGTTATATATATAATAACAACTTATAAGGAAGGCCTAGGATTTGGAATATGATAATAAATAACAAGAAAACCCCTTTATCTTTGCAGCCTAATTTTTGATGTATGAAGTGGATGAACACGCTTATTAAATATCGCCTTTTGTTGGGAGTGGTCCTATTGGCACTGGCTATTTTTGTGCATATGCAAACGGGATTTTGGCCGTCTTTTATTCTTTATTTAATCTCTGTCATCTTGGTAATTGGCCATTTTCTATTTGGCCCCATGCGACTTATACAAACAGCTATGGAAGAAGGAGATATGGTTGCTGCAAAAAAAATAGTAGACTCCATCAAATTCCCTGCACTGCTTATCAAACCCATTCGCTCGGTATATTATACTATCCAAGGAAACCTAGCCATGGTTAATGAGGATTTTGATGTGGCAGAAAAAATGATGAAAAAAGGACTTTCACTTGGAGGTGGCTCACTTTCCAAACAAGCAGAAGGACCTAATAAGTTACAATTAGGAATGTTGAGCATGCAAAAAGGAGACAATAAACAAGCGGAATCATATATCAGACAAGCGATTCGTGCCGGATTGCCCGACAAAGAAAACAATGCAGCTGCTTATTTACAATTGTGTTCCATCATGATGAATAAAAGAGAATTCAGAGCAGCCAAAGAATATTTTAGAAAAGCAAAAGGATTTAAACCTACTACTCCTCAAATAGTTGATCAAATAAAACAAATAGAGAAGTACATTACTAGAATGCCTGGGTAAACGGGGTTCAATGTTTAAGGTTTAACCATCCGATTACTTCCATTTTTCTGCGACGATCTTATATCGGTAGTCAAAAATTTGCTTCAATTGTTTTTTTACAAAAAGACAATGGGCCAGTCGCCCCAAAATACCCAACGGTAATTTATAGTGAACAATATCTGTCATTTCTACTCCAGCAGACGTTTCTTTAAAATGATGTTGATGATGCCATAGGGAATAAGGACCAAATCGCTGTTCGTCTACAAAATATTTTTTATCCTCCACATGTGATATTTCAGTCATCCAATACAATGGAATACCCAACACAGGCTTTACAGTATATTCAATAATTTGTCCTGCATACATTTTTTCTCCATGATGCTTAGAAACAATTTGAAATCCTAAATGATCAGGAGTGATGGTTGAAAGATTGGCCGGACTACTGAAAAAATCCCAAGCCTCTTGAAGACTAATAGGCAAGTGTTGGACAGTTTTTATACTATATACTTTACTCATAAATACCTAAACAAAAGAAGCAAGGTTTTGTTGTGTTAACAGATAAAATATTTTACTTCTAATCCGCTATATTTTAATTACCCATTCAGGTAAAAAAATTAACTTTACTCCATGTCCACTTACAGCAATAAACTCCGGGAAACATTCGAGAAAGAATACCAACAATTAAACGAGCAGCAGCGCAAAGCAGTAGACACAATTGAAGGACCCGTAATGGTTATTGCAGGACCAGGCACCGGTAAAACGCAAATATTAGCCAGCAGAATTGGAAAAATATTAATTGAAACAGATACTTCGCCAGTCAATATTCTTTGTTTAACGTATACAGACGCCGGAGCAGTAGCCATGCGCAAAAGACTGTTGGATTTTATTGGTCCGGATGCTTACAAAGTAAATATTTATACATTTCATGCGTTTTGCAACGATGTCATTCAAGATAATTTATCGCAGTTTGAAAAAACATCATTAGATGCCATTTCTGAACTCGAAAAAATAGAGTTATATAAAGAACTGATTGATACATTGCCAAAAAACCACCTGTTAAAAAGATATCGGGGTGATGTGTATTTTGAAATAAAAAACTTAGAAGGCCTTTTTAATGCCATGAAAAAAGAAGGCTGGACTCCAACATTTCTAAACGAGCGAATTGACGAATACCTTAAGGAACTGCCTAATGACAAAGAATATATTTACCAGGTAAACAGAGCTGGGAAGTGGAACAAAGGTGATTTAAAACCAAGCTACCATGATGAGGTAGAAAGAATGGAAAAGCTTCGTGCAGGGGTAAACGAATTTGTACGCTTCACCGGTATGATGAAAGTAAAAAACAGGTACGACTTTAATGATATGATCAATTGGGTAATCAAAGCATTTGAAGAAAATTCAAACCTGCTAGCAAATTATCAAGAAAAATATCAATACATTCTAGTAGATGAATACCAAGACACAAGCGGAACACAAAACAAATTAGTAGAACTGCTGATCAGTTTTTGGGACAACCCCAATGTATTTGTTGTAGGCGACGACGATCAAAGTATATTTAGATTTCAAGGAGCGAACGTAGAAAATATGCTACAGTTTGCTACCGCCTACAAAGATGACTTACTAAAAATAGTGTTAACTAAAAACTATCGATCTACTCAACCAATATTAGATTCTTCAAAAGCTTTGATTAATCGAAATCCAGATAGATTGGTAAATCAAATTGAAGGATTAACGAAAGAGCTTTCTGCATCCAATACGAAAATTCAACACCTAACTCATTTACCCATTATCGCAGAATACGAATCGAGAAGACACGAAATGATTGGGGTGGTAATAAAAATACAAGCATTGCTGGCCGAAGGAGTATCGCCAGGAAACATTGGCATTATTTACAAAGAACATAAATATGGGGAAGCACTTACACAGCATTTTAATTTACTAAATATACCGGTATACAGTAAACGCTATTTAAACGCGCTAGAGCTCCCATTGGCAAAAAAAATAATGCTGATGTTGAAATACCTTTCATCAGAACATTTTATTCCATATAGTGGAGATCAGCTTTTATTTGAAATACTTCATTTTGACTGGTTCAATATTCCACCCATTGAAATTGCAAAAATAACATTAGAGGTTTCTGAAAGAAGATTAAAAGGAAACAAAACCTCTATCCGCGCGCTGCTTCAAGAAAAAATAAATACTCCTCCGCAAGATCTTTTTACTAAAAATATACACGAGGGATTACAAAGTGCTTCATTGATAATTGAACACTTAATTTCAAGTGCTTCAAACGTTACACTACAGTTTTTATTTGAACAAATCATTAGAGAAGCGGGCGTAATTAACAAAATAATGCAAAGCAACGATAAGCATTGGCAATTGCAAATACTTACGGCGTTGTTTGATTTTGTGAAAGAAGAGACGCATCGAAATCCTTATATCAATCTTCTACAATTAGTAACGCTGCTGGAAGTAATGGAGAAAGAATCAATCAGCTTGCCACTCATTCAAACAAATGGAAGCGAAAAGGGAATCAATATTATGACGGCGCATGGTTCAAAAGGACTGGAGTTTGAATATGTATTTATTGTAGGAACCAATGCAGATTTATGGGAAAAGAAAAAACCAGGAAACAAAGGATTTAAAATGCCTGATACTGTTTTCAGTTCAATGTCTTCAACAAAAGATGATCAGGAATTGAGAAGGCTTTTTTATGTTGCCATTACTCGCGCAGAACAGCATTTGGTTATTTCATATAGCAAGTTTAAAAACGACGGAAAAGAAATTGAAGCATCAAAATTTATTGCTGAGATTCAAGAGGCATTTGAACTTCCGGTAGAAAAAATAATCATCGACAACGAAATCTTATCGCAATTTGCTGCGCTATCTTTTGGAATAGGCGCTTCACCAGAAATAGAAAAAATAGAAGACGATATTGTAAAACCAATTCTAGAAAAGTTTGTAATGAACGTGACCGCTTTGAATGGCTATCTCAAATGTCCGCTTGGTTTTTATTATAACAATTTTATTCGCATTCCTTCTGCAAAAAATGAAGCGACTGAATTTGGATCTGCCGTTCACCATGCATTAGAACAGTTATTTAAAGTAATGCTAGAACAAGATCAAAAAGAATTCCCCAGCAAGCAATCATTTGTAATCTATTTTGATTGGTACATGAATCGACACAGAGAAAGCTTTTCTACCGAACAATTCAATAGAAGAATGGAATACGGAAAAGAAGTGTTGGAGAAATATTATGATACACACGTTCAATCCTTTAATAAAATTGTAGTGATTGAGCACAATATTAAAAATGTAGTACTCAATGATGTTCCATTAAAAGGCAAGCTAGATAAATTAGAATTTGATGGGAAGGATGTGAATGTAGTCGATTATAAATCTGGTGACCCCGACAAAGGGCTGAAAAAAACAGAAGGCCCTTCGAAGAAAGAACCCAATGGTGGTGATTATTGGAGACAAGCTGTATTTTATAAAATTTTAGTAGATAATAAAACAGGGAAAGACTGGAAGGCGGTAAGTACAGAGTTTGATTTTATTGAACCTGATGCCAAAAAGAAATACATAAAGAAAAAAGTAGTGGTAACACCCGATGACATTGCGAT
>CANFJP010000099.1 GCA_947447485.1 Chitinophagaceae bacterium
AAAAAACTAAAAAGCAAGCGCATCATTGTAGCCGTAATCGATAGTGGCATTGACACGCTTCATGAAGATCTTAAGCCCGTATTATGGACAAACCCTAAAGAAATTCCTGGCAACGGAAAAGATGATGACAACAACGGTTATATCGATGACGTTCATGGATGGAACTTCATTGGCGGAAAAGACGGACGCAACGTAAAAGAAGACAGTTATGAAGGCGCGCGTGTTTACAATAAATTGAAAGTAAGGTGGGAAGGAAAAGAGGTGGTCATTGAAAACCTTACCCCAGAAGAGAAAACTTCTTACAACTCTTTTGTTGCCGCAAAAGCAAAAGTAGTAGGAGAAGTAGATCCTCAGGAAATAGGCTATTTAAAAATGATGTATCCTAAATTCAAAGCGGGGGATTCTGTATTGAGAAAAGAATTAGGAAAAGAAGAATACAATGGAGAAGATTTAAAGAGTAACAATACCACTAACCCCGATGGGAAAATGGCAAAGGGACTAATTTTAAGTATCAGCAAGGCTAACAATAGCTACGAAATAACCAACAACCAGTTACTTGAAGAGATTCAAGGTCAATTAAGAAAAGCTGAAGCGGTAAATGAAGCACCCAAAGAATTCCGCAAAGAAATTGTTGGCGATGATGAAACGAATATAAAAGATCGTTTCTATGGCAATAATGACATCATGGCTTCTACCCCATTCCATGGCACACATTGTTCTGGAATTATCGCTGCTGCTAGAAACAACGGCAAAGGAATTGATGGCATTGCAGACAATGTTAGCATCATGATGGTTCGTGCTGTTCCAGATGGCGATGAACATGATAAGGATATCGCGAATGCGATTCGTTATGCAGTTGATAATGGAGCAAGAATTATCAGCATGAGTTTTGGTAAAGATTTCTCTCCAGAAAAACAATGGGTAGATGATGCTTTCCGCTATGCAGAAAAGAAAGGGGTTCTATTGGTACATGCTGCAGGAAACGATGCAAAAAATATAGATTCAGCTTCTAACTTTCCCAACCCAGTATACATTGATGGAAAAGGAAGAGCAAGCAATATCATTACTGTAGGCGCGAGTGGAGATGAAAAAAACGGCGGACTCACTGCATCATTCAGTAATTATGGCAAAAGTGAAGTAGATGTATTCGCTCCTGGTGTAAGTATTTATTCAACCATTCCTGGAGGAAATACCTATGGAAATGCAAGTGGAACCAGCATGGCTTGCCCAGTTGTTGCAGGTATTGCCGCTTTGGTGCTTGAATACTATCCTACGTTAACACCACAACAATTGAAATCAATCATTGAAAAATCTGCTACACCAGCAAAAGATCAAGTAAATATTCCAGGGACTTCCGACAAAACAGCCCTTTCTGAATTGTCTAGAACAGGTGCATTTGTAAATGCTTATGAAGCACTTAAACTTGCAGGAACCATAAAGACTACCCCAGGAAAAAAATAAAAAATTATACTCAATACGATATATAAAAGCCACAGAAGAAATTTTGTGGCTTTTTTATATCTTTAAACATGTTAAAGCCAATACAAGGAACCTACCCTTCCTATTTAGACAATTACATTCACTTAGTTGCCGAAAACGATGTGCTGAGTGCATTAAAAGCTCAGGAGCCAATCATACAGAACTTTTTCAAGAATATTAGTGATACGCAATCAAACATTGCGTATGCTGAAGGTAAATGGACGATAAAAGAATTATTACAACATTGTATTGATACTGAAAGGATATTTTGTTATAGGGCACTTTGCTTTGCAAGAAAAG
Organism: Chitinophagaceae bacterium; assembly: GCA_947447485.1. Taxonomy (GTDB): domain Bacteria; phylum Bacteroidota; class Bacteroidia; order Chitinophagales; family Chitinophagaceae; genus Ferruginibacter. The sequence continues at coordinate 1,780 of CANFJP010000099.1, forward strand.
AGTCTGCTTCATTACCCGGATTTAATGAAAACGATTATACATTCACATCAAATGCAAACAAACGAACATGGAAAGAGATTTGTAAAGAAATGGCAATCGTAAGAAATTCAACGGTGTGCCTTTTTGAAAGCTTTAGCAATGAAACGCTTATCCAGTCAGGACTAGCCAACAATTCACCCGTTACTGTAATAGCAATAGGTTTCTCATGCGTAGGACACCTCTATCACCATAAAAAAATAATAGAAGAGAGATACCTATAACAACTAAAGTAAATATTACAAGGATTTGCTTTTGTTTGCAATATTCTTTTGGACAATCATCCTATCTATCACCTTTACAGATTCATCAATATATAAATCTTTATTTCTTAGATTCATCCATTGTTTATTTTTGCTTATTTTATCTTCCGAGCTATTAATAGAAGCCGTATCTGAATCTAAATTTTTCATATTAAGTGGCTGAGATAATTTAACCAACTCATCCATTTGTTTAAAAATAGCTTTCAGTTTTTTTTGCTCTTCTTTATATTGATTAATATTAATAGAATAGGCTTTATTGTTGTATTTATCAAGCCAATCTACATTGGTTTTAATTTTATTAAACGACTCGTTGTTTTTTATTTCCCCATTTACTGCGTTCAATAAATCTTGTAAAGAATAATCACTACCCCATGGCTGGTAATCTGCTTTGGCAATTTCATCCCATTTAAGAGGATTGGGATTGTCTTTTTCTCTGAATTTTAAATAATCGTATCTATTAGGAAGTATGACGTCTGGCACTACCCCATTTAACTGAGTAGCTCCCCCATTGATTCTATAGAATTTTTGTAAGGTCAACTTAATAGATCCTAAATCTTCTGAGTTTTTATTAGATAAAATAGCTTCGCCTTCAGGATTTAGAGGAATATTTCTTTGAACTGTCCCCTTACCATAAGTAGATGAACTGCCAATGATAACGCCACGATTGTAATCTTGAATGGCTGCCGCAAAAATTTCAGAAGCTGAAGCACTGGTGCCATCAACCATCACCGCAAGTGGCCCATCGTATTGAACCCTATTGTCTCTATCACGCATCACACTTGGCTTTTCATCCCTTCCCTTCACCTGACAAATAGGTCCACTTGAAATAAACAATCCAGCCATTTGAACCACATCATACAATGAACCTCCTCCATTGCTTCGAAGATCTATAATGATGCCCTGTACATTTTCAGCCTTTAATTTTTCGATTTCTTTTGCCACATCAACCGAACAGCGAGGCCCATTTGGTTTTTCAAAATCAGCATAAAACTCTGGAAGATATATATACCCAATTTTATTTACCCCATTAATGATAGCAGATTTGGCAAATGTGTCTTCCAATGTAATATTGTCTCTTAACAAAACAACTACTTTAATACTGCCATCTACTTTCTTTACAGTCAACCTCACTTCTGTCCCTTTCTCTGATCCTCTTATTAATTTCACGGCATCAGGAATAGCGTACCCCGTAACATCTACCGGCTCTTGATTTCCTTGACCTACTTTAATAATTTCATCGTCTTCTTTTAATTCGCCACTTTTCCAAGCAGGACCACCACTCACCAAACTAGATATTTTTATTTTACCATCATCTTCTTTTAACTGAGCACCAATGCCATAAAAATGACCGCTCATCCCTTCATTAAATGATCGGAGATCAACAGGAGGAAAATAATTGGTATGTGGATCCATTAATGAAGTAATCGTATTGATAAAAGTGCTGAAATTCTCATCTACAGTTTCTCTTGTTTTTTTAGTAGCAAAATAACGATCCATTTGCTTGCATACTTGTTCACGTGATTCTCTTTCCAACGTACTATCCGCTTTTTGAATAAAATCTTTTTTATTTTTATTCTTTTCGCGTTCTTCCTGCATGTCTACATAACGCCCCAACACAGCATATTTCAAGCGTTTGCGCCATAAATCAGTACGCTCAGCAATCGACTTAGAAAAATTAGTTTTCTCCGCATTCAACTCTAATTTTTCATCTGCAGTAAAATCGAAAGGCTTAGAGAGCATGTCTTTATAAATCAATGAAACTTCTTTAACCCGAGCAGTATACACCTCATTTATACCATAAAAAGAAAGCAATTCCTTTCCATGAATTTCATCATCAATACTATTCTCATACTTTTTGAAAGAATTGATATCAGATTGAAGCAAAAATGTCTTCTCTTCATCTAGGTCAGTCGCAAACTTCTTCAACACTCTTTTGCTAAATTCGTCATCAATTATTTGTGGAGCAAAATGACCTTGCTCTAATAAAACGCCCACATTATATAATATTTTAGCATATTTTTCTTTAGGATCATCTCCTTTATCGGCCTTCCCTTGAGTTTGATAATTGAAAAACAACCCAATGCCTGTTAGCAGAATAATGACTGGAATGAATTTTTTACTCATAATGAAATTTGCAATTTTTTGCATAATGTAAAAATAGCGGAAAATAGCTCTTAGACGTATAGATAAAAGCTAACCGCCCTATAATCTTATGTTAAACAAACCCAAATAACTCAACGAAACGGCATAAAAAAATCTCTCTAAAAAGAGAGATTTATATGGGTGGATGATGGGGCTCGAACCCACGACCCCCAGAATCACAATCTGGTGCTCTAACCAGCTGAGCTACAACCACCATTTTAAATGCTGATGCAAAAGTATATAAAAACTTTACGCATACAAAATTACATTTTGAAAGGCAGACTATACGATAGCTCTATTTTTAAAATTGCACTTAGCTTTTATATACAATAGCCAATTTGCTAGGACACGATTGATCTCAGATTTGAAGTAAGGATGGCTGGTTTTTTTGAAAAAACGCAATAGCCCTGATTAGAGTATCCTTCGATTTTTATAGCCTTTACTATAAGAGGATTAAAAAATATCAACTATTGAAACAATTTAAAAATTTATCCCTCCTTCTACTGGCAACAGCCAATTCTGTTCCATCATCCATTATAATTGAACCTCCCCTGCCTTTATTGTATTTTAGAATTCTATTGAGATTTACCAAATGTGAATTGTGTACCCTGAAGAATGATTTTGAGGGAAGCAAATTTTCGTATTCTTTAATATTTTTAGAAGCAAGAATTTTCCTATCGTTATTCGTAAATATAAATGTATAAGCACCATTTGCCTCGCACCTTACCACTTCACTTGCCTGAATAAATACATACCCCTCTAAGGTAGGGATCGCTATTTTATAATCATCTTTTGCAGCATAATTTACATTGCTTAAAAGTATACCAAGTTGATTAATTACACTTCTATCAAATAGCTTTTGCCTAGCGTTGCTGATAGCCAATTGCAATTCAACTATATCAATGGGCTTCAATAAAAAATCAATTGCACTATATTTAAACGCCTTGATAGAGTCTATGTCATTTGCCGAAATAAAGATCAATTCGAAATGCAAAGGAATCATTTTATCAAACATATCAAATATGCTACTATTAGAAAGCTGAGTCTCTGTAATAACTAGATCTGGATTTAGCGAAGAAATAAGCTCTTCGGCCGCATTTATTGTTGAAGCTTCCGCAATGATATCAATTTGTGGACAATGAAGTTTTAAAATTCCTCTAAGACTATTTAAACTCTTAGTGTTTTCATCAAGTATTATAGCTTTAATCATTGATAAGGGTTAACAAAATTCAATATTATTGATTTAATAAATCCCTTCCGTATAATATTGAATCCCCTATTATTTCGTGTAGTCATATTAGTCAAAAACTAATACCTTAGAAATAGGAAAGATTTAAAAAAGTACGGATTAAAACAGGGTATAAAAAACGAAATTAACATCTATAAGCTTAATAAAAACTTTTAATTTATAAAAGGGATTTGATTGGTGATATTCGTGTAATTTTAAGATTAAGCGTGTATGTATAACGATTTCTTATACTTTAGTAGCCATTTAGGGGAAAAACAATTGATTACTTAGGCATTAAGCGCATTTTAGCTATAAAAGCCATCATAAAGAATTGATTACTTACAATAATATTGAGATAATTAGTATTATTTTGCTACTATAATTTTAAACAATGAAACACATTACTCTAAAGACATTATTCCCCCATTTTATCGCTGTGGCAATCTTCCTGATTGTAACAGTCATTTTTTGCAAGCCAGCACTTGAATCAGATACCATTTTAAAACAAAGCGATGTTGCCGGATGGCAAGGAATGAGTCATCAAGCTTTAGATTACAAAGAAAAGCATGGCCATTTACCTTTATGGGTTTCAAATATGTTTAGTGGAATGCCGGGTTACCAGATTGCAATGGAAGGGAATTGGTCACCGCTTTCTATTATTAATAGCACCATGCAACTTTGGCTACCGCAACCTCTGAATTTCTTCTTTTTAGCTTGTATCTGTTTTTATATATTGTGTCTATGCTTACGAATCAAACCATACGCATCCATCATAGGTGCGCTGGGATTTGCTTATTGTAGCTTCTCTCCCATTATCATCACTGCAGGTCACAATACTCAAATGCTTGCATTGGCTTATGCTCCGGCAGTTATAGGCGCAGTGATACTTGTGTTTGATAAAAAATATATTGCGGGATTTGTATTGAGTGCCCTTTTTATAGCCCTTCAAATTGGACAAGCGCATCAGCAAATAAGTTATTATCTTTTTTTAGTACTGATAGCCATGAGTATTTCTTATGCTATTTATTTTATAAAAAAAAAACAATACACTCATTTACTCAAAAGTGGTGGTTTGTTAATCATTGCGGGCATTAT
>CANFJP010000100.1 GCA_947447485.1 Chitinophagaceae bacterium
ATGGAGCAATTTCCAGAAAAAGAAAAATATGGATTGGTAAGTCAGATGAAAAGAGCGGCGATTTCGGTTTCTTCAAATATTGCTGAAGGATCCACAAGAAATTCCGCTAAAGACCAAGCCAGGTTTTCAACAATTGCTTATGGAAGTTTGATAGAATTATTGAATCAATTGATCCTTTCATTCGATTTGAAATTGATTGTAGAAAACCAACTATTGGCGCTTCGTAATAAAATACAAGCATTATCGGTAAAACTCAATAATCTGAGAATCGCACAAAAAAACAGTATAAATAGTAAACCTAAAAATTAAATGAATCAATAGTTGTCATTTTCAAAAATGCTTTCAACTATTTTAAACTATCAATCAACCATTTTTCAACTCAATCACATGAAAGGCATTATACTCGCAGGCGGATCCGGAACAAGGTTATATCCTATTACAATGGGAATTAGTAAACAACTGATGCCTATTTACGATAAGCCGATGATTTATTATCCATTGAGTACACTCATGTTGGCGGGTATTAAAGATATTTTGATTATCACTACTCCAGAAGATCAATCGCAATTTATGCGTCTATTAGGCGACGGTAGTCAGTGGGGTTGCAATATTGTATATGAGAAGCAGGAAAAACCAAATGGCTTAGCCCAAGCTTTTGTTATTGGAGAAAAATTCATAGGAAACGATAGCGTTGCATTGGTATTGGGAGACAATATTTTTTATGGAAGTGGGTTTAGCAAAATGCTGCAGGAAGCTGCAAATCCTGCAGGTGCAGTGATTTTTGCTTATTCAGTAAGTGATCCTGAAAGATATGGGGTGGTAGAGTTTGATAATAATTATAATGCAATCAGCATAGAAGAAAAGCCTGCAAATCCTAAAAGCAACTATGCGGTTCCCGGATTGTATTTTTATAACAACGATGTTGTGTCTATTGCTAAAAACATTCAACCTAGTCCAAGAGGTGAATACGAAATTACGGATGTGAATAGGGTGTATATGAATCAAACTAAATTAAAAGTAGTAACACTCGATAGAGGCTTTGCGTGGCTCGACACAGGAACTTTTGATTCTTTAAATGATGCCAGTGAATATGTGCGTGTGATTGAAAAAAGACAAGGATTAAAAATTGGCTGCCCAGAAGAAATTGCTTGGAGAATGGGCTTTATTTCTGATGCTCAATTAGACAAACTCGCTACTAATCTTCATAAAAGTGGCTATGGCGTTTACTTGTCTCGTATCTCGAAAAAATAATTTACATGCCTTATTACGTACATCCAACAGTAGAAATCGATGAACCAAGTACCATTGGAGAAGGAACTACTATTTGGCATTTTTCTCATATTATGTCGGAGGCAATTATTGGCGCCAATTGTAATATTGGTCAAAATGTTGTGGTAGGAAAAAAAGTAATATTAGGAAATAATGTTCGTGTGCAGAACAACGTTAGTATTTATGAAGGAGTGATTTGTGAAGACGATGTTTTTTTAGGTCCCAGTGCTGTATTAACCAATGTTATTAATCCACGTAGTGCAATTAGCAGAAAAAACGAATTTCAAACAACGCTCATAAGAAAAGGAGCTACGATAGGTGCCAATGCTACCATTGTATGTGGAAATGAAATTGGAACATTTGCTTTTATTGGAGCCGGCGCAGTGGTAACAAAACCCGTCCCTGCCTATGCATTAATTATTGGTAATCCTGGAAAGCAATCGGGCTGGATGAGTGAGCATGGTCATAAATTAATTTTCGGTAAAAACAATATTGCTATTTGTAAAGAAAGTCAGCAACAGTATTTGCTTACAGACAATCAAGTAAAGAGAATACAGTAATTAAAAAGACAGCTTCGTCTTTAGTTTTGCCCAATCTATACTACACAATGCAGGGCATACTACCAATATCCAAAAAATGCTTCTGTATCTAATGATCGCTCCAATATTCGGAATAGTATATCCTATGGTGAGCGCCATGCTTATAAATAAAAACACGCCAAACAATATCAATCTGTCTGCTTCCTTCGGCTTTCCTTCCCTATAAATAATGAATAGTAAAAATATCAATACATAACACAACACTTCTAAAGCAGTCAAAATAATAGCTAATTCTTTGTACTCCCAAACATAAGGCCTCAGCAATACATGATTCAATGCCTGTGGGAGATTTTTAATAAAACTCAATGCATTGGGTTCTAATTTGTTTGTTGAAATAGTAGTATTTCCAATAGTAAGGTTTTCAAAAGAAGTCTTTCTATTTATAATAGATTGTGGCAAATTGATTGATTCATAAAAATGCGCAGAAAGAAAAAACAACAAAATGAAAATTGCATAACATCCAACAAAAGCTAGTATTTTTTTTCTTGATAAAAAAGAACTTAGCCACCATGATAACAATGCGGGAAGCAGTGCCAATAGAATGTAATTTCTAAATAGAAAGATAATCGTCATTCCTATTGCTACAAGACCCACAAAAAGCAATTTATTTTTAGATTGTTGAGCTTTATTTAATTGAAACAATCCATATACAATGGCTGCCATGGCTAAAAAGACAAATCCATCTTTGTGAACGCAAGAAGTATAAACCAGCGTAGAAGGCAATAAAAAACATCCTATTAAAGCTGCTTTTTTGTTTTGCGGAAACAAAGAGCTGTATACTTTATAGAAGGCAACGTGAGCAAAAAATACTGCAGAAGAAAACAGGAGTGTGTTGGTATAAAAATTTCCTAAAGAAAAGATGTTGATTATTCCAATCAGTTTATACAATAAATTAAAACTTAAGTACCCCCAAAAACTTTGATTTGTTTCAAAAAGCCTTCCCAATCCAAATTTTCTGGCGTCTATAATAAAATCCTGTAAATAAAGACTAGGTGTTTTTAATAAGAGATGGTATTGTTCTATTCCTTGATGTTGAAAATAGGTGTAATCTCCATTAATACCGCTGGATTTTACATAAATAGCCAATGCAATTCCTACTAATATTTTTAGGGCATATAATAACCGTATTTGAAAAGGCGACAAGTTGCTGTCTTTAATAAAAGACAGTTTAGGGATAAGCCAATAGCCCGCCAACAGATAAAAAGCTAAAAGAAGGTATTCCATCATCAATAAATAATTGCATCCTTTTAAAGGACTTTAAAAATAGATTTTAATTTTGTATTGTAGCGCTTCTTGAGTAATTTTATTACTCAATTTATGATAGAAACGCTCATATCTTCTAAGACTCGTTTAAAGCTTTTACTCAAGTTTTTTTTAAATAGCAATAATAGATCGTATTTGCGCTCTTTGGAAGTTGAATTCAATGAAAGCACCAATGCTATTCGACTTGAATTGAATCGTTTTGAGGCGGCTGGACTCCTCCAATCTATCATAGTTGGGAATAAAAAGATCTTCTCCGCCAATACTCACCATCCTTTATTTATAAATATCCAACAGATTGTGCTCAAGCATGTAGGCATTGATACAATCATCGATACCATAATAAAAGAATTGCATTTTGTTGAAGCCGTTTATCTAACGGGGAAATTGGCTCATGGTTTAAATGAAGAAATCATTCGGTTGGAAATTATCGGAAATGTAGAGGTAGATAAAATGAATTCATTGGTTACCAAAACCGAAAAACTAATTAAAAGAAAAATACAATTTAATATTCATCCTATCGGATCTGCTTTTTCAATAATTGATCATAAAGACAATTTGTTGATTTGGAGTAAATGATGAGTTTGTAATGCTGTATTTTTTAAATCTTACTGTGAGTGAGCGTGGCGAAGCCGTGTACAAGAATAAAATTAAAACAGTTTTTAGTTAATTAATGAAAATCCTTTACGATCATCAGGCCTTTGAACTTCAAAAATTTGGAGGAATTTCAAGATACTTCTCCGAACTTCTCTGCAATAAATCAAAGCATATTCAATGCGACCTGTCTATTAAAAGAACCGAAAACGAGCATTTAAAAAACTGTCATTATGGCGATGGTAAGATTGTAAAAAAAAGTAAAATAATCTATAAAACAATTAGAGCATTAAATTTAATCAAAGGCGGTTGGCGGATCAATGAGTCTTTCATTATTCCATTTCTAATTAAAAATATAAATCAAAAATATTCTATAAAAAAACTCAAGGAAGGAGATTTTGATATATTTCATTCTACCTATTACAATCCTTATTTTTTAAACGAGCTACATAACAAGCCTTATATTATTACGGTGTATGATATGATTCATGAAATTTTTCCCGATCAATTTATTGATAAAACAACAGAACAAAAAAAACTAGTCATTAAAAATGCAAAAAAAATAATTGCCATTTCTAATAATAGTAAAAAAGATCTGATTGATTTATATAAAATACCTGAAGATAAAATTGAAGTAGTTTACCTTGCTAGTTCCATTGATGTAAGTAAGGCTTCTACTATCAAAGACTTGCCTTCAAGATATATTTTATATGTTGGTGAAAGAGGCGGGTATAAAAACTTTGAAAAATTTATTTCTGCCGCCGCCATTTTATTAAGGGAAGACCCTGATTTACATATCATTTGTACCGGCAAGTCTTTTTTAAGAAATGAAAAAGAGCACTTAAAAAACCATTCAATATATCAGCGTGTTAAAAATTATTTTGTAACCGAAGAAGAGCTTGTGTATTTATATCAACATGCTCTTTTATTTGTGTTTCCTTCTTGCTATGAAGGATTTGGCATTCCACTTTTAGAAGCGATGACTTGCGGCTGTCCTGTTGTAGCGAGCAACACCAGCTCACTTCCCGAAATCGCAGGCAACGCCGCTTTGTATTTCAATCCTTATCAAACAGAAGAAATTACATCACAAATACGAAAAGTGCTGTATGATAACGAATTAAGGAACACGCTTATTGAAAAAGGCTTTGAGCAAGCTAAAAAATTTTCCTGGGAGAATTGTAGAGAACAAACTAGGAGAGTGTACGAAAGCATATCTTGATTTTTATTAATACTTTTTACTATTTTGTTTTGTAGAAAACACATTGAAAAGTATTTTACATTACGCCGTAATATTTCTAACAGATTTTAAATAAACGTTGAGCATTAAATAATGTGTACAGTTTCCATAATAACCGTCAATAAAAACAATGCAACTGGCTTGGCCAATACTATTCGAAGTGTAATAAATCAAACCTTTAAAGAGGTTGAATTTATTATTATTGACGGCGCTAGCAATGATGGTAGTATCGATATCATCAAACAAAACGAACAGAATGTTACTCGATGGATTTCTCAAACTGATTCAGGTATCTATAATGCTATGAATAAAGGCATAGCGCTTGCTACGGGGAAATATGTATATTTTTTAAATAGCGGCGACTGTTTTATAAATGATTATACTCTTCAATCTTTTTTCGAAAATACCCTGGAGGACAATGAAGATTTTTTAATTGGCAATGTGCTCATTAATGATAAAGTATTAAAAATTCCTAATAAACTAAGCCTATTTTATATTTTAAATTTTGGTTTTTCTCACCAATCTTTTTTTATTAAAAGGAGTGTATATCAAATTACGGGTGTATATGATGAAAATTATTCAATAGTGGCGGATATCAATCATTTTATTTTATCACTGGTAAAATTTAATATGTCTTATCGGTATAAAGATGTCTTATTGACTAGAATCGAACCGAATGGCATAAGCTCTCATGATTTACAAAGAAATTTTAATCAGAGAGAAAAATTCTTATTAACTGAATTTCCTGTATTATTGAAAGATTACCAAGATCTATTGTCTTATAATAAGCGCGACATATTTAAAAGGGCTTTGTTATTTATAAAAAGAAAAATCGCCATAAGAAATTAAAATATAATAATCAATCATTTTGAACTTTAAAAAGGTAGTTTTTATATTAAATCACTTAAATGGCGGCGGCGCTGAAAGGGTTTTTGTAAATATTGCAAATGGATATGTTGCTGCCGGACATGAGGTCACCATTTTATTAGGCAAAGAAGAGGGCGTTTATTTTGATATTTTAGATAAGAGAATAAATATTGTTGAGTTAGGCGCTATTACATTATTTGATTATTGTAGGCTTTTGCCTAGATTTTTAAAAAAGCACTCTTTCTCTCATGTGATTACTGCAAGTGATTATATTACTTGTGCGGCTGTTGTTGCAAAACGATTGTATAAAATCAACACAATTGTAATTGCTACTTTACATTATGATTTACCAAGTCAATTAAAGGTTTTGCCTACATTAAATTGTATTTGGTTGAGACTGATAAACAAAAGAATTATTAGTAAAGCAGATAAAATAATAGCGGTTAGCAATGGCGTTGCTAAAAGCTTTATGAGTATTTTAAGTAACCCTCCAAAAAATATACACGTTATTTACAATCCTGTATATGATGATAGCATTTATGAATTGGCAAAAGAAGAAATAATAGATTTAACTAATAGAATCAATCATCAGCA
>CANFJP010000101.1 GCA_947447485.1 Chitinophagaceae bacterium
GCAAGCATCCAGCTGTTTTTTGGATCTATTTCATAATACTGTTCCAATACTCCACTCAATAACATTTTATACATATACTCATGAGGAAAATAACGCTCCCCTTTTTTATCGGCATCATTCCATATTTGATGAATGTGTTTTTGTAAACGTCTAAATGCTTCTTCTTCAGGTATGCAGGTATCTGTTACACGATTGTAATGATTCTCTAACAGATCCCATTCGTCTTGTGGACTTAAATCGCGATAATGAGGCACCCTCTTATAATGACTGTGTGCAACAAGATTCATAATATCTTCTTCAAGATTAGCACCTGTACAACTGATTATAGCCACTTTATCTTGGCGAATCATTTCAGCAAAACTCAAGCCAAGCTCAGCAGTACTCATGGCTCCAGCAAGTGTTACCATCATTTTACCTCCTTCGAGTAAATGGGTTTCATATCCTTTTGCTGCATCCATTAAAGCAGCAGCATTGAAATGACGATAGTGATGTTGAATGTACTGTGATACAGGTCCCTTTTGCATAGTGTTGTTTTTACAGCGCAAAAATAAGTGTTTTTAGTTATGCATATAAAGGAATAATAAAATGATTGTTGTTTGATGTAAGGAAAATAAAAAGCCGCTGTTTTAACAGCGGCTTCCAATAGTTATTCGAAAAGAGTTACTTCACTAATTTCAACTCATTAATGATATTAGTAGCACCTCCTAATTTATCTACACACCACAATACATAACGCACATCCACACAAATCGTACGATTTAAATCTTTGTCAAATGCAATCTTGTGACTAAGCGCCTCATAATTGCCATCAAAAGCAAGTCCAATTAAATTGCCGTTTGCATCTATAACAGGACTGCCGCTATTTCCTCCAGTAATATCATTGGTAGTAATAAAACCTATTACCAAATCATTTCTACTTTTATCGATGTATTGACCAAAATCTTTTTTCTTAAATAGCTCAACTTGTTTAGTGGGCAAATCAAATTCGTAATCACCTGGTACATACTTTTCTAAAATGCCTTTTGCTGTAGTAACATAATCATAAAAAACAGCATCTCTTGGATGATAACTTTTTACATTGCCATAACTTACTCTCATACTAAAATTAGCATCTGGGTACATCTTCTTAACAGCTGCAGGATTTTTTTCCATGATTCCTTTCATGTAGCTTCTACCCAATTCATTGTTTCTACTTACAAAAGCAGTATACAAAGGAGCATACTTTGCAGTATAGTTTTTTACAAAAGCAGCAGTAAAATCAAAAGCTGGATCAGCTTGTAATGCAGCAGCAGTTGGATTAGCGATAAATGCATTCCATTTATCATTATCTAACACCATCGTCTTGGCAAACACATCTGTGGCCCATTTTTTATACGTGCTTTCATCTTGTAAAGAACCATATAAAGCAATTCTATCATAGATGCCAGCAGGGTGCTGAGTTTTATCTACGTCATTATAAAAAGCCTGCGCCACTGCAGCAAGAATTTTATTATCACTGGGTAAGTCTTCTGCGGCCAAAAAGTTTTTTCTTGCCGCTTCAACTGCATCTACTACTTTCTTGATATCAGCAGGTGTTGCATCTGGTTTTGTCATAACAGTCTCCAATGCAATCAATGAAGTTGACACGAAAGAAGATAAAGGAGAACCTAATATTCCTTCACGCAAATATTGACGATGCTTGCTGTATGGCGTCCAAGCAGCGTAGTTTTTTTCGTACTCTGTAAAAATATTTTCGTAGTCAGGTTTCCCTTTAGACCAGGTAGCAAAATCTTTTTCATATTCTTGCTTTTGGCCATAGGTATTAAACTTTATCAATTGTTTTGTTTCTCCATCGAAAAATTTCCAATAGTTGGCAATCCCTGCATAATCAGATGCTAATTTTAATTTAACAGCAGGATCTTTGATCATTTGCTCATGCATATATTTCAAACGCATATCTCTCAATGCTACCAATGCCGGATTTTCAATTTCATTTTTCAATTTGATGCCATAACTCGTTTCATAACGATTGGTTCCGCCTGGATAGCCATAAATCATTGAGAAATCTCCATCCTTAATACCTTTGATACTTACTGGAAGAAAATGCTTTGGCTTCAAAGGCACATTCTCTTTATTGTATTCAGAAGGTTTGCCATCTTTTGTTGCATACACTCTGAAAATAGAAAAATCACCTGTATGACGAGGCCATTCCCAATTATCGGTATCACCGCCAAACTTTCCAACACTTTCAGGAGGTGCTCCTACTAATCTAATATCACGATAGGTTTGATAAACATACATCAAGTATTGATTGTCTTTAAACATACTGTACACTCTACCTGCCAATCCATTTTCTTTGTCAGCTACTTTATCCGTTACTGATTTATAAACTTCTTGTAATTTTTTTTGTCTGTCTGCCCAAGACAATCCTTTTAATCCAGCCTCAATTTCTGCAGTTACATCTACAATCTTAACTAAAAACTGTACTGTAAGTTGACTTTTGATTTCTTGATCTTTATTATAAGCGTAAAATCCATCACGCAAATAGTTGTTTTGAACACTGCTAGCACCAGCGATGGCACCATATCCACAATGATGATTGGTGAAAATTAATCCTTGATCACTTACAATCTCTCCTGTACAACCTCCACCAAAAATTAAAATGGCATCTTTAAGCGATGCTTTATTAATAGAATACAGTTGCTCTTTAGTAAGCTTCAACCCTTTCTTAACCATGTTGTTATACACTTGCTGACCTAATAACATAGGTAGCCACATTCCTTCGTCGGCTTTGGTTTGTAATATGCTTGCAAACAATACAAGTGATAAAATTAATTTTTTCATACTTCTTTATTTTTGATGACAAACCTAGCCATTTTTTATTAATTATTTTGAACTCAACCAAGTCAATTTTAAGGCAAAAACGAGCTTTTAAGGTCTTTTTCTACTTTTGAGGGGCAATAAATTATATTTGCCCTTATTTGAATATATCTATTGATGGCCATTTTCGACATTACATTACCTAAAACAATTGCCCGAGCATTGAATTTGCCGGTGAGTGACCCTAGAAGGCAGCAAATGAAGGTGTTGAAAAAGCTATTAAAGAAAGCACGATTTACTGAATTTGGACAACAATTCAAGTTTGATGAGATCTTATTGAGTCGCCATTCTGGAAAAAAGTTCCAACAACTGGTTCCCACATATAATTATGAGAAGATATATGCTGATTGGTGGTACAAAACCCTTGAAGGCACCCCGGATGTTTGCTGGCCAGGTGTAATCAAATACTTTGCGCTTAGTAGTGGTACCAGCGAAGCATCCAGTAAATATATCCCCGTTACCAAAGAATTGATTAGAAGCAACACGATTACTAGCTTCAAACAGCTACTTAGTTTAACGCGCTATGAGAATATTCCCAAAAGTGCTATCGGAAAAGGATGGCTGATGCTCGGAGGAAGTACCCAATTACAAAAAGGACCCACTTATTTCGCAGGTGACCTCAGTGGAATTCAACAGAAAAATATTCCGTTTTGGTTTCTTGGATTAGGATTGTACAAACCGGGTAAAAAAATTGCACGAGAAAAAGACTGGACTAAAAAATTAGAAGAAATAGTTGACAACGCCCCTAATTGGGATATAGGATTTATTGTTGGAGTACCTGCATGGCTTCAATTATGCATTGAAAAAATTATTGAAAGATATAAGCTCAATAACATACATGAGATTTGGCCGAATTTGGCTTTTTATGTACACGGAGGGGTGGCAATGGAACCTTATAAAAAAGGATTTGAAAAATTATTAGGCAAGCCCCTCACCTATATAGAAACCTATTTAGCAAGTGAAGGATTTTTAGCTTACCAAAGCAGACAAGATGCAACAGGAATGCAACTGGCAATCAATAATAATATATTTTTTGAATTTGTTCCCTTTGATGACAGCAACTTCGATAGCGATGGAAACATGATAGAGAATCCTGAAGCTTATATGATTCATGAAATTGAAGAAAATAAAGATTATGCTATTTTAATAAGTACCAATGCTGGCGCATGGAGATATGCAATTGGCGATACAGTCCGTTTGATCGACAAAGAAAAAACTGAAATTATTATTACAGGCAGAACCAAGCACTTTTTAAGTTTGGTAGGAGAACATTTGAGTGTAGATAATATGAATAAAGCGATTCAACTAGCAGCAAAAGAATTGAATGTTTTTATTCCTGAGTATACAGTTGCGGGCATTCCTTATGGAAACTTCTTTGCTCACAAATGGTATATTGCTACTGATGATCAAGTTAACGCAACTGAAATTGCTACACTGATTGATAATAATTTAAAAAATATCAATGATGATTATGAAGTTGAACGTAAGCATGCTTTACAAGCAGTGGAAGTAGAGGTGCTATCGGAACAAACCTTTATGGACTTCATGAAATCGAAAGGAAAAGTGGGTGGACAACATAAATTCCCTCGTGTATTAAAAGGGAAGATACTAGAAGAATGGCAATTGTTTTTGAAAAACAAGAAAAACGATTAATAGAACACTCGCGTTTACAAAAAAATAATTAAAAATGACAGATGCTATTATTTCAGGATTGCTTCTTGGCTTAGCATTGGTATTCTCTGTAGGACCCGTAGTTTTTACTATTATTAAATTGCGGATTAACTATGGGCTTGCCAGTGCATTCTACTTTATTGCCGGTGTATGGCTCAGTGATATCATTTGGGTAATATCTGCAAATTTTTTTAGTGGTTTATTGGGTGAATTAATAGCATATAAAAAAGCCATTGGAATTACTGGAGGCTTATTTTTAATAGGGCTGGGAGTTTTTTATTTGTTTTTTAAAAAATACAATAGCCAAGAAGAGTTGGATGCAGGCATAAAAATTACAGGCACTACCCATGTCCGACTTTTTATAACCGGATTTTTAATTAACACACTCAATCCAGGCGTCATTGCACTTTGGTTTGCCACAGCAACAAAAGCACTGACTTATAATATTGATGAGAGAATGATTATTTTTTCAATTTGCTTATTTTTAAATATGGGTGCAGATGTATTTAAAATAAATCTAGCAGGTAAGCTTAGAAAAAAATTGACCAATAAAAATATTATAATAATCAATAAAATTTCTGGGTTGCTATTTTTAACCTTTGGATTGGCGCTATTAATAGGGGTGATATATACTAATATTAATAAAAACTAGCACATTCGAAATAATACAATCAACAGACTATTATTAAATGAAGAAGAAAACTAAAAAAAACGAATGGGGCATTATACCAAAAATATTGCTATTCCTTTTTATTAGCCAACTTGTATACATCCTATTTTGCAAATGGATAAATCCGCCGATTACTATTACACAATTAGTGAATCTGACAGAGGGAAATGGACTGAAGAGAGATTATGTTGATTATGATGAAATGAGTTCTAATATAAAACTCGCAGTAATGGCATCGGAAGATCAGCTTTTCCCAGATCATGATGGATTTGATATCAAGGCGATTAAAAAAGCCATGAAGTATAATGAAAAGCATCCCAATAAAACCAGAGGCGCAAGTACCATAAGTCAGCAAACTGCCAAGAATGTATTTTTATGGCAACATGGAGGTTTTATTAGAAAAGGATTGGAAGTGTATTTTACTTTTATGATTGAACATTTGTGGAGCAAACAAAGAATTTTGGAAACCTATTTGAATGTTGCAGAAATGGGCAAGGGAATTTTCGGTGTGCAAGCTGCTGCTAAAGCCTATTTTAATAAAGATGCCCAACAGCTTACAAGACGAGAAGCAGCAATGATTGCAGCTTGTTTACCCAATCCAAAAAAATATTCAGTTTCCCCAGCAAGCAGGTATGTAATAATAAGAGCATCAAGAATTGTAGCTCAAATGAATAATTTAGAAGGAGATCCAGATGTTCAAGCAATATTAAAATAACTGATTCACTGCCGCAATTGCTTTTTCCAGCCTAGTATCATAATCGCCACTAATTTCTACCCAAGGAGTAGATTGATGAATCAATGCATCTTTATAATATTGATACAATCGTTGTCTTGTTACTTGATCAGGATACTCACGCAGCTCATCTTTTACCCAAGGAAGATCAGGAAGACACAATAAATACAAATCGTATTTTCTTGTAGCAATTCCGTTTAAAATATAATTATCACAACTATTAAAAACAAACTCACTCCACACTTTCATTACATATAAATCAGTGTCAATAAAAACAGCAGAAGAATTCGCTAATTTGTCGGCAGATTGAGTACGCTCAAATGAATGAATAATTGTATCCTCTGATTCCACTTGATTTTTTGCAATAATCAGCAAGTCGTCTTTTGTATAGTTCGTTCCATGTGTCAACAAATATTCACGTGCATATTCAGGAACAAAAGTGGTATTGAAATACTGGGCTAATTTTTCACACAAAGTGC
>CANFJP010000102.1 GCA_947447485.1 Chitinophagaceae bacterium
ATCGGCAAACAATTTTTGTAATGATTCCTCTGTCATGGCATAATGTTTTTAGGTTCATTTTTTTCTTGCAGTAATGCAAGGAGCTTTTGTCTTCCTCTCGACAATTGTTGTCTAACGGCTACTTCAGATTTTTTCTGAAAAATTGAAATCTCTTTTACAGAGAAACCTACGATTTCAAAATAAATCAATGCATCACGCTGGTCGGCAGGAAGTAAAGAGAGCGCTTTATAGAGATGATCAATTTCTGATTTACGCTCTGCTTCGGGATTGAGGAAATGATTCAACTCAGGTATTTCATCTTGATATACCGGTGAAATTTTTCTCCGTTGATTGGCTAACAAACGGGTGGCAATCCCAAATAAAAAGTATAATATTTTGTCGTGTTCTTTTAACTGTTCGAACTTTGAATAGGCAATGAGTAAAGTTTCCTGCATCAAGTCTCTGAACGACATATTGCCATACGCTCTTGCTTTACAAAACCGTTCAAATGAATCATGAACAGGTTCGTACAACGACATAAATAATTCCTTTTTTTCCTTCATGCAGCGAGTATGATTAGCCAATCAGAATGTATGTGTAAATAAAGGAGTAATTGTGACATAATTTTAATAAAAATTAAAATTATCAAAAACAGGTAATTATAATTGAGAGCGAAATGACGTTAAAGTATATTTCAATTATTTACCAAGCTCTCCACATCCTCCCAAAAGTTCGAACTCAAACCCGCTAGGACCACATTAATAGATAATAATGTTGCATTTTAATCCTTCAGATTAAAAGTTTTTATAACATAAAAATGTTTTTATTTGATGCTACTTTCTCCTTATTTGTAGGAGGGCTATTAATATGTTCATCACGTTTTTATTTCTTTTTCCTTCAAAATATTTTATTATCCGATTAAATAATAATTACAATTATCTGATAATCAGATAAGTACAAACTGTAAAAAAAACGAAAGTAATGTCAATTTTTTTTAGTAATTTTTACTAACCAAAAAAATAAATCATGAAAAAAATCTTTCAACAAATTGTAGATTTTCCTCATTTAATCAATCAAAAGGTTTTGAATGCAAAACTAAATTCTGATGTTGAGAATTTTGATTCTCAAAACGGAATCAGATGCTATACCAAAACCATCTACCAAATTTTATCGGTGATTGTGTTTATTTGTTTAGAAATTGCCATTATTAAGGGGGCGATTACTTATTTCCAGGATCCTTTAGCCTCAGGATTAGCGAAAATAGGCAGTGTCATTACTACCTTATTATTGGTTTATTCTGCCTTTCCTATTGCGCAAGTAATTAAGTCGAGAGGCGAAAGTCTTGGCGGGTCTCACAATGGCATGGTAAGCTTCATTTTCAAGGATTTTATTACTACCAACATCAAAATTGTAGGGGAAACAGCTGCTATCGCTGGATTTATTTCAGTTCTTTGCATGCTTTCTTCTTATTTATTCGATAGTCAGCTATATATGTCTGCTGCAAATGAAGGGTACTTAGGCTCATTGGCTAGTTTTTATACCTTGCCAATGGAAGCTTTTTCTACTTTATTGCATGCGTTAAAATTGGATTACTTATCTGATCTATTACGTTCAGTGGCTGATTTTAGAATGACAGGGTCAACTTCATTTAATGGAGACTTCAGCTGGAATATCAACGATTTATTAACCATAGGCGGGTCATTGGTAAATGTAATGGTTGGATTAGCTATGTTATATATCAACTTAGCGATTTATCATTACTTATATACAATGATTGCTAATTTCATTCATTGGATACAAAGTCCATCAATACCTATGTCTATTAAAAACAAATAGAGTATAAAATAAGGTACTGAAAGTTTTTATTGTAAAGGGAGATTCTAAAGAGTCTCCCTTTTTTTTCTCTCTAATCGTTTCCTTTAATTATAACAATAAACTGAATGCGCAGTTATTCCAATGCATTAAATAAGTGTCTAATATGTTAAAAGTGTCTATTAATTATGATTTAAAAATTATTAATTCTAGATTCGCCGACTTAAAATTTATATTATAAATGTTTACTAAACGTATTCCATTTTATTTTTTGCCCATTGTCTTTTTTTCTGCCATTTTAATTTCCTGGGTATGCTTCTTTCAATATAAAAAAAATACAGAAGCGCAATCCTCAGTCTCAGATTATGAATGTGGCTATAGTATGAAAAGATTGAAAGGGTATAATTATGTAAGACCGCTTATGTTTATTGAAACAGCATGCGAGTCGCCGAGAATGACTACTATAAAATCTTCTATAGAAAACATTATTACTACTGAAAAATTAAACGGAAACATTGCTTCCGCCTCTGTGTATTTAAGAGAATTAAATTCTGGTAATTGGATCAATATTAATGAAAACCAACAATTTAGTCCGGGCTCACTGTTAAAAGTACCCGAATTGATTGCGATTATGAAAATGAATGAAAAGCAACCCGGGTTCCTTAATAGAGTAATCCCCTATAATAAGTTATTGACATCTGATAAGCATGCTAATTTCCTTTCTAAAAGCATTGTTTTAGGAAACAGCTATATGGTTAAAGAATTGTGTAGATACATGATTTCCTACTCTGATAACAATGCTACATTGTTGCTTAATCAAATCGTAGATGTTCCTACATTTAATAAGGTGTTTACTGATTTAGGGTTGCCAGCGCCAGACAGTAAGGCAAATCAATATCCAATCTCTGCTCATGATTACTCTCTATTCATGAGGGTATTGTACAATGCAACGTATCTTACTATTGATGATTCTGAATTTTGTACTGATTTATTATCTACTTGTAGTTTTCCTGAGGGAATGGAAAAAGGGTTGCCTGCCAACATTAAAATGGCGCACAAATTTGGAGAGGGAGGGTTTGATAATAGTCCTCAATACAGCGAATCGGCTATAGTGTATTTAAATAACAATGCATACATATTAACAGTTATGACAAATGGCAGCGATATGAAAAAACTACCCAAGGTGGTTTCCGCTATTGCTCGTACAGTGTATGAAAACATGCTTGGCTTTACTACAACAAGTTCATAAAATAGACTGCTTTCTTAGTTATATAAAGGATATTTGAGGCAATAACTTCACTTCCTAATCTTATATATGAATTATATAAAAAGCAGTTTTTTATGGTTTTTTTTCAGCACGGTATCCTTATACATATTTGCTCAAGACCATTCCAACCTTTTATTACCTGCTCCTATATTACATGAACAAATAATTAACCATAAAGGGTATACGCTTTCTTATAATGAAAAGTATGCACAAGCTAATTGGGTAGCATATGAATTAACTGCTGATGAAACCAATAGCCATTTCAAAAGAACAAATCAATTCATGCAAGATCCTTTGATTGCTACCGGATCTGCGGATAATGCCGATTACAGTAAGAGTGGATACGATAGAGGCCATTTGGCTCCTGCTGCTGATATGGGCTGGTCTGTTCAAAGTATGGCTGAATCTTTTTATTATAGTAATATGTCTCCTCAGCAACCTTCTTTCAATAGGGGAATTTGGAAACGTGCAGAAGAATTTACTCGGCAAGCGGCAATTGATAACAAGGAAATATATATTGTTTCTGGTCCTGTGCTCACAAAAAACTTACCTACCATTGGTCACCATCATGTAGCCGTTCCAGCATATTATTTTAAAGTGCTGCTTGAAAATACGCTTCCTCCTTTCAAAGCAATTGCATTTATCATACCCAATGCATCATCTCAATTATCCTTGCAACATTATGCCGTTACCATCAATGAAGTGGAGAAGTTAACGGGGATTGACTTTTTTCCAGCACTCCCAGATGAACAAGAAGAAAAACTGGAAAGCTTTATAGATATAAGCCAATGGTTTTCCGGTACACACAGTTTTGTAAACGCTACAGCAACTCGCCACAAGAAACTATCTAATACTGTTCAATGCTCCGGAATGACAAAAAAAGGGGAAAGGTGTAAAAACAAGACTAAAAATGGTAATGGGTTGTGTTATTTACATCAATAAAACATTTCATATAAAAATTAAATAGTAGGAAATCGGATTTTTATTTCAATTTGATTCCAAAGTGCCTTCTTTTAAGCCAAAAATTAGCAATATTACCGATTGTAAAGAGCCTCTTCCAATTAGATTTTTGAATCAACTTCGAAAGAAATTATTTAGTATTATTAAATTTATATTATATATATAAAATAAAGATTATCAATTATATTTTCATTTTCATTTTTTGCCTATTTTTTACATTTTTTGGAGTCCCTTCAATTGGTAAAATATTATTAGGAATTCACTTTTTAAAAATGTATTTTTATCTTCAGTTTTTCATGGTCTAACAATGTAGTATTCTGCATTTTATGAGTTTGAAAAAATTATCCATTCCTACCAAAACAACCTATTAATTTTTAAACACAATGTTGTATTGTGTCTCCAAAATGAGATATAATGAACGGAGGCCATGCGACTTATATACTTAAAAATAAAAAAATACGAATTATGAAGAACAGTATTTGTTTAGCTATTGTGGTACTTTTATTTTCTTTTCCAGTTTTTTCTCAGTTTAAAAAAGCCAATTTTTTTGTGGTGAAAGTTGGAACAAAGTATTCGGAGCCTCAATTAGTAAAGGCGTTTACAAATGCAAATATGTGCGGACAGTTTTTAGTGTCAAAATCCAATGATATTACCTTAGACGATGGATCTATTATTAGATTCTTATCAAAAAAAGAAATTGGACCTAGCAGTTCTCTTTCAGATGATTGCTTTCTGCCAGACAATACAAAATTTCCAAAAGTATTGTGGTCAATACTAGCTAATGGATATGTAGGTAAGGGGATTAGTGTTGCACCAAACAAAAATAATTTTAAAAATAATAAATAGAGATTCAAATGAGGATTCGAAAAATATTTTTTGCTTTAGGTATTATGTTTTTTAGCTCAATGGCATGGGCTCAGGATGAATGTACTACTGCTACAAACTTAGGAACATTAGGCGCTCCGGCAACTTGCACTGCTGGATCAACTGCTATAAACACGGGAGCTACCACTACAGTAAACAATCAAACTACAGTTGGCGCTACAGCAGGTAATCCTTATGAATATTTAACTACTTGTACTGGTGGAGGAAATATGGCCCAGCCAGCACTAGATGTTTGGTATAAGTTCGTAGTAACGGGAGCATCATTGAGTATAACTATTACAGGGTTTCCCAATGCAAGTATTGGTGTTTATTTTGGAACTTGTGGGGCGCTTACCGGAGCAGGCTGTACTAACATCGGAGCTACCGGAACAGGAACATTAACCATTCCAACCGTAACTCCTGGACAAACATATTATTTACAGGTAAGTGGAAATACTCCCACTGCAACTGATGCTAATTTTTCCATTGCATTAAATAATAGTAATGATTGCGGATCTTGTTTGAAATCTAGTTCAATAGCAATTACCCCCCTTCCAATAAATAATACTTATTCCCCTGGTCAGGTGGTACACTTTTGTTATACAGTTACGCAATTTGATCATATCAACACAAACTGGTTTCATGGAGTGCAGATAACCATGGGTCCTGGATGGACAGGGACTATTTCAAATCCTACCCCCGCAACTACTTGTCAGGGTTTCGGAACATGGGATTTTTATCCAACAGGAATTGGAACTGTTAATGGAATTAATTGGGGAGCTGGTTTTTATTTTGAGGATGGAGTAGATGTGAAAAATCCTAAAAATAATTTTGGTGATGATTGTATTACTTATAATTGGGTGTTTTGTTGGGATCAAACGGTAAAGGCTACCTGTACTCCAGGAATAGATTTAACAACTACAGTAAACACGAGTGGTGATGGTGAGTCTGGATCCTGGTCCAACAATGGATGTAATTTTGATTTGCCTACCATTGCCTCTGCTGTAATGACATCGGGTCCCTTAATGACAAGTGCCTCTACTGCAAGCATTTGTTCTGGAGGAGCTGTAAATATCCCACTAACTAGCAATGTAACTTCAACGTATACTTGGATAGCAGCAGACAACCCTAATGTTACAGGAGAAAGCACCACGCTGCAATCAACTGCTACATTAAATAATACACTAATTAATACAACGGCTGTAACTCAAAATGTTATCTATACAGTAACGCCTACTTCTACGCCTAATAATTGCCTGGGTACCCCTCAGACGGTAACCGTTACTGTTAATCCAGCCCCAACTGTTAATGCAGGAGTTGATGTATCTGCTTGTGGTTGTGTAACATTGAGTGGCACATCATCTATTGCACCGGCATTAATTACTACTCCTTATTCTAATAATACTACAATTGCTATCCCGGACTTTAATACCACGGGCGCAAATTCAGTTATAACAGTTCCTGCTTTATCGCCAAGTTCAACCATTGCCTCAATTTGTTTTACAATTAATCATACAAGA
>CANFJP010000103.1 GCA_947447485.1 Chitinophagaceae bacterium
AGAAAGAGGATTGAGAACACTTGACATCTTCGTAAGTACCTTGGTAAAAGAAACCAATGGAATATTGCCTGAAAATTTTGTAGTAATGCTTCCGAAGGTTACAATTCCAGAACAACCCGCAACGCTCGCAAGCTTCTTTGATATATTGGAAGAGGAATTGAAACTTCAAAAAGGAGTTTTAAAAATGGAAATGATGGTGGAAACCACTCAAGCAATTATGGCAATCGACGGCACCAATCCATTGAATAAATTTATAGAAGCAAGCAACGGAAGATGTATTGCTATTCATTTTGGCACTTACGACTACACTGCCTCATGCAGCATCACAGCAAGATATCAAGAGATGGATCATCCTGTTTGCGACTTTGCACATCACATGACCAAAGTTGCCCTCGCACATACCGGCATCTGGCTGAGCGACGGAGCTACTAACACCATGCCGATTGGCCCACATCGTGGCGAAAACCTTACTCCACAACAATTACAGGAAAAGAAGGAAATAGTTTGGCGAGCATGGAAAAAAGGGTACGATCATATACGTCATTCATTATGGAATGGATTTTATCAAGGATGGGATTTGAATCCAGCACAATTTTCTATGCGCTATACAGCCGTTTACGCATTCTTCCTGGAAAGCTATGATGATGCAGTAGAAAGATTAAAAACATTTGTGGAAAAAGCAGCAAGAGCCACCTTGATTGGAGATGTGTTTGACGATGCAGCAACTGGACAAGGATTATTAAATTATTTCCTGCGCGCATTGAACAGTGGTGCAATTTCGGAAGAAGAAGTATTGGCAACCGGATTAACCCTGGATGAAATACGAGGAAGATCATTTAAAAAGATTTTAGAAAACAGAAAAAAATAACGTTTGCAGATTTGGGATTTCATATATCAAAATCTTTCCGCTTCTAATCGAGTTGTACTTCTTTGTGTGCTAGAAAGCAAAGGCAGCTCACCCGGAAGAAGAGGTTTTAAAATGGCCGTTTCCTCAGAAGGAGCTTTTGTTGGAACAATCGGCGGAGGAATAATGGAATTCAAATTGGTGGAAAAAGCAAAATCTTTACTCCAAAACAATATTACTACTGTTTCGATGATTGAACAGCACCACGATAAAGAACATGCTGCAAATCAATCTGGCATGATCTGCTCAGGGAGTCAAAAAATCGCATTTGTGCCACTCTCCTCTTCAGATATTAAAACAATCGAAACATTAAAGGAATGCAACACTAAACATTCAGCATGCTTTCAACTTTCATTAAATGGAATTGAAATCATCTCTGATGTAAAGGATCCGTTTAAGTTTACTACCCCGGAAGATTGGCAATACCAAGAGGCCCACAATAAACAATCAAACATTCATATTATTGGCGGGGGACATGTAAGCTTAGCGCTTTCTGAACTAATGCATAACCTCGATTTTATTGTTACTGTTTATGACGACAGAGCTTATTTAAATACCTTTCAAGAAAATACCTTTGCAGATAAGAAGAATGTCATAAACTATGAATCTATTAATAATTATCTACATACAGGGCCATCAGATTTTGTTGTCATCATGACTGTAGGATACCGCACAGACAAGCTGATTCTAAAGCAATTATTGGATAAAGAATTTTATTACTTGGGAATGCTGGGAAGTGAAAATAAAATCAAAACAATGTTTGCCGAATTGATTGAAGAAGGATTTAATAAACAACAATTAGACAAGTTATATGCACCTATTGGTATTAATATATTAAGTCAAACAACAAAAGAGATTGCTATCAGTATTGCAGCAGAAATTATTAAGAAAAAAAATGAAACATTGCCAACAGGCAGAACGGAGAAACCCATTGACAATTAATATATTGATTACATTTGTCAACAATCATTTTCAACTGAAATAAATCTTCACTTATATTTTAAACAAGTTTATTAAGGGAGATTTAAACAATATTCTATGCTTACAGATTCTTTTGGTCGTATTCATAATTACCTCAGGATTTCATTAACCGACAATTGTAATTTTCGGTGCTTTTATTGCATGCCCGAAGATGACTATGATTTCACTCCTCCAGCAAGACTAATGCAGAAAGATGAAATAGTAGCCTTAGCAAAAAAATTCGTTGAATTAGGAGTAAATAAAATAAGACTAACGGGTGGAGAG
Organism: Chitinophagaceae bacterium; assembly: GCA_947447485.1. Lineage (GTDB taxonomy): Bacteria > Bacteroidota > Bacteroidia > Chitinophagales > Chitinophagaceae > Ferruginibacter. The sequence continues at coordinate 2,150 of CANFJP010000103.1, forward strand.
CCTTTTATGCGCAAAGAGGTAGGCGAAATTATTCAAGATTTATCTGTGTTGCCTGCATCCCTTTCCATCACTACCAACGGAACTAGATTGCATGAATTTGCAGCCACAATTGTACATGCTGGCATCAAAGGAATCAATATAAGTTTGGATACACTTCAGCGAGAGAAATTCATTTTTATTACCAAGCGAGATCAATATGAAGCAGTGAAAAATAATATATCACTGATGATCAACAAGGGCATTCACGTTAAAGTTAATGTGGTTGTTATGAAAGGCGTCAACGATGATGAAATCATTCATTTTGTAGAATGGACAAAAGAACATCACGTTCATATTCGATTCATTGAATTCATGCCATTCACAGGAAATAGATGGACAAGCAATAAAGTAATTACTTGGGAAGAAATACTTGATCTAATCAGTGAAAAATACTCATTCGTTCCATTAAAAAACGATATACATGATACAGCCAAAAGCTACTCTATACAAGGCCATGCAGGAAGCTTCTCTGTGATTAGCACGATGAGTGCGCCTTTCTGCAGCAGTTGCAATAGAATAAGACTCACAGCTGATGGAAAATTAAAAAATTGTTTGTTTTCAAATTACGAAACAGATTTACTTACCCCCTATCGAAAAGGGGAAGATGTAACAGATTTAATTCAAAAAAATATTCTACAAAAAAAGAAGGAATTAGGCGGACAATTTAACAATGCCTTTGAAGATTTAAATCCAGATACAATATTAAATAGATCTATGATCAACATTGGAGGATAATAAGTATGATTTCAGTAAGTGAAGCAAAAAATATTATTATTGAGCAAGTTGGGTTATTAGCCCCCTCGCGTCTGTCTTTAAAAGAAGCAACGGGAAAATTATTGAAAGAAGATATTTACAGCACTATTGATCTCCCCCCATTTAACCAGTCCTCAGTAGACGGCTATGCATTTTGTTACAATGATTGGAAAAAAAACAACCCACTTGTTATTGAGGGAGAAATACAGGCCGGAGATGCTATTAATAACACAATTAAAGGAAATAGTGCCCTTAGAATCTTTACAGGAGCTCCCGTCCCAATAGGCGCAGACACTGTGGTAATGCAGGAAAAGGTGACAATTGAAAAAGACAGGTTAATTATTAATGACAATTCAATTCAACAAGGGAGTAACATCAGAATACTTGGAGCAGAATTAACCAAAGGAACATTAGCATTAAAAAAAGATACCCTACTTCAACCCGGAGCCATTGCGTTTTTAGCAAGCATGGGAATTAAAGATGCTTTGGTTATTCCAAACCCAACTATTAGTATTATTATAACAGGTAATGAATTGCAAGAATCTGGAAAAGATTTGGATAGCGGGAAAATTTATGAAGCCAATTCATTTGCTTTGACGTCTGCACTACACCAAAAATACATAACCGATATAACTATTTATTATGTGCGCGATACGCTTGATGATTTAACTCAAACATTAGATAAATGTCTCTTGCTATCCGATTTAATATTAATTACGGGTGGAGTAAGTGTGGGAGAGTATGATTTTGTTATAAAGGCAAGTGAAAATTGTGGTATAAAAAAACATTTTCATAAAATCAAACAGCGACCTGGTAAACCATTGTTTTTTGGAAAAAAAGAAAATAAAATTATTTTCGGATTGCCCGGCAATCCCGCTTCTGTATTGACTTGCTATTATGAGTATGTACTATTGGCTTTGGAAGTACTCACAGGTAAAGCGCAATGTCTTGAAAAAATAAATAGCATATTAAAAACAAGCTTCAGCAAACCTGCAGGATTGACACATTTTTTAAAAGGCTGGCAAGATGGGAATACTGCAAGTATTTTAGCAGGACAAGAATCCTATAAATTAAGCTCTTTTGCAAAAGCAAACTGTTTGATTGTGATTGAAGAAAATACAACCGAAGCAACAGCTGGAGAGATGATTGAAATACATTTACTACCATAGAACCAACCAATGAGTCCAGAAATATTATTTTATTTATTGCTTTTTGTAGTTGCATTCTTATATGCATCCATAGGACATGGTGGCGCAAGTGGATACCTTGCATTAATGGCGTTATTTAATTTTGCTCCTGATGTAATGAAATCCTCGGCACTATTATTAAATCTTTTTGTATCCTTTATTGCATTTATTCAATATTATAGAGGCGGGCATTTTAGTTGGAAGATATTTTTACCGCTTGCAGCAGCTTCTATCCCCTTTGCCTTTTTAGGTGGCTTAATAAAGATTGATCCATTTTTATATAAAAAAATATTAGGAATACTTTTGTTGATTCCTGCGTTAAGATTTATTTTTCAAAAGAATAATGCGGAAGTTGAGATAAATAAACAACATACAGGTATTTCACTTATTATGGGAGGATCGATTGGATTTTTGTCTGGATTAATTGGAATCGGCGGAGGAATAATATTATCTCCCCTATTATTACTATTGAAATGGTGCAACATTAAAAAAATAGCCGGCGTCAGCGCCTTGTTTATTTTTGTAAATTCGCTATCCGGATTGGCAGGGCAATTTAGCAAAGGAATCCATTTTAGTGAAAATATAAGCGTGTTTGTAGGAGTTGCATTTTTAGGAGGAATTATTGGATCTTATTTGGGTTCGATGAAATTTAATGCCAGTGTATTAAAATATTTATTATCATTAACCCTACTCATGGCTTCATTTAAATTGTTATTCACAGCCGCTTAGATGAGCGAGAAATTGAATTATTTATACTAGTTATTAAAAAATATGCAAACAACTATTTTATCATTTGGATCTATTGCAGAGATTACAGGTAAAAGTTTTAATATATCCGATGTATCAGATGTTAAAAGCTTGAAAATAAAATTATTTGAAATATATCCTGCACTCAAAAATAAAAGCTTTCTAATAAGTGTTGACAAAAAGATTGCTATCAACGAAACCATTTTACATCATTCAACGGTAGCTTTATTGCCACCTTTTTCCGGTGGATAATATGCAAACAAGCAATTCCAATAGATACATTCGTCAATTAATATTGAAAGGCTTTGGTGCTGCAGCACAAGAAAAGCTGACCAATTCAACAATACTGGTTGTAGGTGCTGGTGGATTGGGTTGTCCTTTACTGCAATACCTTACTGCTGCAGGCATTGGCACCATCGGTATTGCCGATTTCGACAAGGTAAGTTTATCTAATTTACATCGTCAGATTCTTTATACTGCAAATGATATCGGTGCAAATAAAGCAGAGAAAGCAACAGCCTATTTACTGAATCAAAATCCTGAGATAAAAATCAATACTTACTCAGAAAAAATTACTGCAGAAAATGCAAATGATATTATAATGAATTACGATATCGTTATTGATGCAACAGATACTATTGAGTCAAGATTGGTAATCAATGACGCCTGTGTTCATTTAAACAAACCGTTTATTCTTGGTGCTATTCATGAATATCAAGGACAGGTGGCAGTTTTAAACTATTCACACAACGTAAAAGTAAAGCCCATTAACTATAGAGATGTTTTTCCCGATCTTACAGCACAAGCCAAACTGCCCAACTGTGAAGAAACAGGTGTGCTTGGAGTGTTGTGTGGAATCATTGGAACAATGCAAGCAAACGAAGCAATCAAACTTATCACCGGAATTGGCAAGCCGCTTATCAATCAGTTACTCACTTACGATTCTTTAACCAATGAAATTTTAATCGTAGACTTGTTATAAGAAAAACAACAATGAGCAAAGAAAAAAACATATTCATTACAGGGCCTATTGCAGCTTCGTTTATAGGCGATAGCATACAATCTCATCAATCCAAGACATCTATTGGTGCGCACAGTATTTTTCTTGGCCAGGTAAGAGCAGATATAATCGAAGACAAAGAAGTAACTGCTATCGAATATACTTGCTACGAAGAAATGGCCCTTCAATTAATGCACAACATAAGAGAAGCGATATTTGAAAAATATCCCCTAACCTGTATGCATATTTATCACAGCATAGGAAAAATAGCTGCAGGTGAAATCTGTCTTTTTGTATTCACTTCTTCCAAAAACAGAAA
>CANFJP010000104.1 GCA_947447485.1 Chitinophagaceae bacterium
CTTCAACGCTGTAAATAAGGTGCTGGCGCCTTTGATCAGGGGAGTAGAGTTTAACCGAAAGGCGCTTTTCAAAAATGGCGACCTGTTGCAGGCGGGATCCATCAATGGTCTATATACAATTGATATCAAGGACCTGGATCTTTTGTCCAGCAGGAACACATCTTTCATGAATGAGGGTCAAATCCCCCAATATATAATCATTGTTTTAGCGGTGATCATTTTACTGATAGGAGTACTTTTATTCATGTTGTTTCAGGCAAGAAAAAAGGTGGCCACGACCACGATTCAGCTGGAAGAATTGAATCATGATCTATTGAGCCGGGAAAAAATTGAGCAGTATATCCGCGAAAACCTTTCTACTGCAAGTTTAAAATCCATCACCGATCATTATAATACCAATAACAGTCATATCTACAGGCTGATAGAGCCCGACAAACCCGGATCCATCATTCAAAAAATGAGAAATGAAAAACTGATAGAACTGCAGAAAGCAGGAAAAAATATTTCCGAGATTGCAGAAGCTACGGGATTGAGTGTTGCTTATTTGAAAAAAATCAGGAACAAATTTGAAAGCTAATTATTGACAGATGATTTTTTCAGATTTCAACATTCAAGACCTTTAACTAATCACACTAAGATTTATTTTACCAATAAAATTGATGAAATCCAATACTATTTGGTTAGATATTTGTCCTTCTAAGAGTACAACAAAACCCCGCAATTGCGGGGTTTTGTGTTTGAGGGGCTTAAAGAGTTAAAGAGTGGAAGTTTCTTTGTAAATATTAATTAGGATGCTATTTATTTTTTCTGAAAATTTGGTTAACTTTATTTTTAATATCTAAAATTATATTATGAAAAAAATCACGTTGATCATATTGTTTTCTTGTGTTGTTTTTTTAGTGGGTCAATCACAAAATACGGCGAATAATGATGGCGCTTTCCCAAGTGTAAAAATTGGGAACCAAATATGGTCAACAGAAAATCTTAGTGTTGTTACTTTTAGAAATGGGGATGTTATTCCTGAAGCTAAAACAGCTAAAGAATGGGAAACCTATGGAGCTGCAGGAGAAGCTGCCTGGTGTTATTATGATAAGGATAGTGTTAATGGAAATAAATACGGAAGATTATATAATTTGTATGCAGTGAATGACCCACGAGGATTATCTCCTAAGGGTTGGCATGTTCCTTCAGATGTAGAATGGTCAACACTAGAAACTTATTTAGGAGGGACTTCGGTAGCTGGGGTAAAAATGAAATCAAATAAAGGATGGAAAAAAGAGGGGAATGGTACCAACAGTTCAAATTTTTCAGCTCTTCCTGGTGGCTTCAGAAGTAATAATGGGACATTTATTAATATTGGCAGCAATGGTTATTGGTGGAGTTCTCCAGATAATGGTTCAACACTCGCTTGGTGCCGAAATCTTAACTACGACAATACTAGTGTAGGTAGACGCAACAACGTTAAATCCGGCGGATTTTCTGTTCGGTTGGTGAAGGATTAGAGCTATTCTATGAATCAAAACCAGTCAGTAATTTTATCTCATTGCGATATAAGATAATTTTTTTGTCATTCTCTAATTGTTTGAGCAGTCTCGATATTACTACTCTGGAAGTGGCTAATTCATCTGCAATTAAATAGTGCGATCCTTTAATGACACTAGATCCCGTATGGCGTTTTTTTTCTTTTAAATATCCAATCAACCGCTCATCTAATTTATGAAAGGCAATGCTTTCAATTGATTTCAGTAGTTCAGTAAATCGCTCGTTGAAACTTCGCATTATATAATTCTTCCAACTTGGATAGGTGCAAAGCCATTCGTCTAATTTTACATGAGGGATAGCGATAATTTCTACGTCGTCTTCTGCAATCGCTTTTACCTCGCTCTTTTTTGCTTCCAAACAACAGCTGTAGGCCATTGAGCAACTTTCATTGTTTGAAAGATAGTATAACAATATCTCGTTATTATTATCGTCTAGCTTTAAGACTTTAATGGATCCTTTTAAAATAATGGGCATCATACGGATATACTTTCCATAATCCATAATCAAATCTCCCTCTTTGAAACTTTGCACGGTTCCAAATTGCTCGATTTCTTTGAGTAATGCAGGTTCGAATAAATGGCTTAAGCTTTGAAGATCCATAGGTAAATTAAAAAATGGTTATCATGTTCTTTTGTAACATCAAATCTACTTTATTAATTTACATATTGGGAGTCATAATGGTCATCTTTCTCAAAAGAATTAATTGGTTAGCTGAGCTACATTTTGCCAAGGTCCGCCATTTACAACGTTTGTTATCCCATTTGCTTCTAAAATAGCTTTTGCCTGGCCGCTTCTACCGCCGCTTTTACAAAAAACAATGATGTTTTTTTTGTTTTTAAATTTTGATAATTGAGAAGGCACAGTACCAAGAGGTATATTGACAGCTCCTTTAGCAGAACCACCTGCGTATTCGCCCGGTTCACGCACGTCTACCAGAAATGCACCTTGCTCGATAATGTCTTTCAAGTTTACACTATTGCCGCTGCCGAATAAATTGGATAAAAAACTCATGTTGTTGATTTTTATTGGTTTAAAAATTTATTTATTATTTCTACTAATCCCTTTTTTGGAATCACCCCACTTTGTCTCCATAATACTTCTCCCTTTTTAAAAAGTATCAGGGTGGGAACTCCCTGAACTTGAAATTGACTAGCTGCTTGTGGGTTTTTATCTACGTCCACTTTTACTATCGTTGCTGTTTCTCCTATTTCTTTTTTTACGTCTTTTAAAATTGGCCCCATCATTTTACATGGGCCGCACCATTCTGCAAAGAAGTCTACTAAAACAGGTGTGTCTGATTGTATGATTTGATTGAATGTCATAAGAATCATTTTATTTCTTAAAAATATTGACAATGAGTCCGCCCATTATTCCGCCATATAAACTTATGTAATATGGATTAGATTTGATAAGGCATTTCCCATTTGAGCATCCAATAAAATTCCAGTATAAAAAACCTGCAATGGCCCCTAATAGTATGCCTAACAGGGAGATTTTATTTTGGGTTAATAACTTCTTCATATACGATTTCTGTTGAGTTGTTTGTTGATTTGGCTTTAGGCGAAGGGCAGCTATTTACACTGCAACAGCCTGTATTAAACAAGGCCATGATTGAAAAAAGTGCCGCTGCGATACCCAGGAATAAATCATTTACCATAAACGCCTGAATAAGCATCATGATTCCTAATCCCAATCTGATTGCTCTGAAAAAAGTCCAGTTTATTAATATTTCTTTCATTTTTATTGTTTTGATGTTTCGTGAGTTTAATAGGATATTTCTATTGTGTATTTTTTTAGGATGCAAGCACTTTACTTTGACAAATAAAATCAGTTCTTGGAATAGCTGTTTCGCTGATTGCTTTAAAACCGCCAGCTACCTCTGTAAAATTTCTATATCCTCTTGCCTGTAAAATGCTTGATGCAATCATACTTCTGTAGCCTCCCTCACAATGCATGTAAAAATGTTCTGCTGGATCAATGTCTTTAATCCAATCATTAATACTGGCTAAAGGGCTATTAAAAGCATCTTCAATATGTTCGGCTGCATATTCTGAAGCTTTACGAATATCAAGAACTTTGTCTATCCCAATTTGAAGATTGGATGCAAATTGTTGAGGTGTTATTCTGTCAACCACATCTGCTTTTTTTCCAGAAGCTAACCAAGCCGAAAAGCCTCCTTTTAAATGGCCTACAATATGATCAAATCCTACACGGCTTAGTCTTGTGATGGTTTCTTCTTCTTTTCCATAATCAGCAACGATTAATATTGGTTGTTTAACATCAATTATTAATGTGCCTACCCAAGGGGCAAAATCTCCATCTAATCCAATATTTATAGATTGAGGAATAAATCCTTTGTAAAAGACCGTGTTTGAACGCGTGTCCAAAATCAGCGCTTCTGTATTTTTAGCAGTTATTTCAAATTCATCTGGAGTTAATGCCCTCATTCCATTGTTTAATACATTTTCAAAACTTTCGTATCCTTGCTTATTCATGGCTACATTATATCCAAAGTATCCTGGGGGTGGTAGGAGGCCTTCCGTCACTGCTTTTACAAATGCTTCTTTACTTGGTTGATTCAGTGCGTAATTTATTTTCTTTTGATTGCCTAAACTATCTACCGTTTCTTTCATCATATTTTTACCACAAGCACTTCCTGCTCCATGTGCCGGGTAGACAATTACATCATCTGCTAGGGGCATTATTTTATTCATCAAACTTTCGTAAAGCAAGCCTGCTAATTCTTCCTGCGTCATATTAGCTGCTTTTTGAGCAAGATCTGGTCTGCCAACATCTCCTAAAAACAAGGTATCTCCACTAAAAATACAATGGTCTTTTCCTGTTTCATCTATTAGTAAATAACTGGTACTTTCTAAAGTATGCCCAGGTGTATGAAGGGCTTTAATGATAATGTCACCCAATTTAAATTCTTGATCATCTGTTGCAATGATGCTTTCGAATGCTGGTTTTGCTGTTGGGCCATACACAATTGCGGCGCCCGTTTTTTTACTTAAATCAAGATGTCCACTTACGAAATCTGCATGAAAATGAGTTTCAAATATGTACTTAAGTTTTACGCCATCTTTTATTAGTCTATCAATATAAGCAGCCGTTTCCCTTAGTGGATCAATGATAGCCGCTTCTCCATTTGAGGTGATGTAATAGGCTCCCTGAGCTAAGCATCCTGTATAAATTTGTTCGATTTTCATAGTATTAATATTTTATAATGCAAAGGTCGCTTATCAATTCTGTTATTTAAGTAACATTTGTTGCATTTGATTGATGTGTCACTCTTGTTTTTTTACGAGTGATATAAATAATTCATTGTCTTTTCTTTTGATAAAGGAGTTGTAGCATTTGTCGAAGTATTTTAGATTAAAATTGTTTTCAAATAATGCAATGTATTCGCTTTTGCTGCCACCAAAAGGAGGTCCTTCTTGTTCAAATGTTCTATCAAATAACAACCCGATTAGTTTACCATTCGGAGCTAAAAGGGCCTTCATTTTAGCAACATATTTTTCACGAAGCGTAGGGCTAATGGCACAGAAAAATGTTTGTTCAATTATTAAATCATATGCGCCTTCATGTTCGAAGAAATCTCCAAGAATAATATTGATGTGTGGATTTGATTTGTATTTATCTTTTAATTTCTCAACCAAGGCTGGGGCGATATCAATCACGGTAATGTTGGTGAATTGTTGGGCTAACAGATAATCGGCTTCGTGGGTATTCCCACAGCCAGGAATCAATATCCGAAGATTTTTATTTGTTAATTGGTCGATGTATTCTTTTATAGGAGGAGATACTTCTCCTAAATCCCATCCTGTAGAATTTTCAATGTATTGGTCGTTCCAATAGTTTTTGCCCAATGGCTGATTAGAACTAGTTGTACAGCATCTTTCCGTTTGATTATTGCTCATTTTTAACATTTATATTACTAGTGAGATTTATATATGTTGTAGACAGTTTTCCCTCATTAGGTCTGTAGCGTATCTAAAACTATGCAATACGCTGCTATTTGCTTAGCAATCCTAATAAGGAATACAAAATTGCGTCTGTATAATTTCATTCATGGTAACAAACGTTACATTGGATAGGTTTGTAACATAAGTTGCAAAGAAACAACTAATATTTAACCAACCTTTACAAACGATTCAATATTAACTCACTTAAAAAATAGGTCAAATGAAAAAGAACATGGGAACAACAGATAAGTTGGTAAGATTCATTCTTGCTGTAGTGATGGCGGTTTTATATTTTACAAATACCTTTTCGGGAACAATGGCTTTAGTATCATTGATTCTTGCTGCTATTTTTCTGCTGACAAGCTTTATAAGCTTTTGTCCGTTGTATTTACCCTTCGGTATTTCAACTATTAAAAAAACAAAAAATTAAATTAGTATCATGGAACCACATTTTTATAGCGTAGATGTCAACTGGATTGAAGATAGAAGAGGTATAATCAATTCCCCCGATTTTAATCCTAAC
>CANFJP010000105.1 GCA_947447485.1 Chitinophagaceae bacterium
AAGTAAGCCCTTCAATGTTTAATTTTGCAGTTCATACTGTATTTTAACAAATAATTGAAAAATGACCAACGAAGCAATTTTAAAAGCATTAAGCAATGTACAAGAACCCGATTTAGGAAAAGACTTGGTAACGCTTAATATGATTAAGGACATCGTTATAGAAGGGAACAATGTTTCATTCACTGTAATCCTTACTACGCCTGCTTGTCCTATGAAGGATATGATTATGAATGCTTGTATCAATGCAGTTAAATTGCTAGTGAATAAAGAAGCTGTGGTAACGGTTAATTTCACCAGTAACACCAGCAGCAACCGACTTGATCCAAAAACGGTTCTTGGTGGTGTAAAAAATATCATTGCAGTAGTAAGCGGAAAAGGTGGTGTGGGAAAAAGCACAGTATCTGCGAATCTTGCTTTGGCATTGGCTGAAAGTGGGGCTAAAGTTGGTTTAATGGATGCAGATATTTACGGACCAAGTCAACATATCATGTTTGGCATTAGAGGCGAAAGGCCTTTAATGAAAGACAATGGAGCAAAGGGATTGATCTTGCCGATAGAAAAATTTGGAATAAAAGTCATGAGCATTGGATTGCTGATTGATGAAAAACAGGCCGTGGTGTGGAGAGGCCCAATGGTTAGCAGCGCAATCAGACAATTTGTAAGCGACGTAGATTGGGGAGAACTTGATTATTTAATCATTGACATGCCACCCGGAACAGGAGACATTCATTTAACGATTGTGCAATCAGTTCCCGTAACAGGTGTGATTGTAGTAACTACCCCACAATTAGTAGCATTGGCTGATGCTAAAAAAGGAATCGCCATGTTTGGACAAGCACAATTGAAAGTTCCTGTGATTGGATTGGTAGAGAATATGAGTTATTTTACTCCTACAGAATTACCTGATAATAAATATTACATTTTTGGAAAAAATGGAGGACTGCAACTTGCAGAAGAATTTGACATCCCATTCTTAGGACAAATACCATTGGTGCAAAACATTAGAGAAGGAGGAGATAATGGAGAGCCTATAATGACAAGTGCAGACGAGATAACAAAGAAAGCCTTTAGAGAGTTTGCAGGCAATGCAGTACGAGGTATTGCCATGAGAAACGCCAATTTACCCACAACAGAAATACAAGAAATATTGGTATAGCTTATTAAAGAACAAACAGAAATTATACGGTAGTTTGACCAAGCCAGTTCATTGCATTTTTATACAATAGTTTTTCTTTCAATACTTTACTGATTTCTAATTGCTCAATGAGCAATCCTGGATGATGCTCCCCTAGCGGGAAAGGGTAATCGCTTCCTAAGCATATACTATCTTCTCCCATTACATCGATAATGTATTTCATTGCGTGAGTGTCATGCACTAAACTGTCTATCCAAAATTTACCAATATAGTTTCTAGGATTGATTGCATTGTCAACAGCTACCAAATCTGGTCGAACATTAAATCCATGTTCTATTCGGCCGATGGTAAGCGGAAACGAACCTCCTCCATGAGCAAACGCGACCCTTAGTTTGGGAAACTTTTCAAACACCCCTCCAAAAATCATCGAACATATTGCCCTGGAAGTTTCTGCAGGCATGCCTACCAACCAAGGCAACCAATACTGCTGCATCTGCTGTTCACCCATCATTTCCCAAGGATGCACAAATAAGGCACAGCCTAGCTCTTCTGCTCTTTTATAAAAAGGAAACAACGACGAATCGCCCAAATTTTTTCCATTAATATTGCTGCCAATTTCTAACCCAGGCATTTTTAATTCAGATACACACCTTTCCATTTCTGCGATAGCAAAATCTACATCTTGTAAAGGAATCGTTCCAATGCCGATAAATTTTGTAGGATTTTTTACAACCGTATCGCAAATGTGATCATTAAAAAAACGAGAAGTCTCTAATCCGTCTGTAGGCTTTGCCCAATAATTAAATAAAACAGGAATGGTAGACAATACTTGCATATCAACACCCGTTTGTTGCATTTCGTTCTCTCTTTCGGATGCATCAAAACAATTATTTTCTACGGCTCTAAACAGCTTGTCTCCCTTCATCATGCAAGCCTTGCAGTTATGATGCTCTAAATGAATGAATTCACCATATCCGAATTTGTTTACCCAATTAGGCATTTTATCCGGCATGATGTGTGTATGAATATCAATTTTCATATTATTATTTTAAAGTACAGCACCATTATCCCTTCTTAATCGGAGGCGCCATTAATGAACCGCATTTAGCACAAGTGCGCTTATGCTCATCTGAATAAAAATCGTTCATAACAGGCGGCAGCTGTTTTACTATATCAGACACATGCAAATACTCTTCGTACATTTTATTGCCACAATTTTCACAATACCATAAAAATCCATCTTCTTCCTGCTCCCTAACTTTTTCAATTACCAACCCTACTGTGCCCGGTCCACGCTGAGGAGAATGAGGTGTTTTTGGAGGCAATAAAAACAAATCCCCTTCATTGATAGGGATATCTCTGGGCTCGCCATTTTCATCTATAATCTTTACTACAATATTTCCTTCTAATTGATAATACAACTCCTCACTTTCGTTATAATGGTAATCCTTTCGAGCATTTGGACCGCCAACGACCATCACGATAAAATTCTTTGCATCTTTATAAATACACTGATTCCCAACGGGCGGTTTCAATAAATCTCTGTGTTCATCAATCCATTTTTTTAGGTTGAATGGAGCAGCTATTGACATAAATGTTGATTTTAGAGAGGGAAGGTAATTTTTTTTTCAAAATAACCACCTATTTTATTCAGTATTTCGTTTAAATCTAAAGCAACCTAGCCGGAAATTTATTTATCTTTAACGCATGCAATTGGACATCCCTTTTCAACTAGAGAATTTTATAGGCGGCCGTTTTAAAAAGCCGATTAGTAATGATTTTTTACCCAATATCAATCCTGCTTCAGGTGAGCAATATGGCGAGATTCCGAATAGCAATAAAAAAGACATTGAAGAAGCTGTCGTTGCAGCAAAAAAAGCTTTCCCAGATTGGTCAACTACTTCCACAGAAAAACGATTTAAGGTATTAAATAAAATAGCAGAATTAATAGAAGTAAATCTAGATATCCTTGCCTTAGCAGAAACAAATGACAATGGAAAACCGCTTTGGCTGAGCAAAGAAGTAGATATTCCAAGAGCCTCTTCTAATTTCAGGTTTTTTGCAACGGCTGCTATGCAATTTGCATCTGAGAGTCATTCTAATGAAAACAATATTATTAATTATACGCTTCGTCAACCGATTGGCATTGTAGGCTGTATCTCTCCTTGGAATTTACCCTTGTATTTATTTACATGGAAAATAGCTCCAGCATTGGCTGCAGGAAATTGTGTTATTGCAAAACCATCTGAAGTAACCCCCGTAAGCGCTTACTTATTAGCTAAAATATGCAAAGAAGCAGGACTTCCAGATGGAGTATTAAATATAGTGCATGGCGAAGGACAAACCTGTGGAGAAGCAATAGTGAAGCATCCTGCCATTAAAGCAATTTCATTTACAGGTAGCACAAGAGCGGGCGAAAAAATCGCTTCAATAGCAGCACCGATGTTTAAAAAACTATCACTTGAACTAGGAGGTAAAAATCCAACAGTCATCTTTGCTGATTGCGATTGGGATAAAATGATGTTCAATACCATTCGCTCTTCTTTCGGAAATCAAGGACAAATATGTTTGTGCGGAAGTAGAATATTAATAGAAGCTTCTGTATATGAAAAATTTAAAAATGAATTTGTAGAGCGAGCGAAAAAATTAACGATTGGAGATCCGTTACATGAATCTTCTAAACAAGGGGCCATTGTAAGTAAAGTTCATTTTGAAAAAATAATGAATTGCATTGAAATAGCGAAAAAGGAAGGGGGCAATATTCTCATTGGTGGAAAAGCATTCAGGCCATCAGGCAGATGCGAAAAGGGTTTTTTCATAGAGCCTACCATCATTGAAAATTTAGGTCCCCTTTGCAAAACCAATACAGAAGAAATTTTTGGACCCGTTGTTACATTACAGCCCTTTCATTCTTTGGAGGAAGCAATTGAATTGTCCAACGCAAGTGATTATGGATTAGCGGCAAGCATCTGGACAAAAGACATTTCTACGGCAACTATGCTGGCATCTACAATTGAAAGCGGAATCGTTTGGATAAATTGCTGGCTACAACGAGATCTACGAACTCCATTTGGCGGAATAAAAAACAGTGGCGTTGGAAGAGAAGGTGGATGGGAAGCCATGCGTTTTTTTACAGAAGCAAAAAATGTATCTATCCAATATTAGTATAGCATTGATGGCTTGCCATTAAATAAAATGTTTATGAATAAAAACCTCCATAATCAAGATTCCCCAACAGGTATCGTGAAGACAAATCTTGCCGCTTCCCCACTAGGCGCCTACCCACACGCTCGAAAAGTGGGAAATTTATTATTTCTATCGGGAATAGGTAGTCGAAGTGCAGTTGACAATTCAATTCCAGGATTGGAATTAGACGAAAAAGGAAATATTGTTAAATATGATATAGCAGCAGAATGTCATTCTGTGTTTGCCAATGTGAAAGCAGTGCTAGAAGCTTCAGGAAGCAGCTGGGATAAAATAGTAGATGTAACTGTCTTCTTAACAAATATGAAAGCAGACTTTCCCATTTATAATAAAATCTATGGAGAATACTTTCAGGGAGTAGAAGCATGCAGAACAACAGTAGAAGTAAAAAGTCTTCCCACTCCTATCGGAATTGAATTAAAAGTAATTGCAGTTATTTAAATTGACACATGGAATCATCAACATTTGAAAATACACTGGCATTCGCCAAAAAATTAGATGAACAAGATCCTCTCAAACATTTTAGAGATCGGTTTTATATTCCTTTAGTGAATGGAAAAGAAAGTATCTATTTCACCGGAAACTCTTTGGGCTTACAACCGAAAACAACGCAAGAGTATGTATTGAATGAATTGGAAGATTGGGCAAATTACGGAGTAGAAGGACACTTTCACGCAAGAACACCTTGGGTAAGTTATCATGAAATATTTCCTGAAATACTTTCCGAAATCGTTGGAGCACTTCCTGAAGAAATTGTTGTAATGAATCAATTGACAGTGAATCTACACTTATTGATGATTAGTTTTTATAGACCTACCAAACAACGTTATAAAATAATTTGTGAAGCAAAAGCCTTCCCTTCTGATCAGTATGCTTTTCAATCACAAGCTATTTTACATGGATTAAATCCAGCAGATGTTATTATTGAAGTGGTCCCCAAAGAAGGATCTGCGCATATTGAAACATCCGACATTCTTGAAGCAATCCGAATACATGGAAACGAAACCGCCTTGGTAATTTTTGGAGGAGTAAATTATTATAGCGGACAAGTATTTGACATGCAAAAGATTTGCAAAACCGCACATGAAGTAGGCACTATCTGTGGTTTTGATTTAGCACATGCCGCAGGAAATGTTTCGCTTGAATTGCATGATTGGCAAGTTGATTTTGCTTGCTGGTGTTCTTATAAATATTTAAATAGCGGACCCGGCGGAGTGGCAGGAGCCTTTATTCATCAAAAGCATATTTCAAACGACACTATTCCAAGACTTGCTGGCTGGTGGGGACACGATAAAGAGAATCGTTTTAAGATGGATAAAGATTTTCATC
>CANFJP010000106.1 GCA_947447485.1 Chitinophagaceae bacterium
TATACCAAGGAAATATCAGTTACCCGTTTGATGCGGCAAGAAGCATTCGATTAAGTTCGGGTATTCGATCCGATAATATTGTTGTTTCTTCTGTAGATCAATTAAGCGCTACTCTCGATAATCAGGAAAAATTGTATTCGGTCTCACATCTAGAATTCGTATACGACAATAGTGAGAATAAGGCTTTAAATATTTGGAACGGATTGCGTTATAAAATATTTGCTGATTGGAACCGCCAAGTAAGTGGAACTAAATTTGCAAGTGGCCCCAATACTTTTAATTTTGGATTTGATGCGAGATACTATTATCCTATTTACAAAAATTTCATTTGGGCTGGTAGAGCGGCGGGCGATTTTAGTTGGGGTAATCAAAAGCTTATTTACTACTTAGGTGGCGTGGATGGCTGGATAATGCTGGGTAACAATATAAAGCCAGGAACAACCAAAGAAAGATATTTTAATTCTTCTAACACTCCTGCAAACGATCAATCTTATGCATTTCAAAGTCTTGCTGTAAACATGAGAGGTTATATTCAAAACGTAGCCAACGGAAATAATGCGGTGGTCATTAATAGTGAATTAAGATTGCCTGTTCTATCTACCCTATTCGATAAAACAGTTAACAATAAATTTTTGAATGATTTTCAAATTATACAATTTATAGATCTTGGATCGGCTTGGAATGGTGCTTACAAAAAAATTAAACGCCCCGACATTGTATATAATACTCCCATTACTTTACCAAACGGAGATGTAGTACCTGGTCCAGTTAGTGTTATTAAAAAAGCAGGTGGTGTAGGACCATTTGTGGGTGGATATGGTTTTGGTGCCAGAAGTACCCTATTAGGTTATTTTGTGAAATACGATGTAGGCTGGCCGATGGATGGATTCTTTAAAGGAAAGCCTGTTATGTATTTATCCTTGGGATTGGATTTCTAAAATTAACAACTACTTTTTTCAATAAAGCCGAGCAGAATTGTTCGGCTTTTTATGTTATCTTATTTAAGATGACAATGAGTTTATTACATGCCGAAGTAATATCTTCATTTGAGATATTAAGCGGGGGGGCAATCCTCAATGCATTTGAAGCAAACAAAAACCAATCTGTAAATACCCCTTCTTCAATCAACGCATCAATTATTTTTTTATTCGTCTCAAACAGATCAAATTCCACTGCTATCATCAACCCTTTGCTATTGACACTTTTTATTAAAGGATGCTGAAGCATTGATAGAAAAAGTTGCTCTTTAGCAAATACGTTTTCTATGATATTTTCATTGAGCAATACCTGCATCGCTGCAAACCCAGCAGCACATGAAACAGGATGTCCGCCAAATGTATTGATATGACCCAATACAGGATTATGGGTAAATGAATCCATTAATTTTTTATCAGCAATAAATGCACCTAATGGCATTCCTCCACCGAGCGCTTTACCCAATAAAAGAACATCAGGAACCACTTGGAATTGTTCAAATGCCCACAACGTACCATTTCTACCAAATCCAGATTGTATTTCATCCAACACCAATAAGGCACCAGTTTCATCGCAACGTTTACGCAATGCTGCTAGCCATCCATTTTGAGGAATATTTACACCGGCTTCTGCTTGAATGGTTTCAGCTATTACACAAGCAGTTTGATCTGTAATTTGTTCTAAATCTGAAAATGAATTGTACTGTAATTGAGTAATGCCTGGCAATAAAGGACGAAAGGCTTGTTGCCAATACTCACTTCCCATTACACTTAATGCGCCTTGCGTACTCCCATGATATGAATTTTTAAAAGATACCATTTGCGTTCTACCCGTCACTCTTTTTGCAAGTTTCATTGCCCCTTCGGTTGCTTCACTTCCACTAGTAGTGAAGAAGATGGAATTCAAAGATGGAGGAAGATGTTTGGACAGCAGTGTTGCATATTGAACTTGTGGATTTTCTACCAACTCGCCATAGACCATTATATGAAGATAATCGTCTACTTGTTTCTTAATCGCTTCCACTACCAATGGATGAGAATGACCAATATTACAAACACTGATGCCCGCAATAAGATCAATATATTCCTTCCCATCAGCATCCCACATTTTACTACCCAAAGCCTTTACAATATTTAAACAAAGGGGCGCCTCAGAAGTTTGTCCAATATGCTGTAAAAATAACTGTCGATTGTTCATGTATAAATGGCATTAAAAAAACTTACTATTAAAAGACTTCGAATGCTGTATTTTTATGCAAGATATCATATTGATTTAATATGAATACAAACCATTATAATACATTCATTGTTGATTAAAAAAAATGCTATGCCAATACTCTATCCTGTTAATGGAATTGCACCTCAATTAGGAGAAAATTGTTTCGTTGCACCCAATGCAACAATAGTGGGTGATGTGAAAATGGGGAACGATTGTAGTATTTGGTTTAATACTGTACTTCGCGGGGATGTAAACAGCATTATACTTGGAAACAAAGTAAATGTTCAGGATGGCGCGATTATCCATTGCACTTATCAAAAAACAAAAACATTGGTTGGTAATAATGTAAGTATTGGGCACAATGCAATTGTACATGGCTGTAAAATTGACGACAATGTTTTGATAGGAATGGGGGCAATAGTAATGGATAATGTACATGTGGGATGCAATAGCATTGTAGCCGCCGGTGCGGTGGTGTTGGAAAATACCATCATAGAACCTGGAAGTATTTATGCAGGCGTGCCTGCAAAAAAAGTAAAAGATATTAGCCAGGAGTTGATTAACGGAGAAATTAATAGAATTGCCAACAATTATGTAAAATACAGCGAGTGGTTTAAGGATTTATAACCAATCCAAGAGTATATATTATTAAAAAACAATTATTATCTTCAACACATGAAAAAACTATTGCTACTCACTATTGTTGCTTCTTCGTTATCTAGTTGTTTTATTTTTCAGAAAAAAGAAAAAGTGGGCTGCCCTACTAGTGGCGCAGCAATTGGAGCAGAACGAATTGCTTCAGGAGATGCAAAAGCAATCAGAGCGAGTAACAGGTCAAAATACAAAGGAGGCAGAAAATCCTATTAATACTTCTTTTCAATTATTGATTCAAGAATATTGAGGTAGCTGTAATACCTTTCTGTGTGAATTTTCTCACTATTAACCGCATTTTTAATAGCACATCCTGGTTCATTTATGTGGATGCAATTGTTGTACTGACATTCATTCATTAATGCATGCATCTCTGGAAAATAATGAGCTAATTCTTGTTTGGATATGTTTACCAAGCCCAACTCTCTTATTCCTGGTGTGTCAATAATTTTTCCACCAAAAGGTAGATCAAACATTTCGGCAAAAGTAGTTGTATGCATTCCTTTGCCACTCCAGTCGCTTACATGCTGCGTTTTTAATTGCAAATCAGGAAATAGTCGATTGATAAAAGTTGATTTACCTACTCCAGAATGACCACTTAGCAAGGTTGTTTTGTTTTTCAACAACTCTTCTACCGCTTCTACGCCTATATTTTCAGACAAACTAATGGCTTTGATAGTATAGCCAATAGGCTCATAAATATGTTGAATGAATGCTAGTTTTTCTAACTCTATTTCTTTAAAAAGATCCAGCTTATTAAAAATAATTATCGAGGGCACCCGATAAGCTTCAGAAGTAATTAAAAATCGATCAATAAATCCTAAAGAGGTTTTCGGTTCTTTTAAAGTAGCGAAAAGTAATGCCTGGTCTATATTTGAGGCAACAATGTGATGTTGATGGGCATTATGAGGCGACACTCTGTTGATGTAATTCTTTCGTTCATAAATAGCTGAAATAACAGTACTATTTGTATCTAACTCATTTTCAATCTCAACAATATCTCCTACGGCAATAGGATTGGTAGAAGTGATGTTTTCAATTTTAAATCTCCCTTTGAGTCTTGCATTGAATATTTCACCTTCTTGATTTTTAACGATATACCAACTACCCGTTGATTTATACACGATTGCCCTCATAGACGAAATGTAATTATTGTTGTGTAAAGGTAAGTTGCAATATTTTTCAATTATAGATAATTAACTAATTAAACCATTAGATTAGATACTTTCCAACGATTGGCATTCTTCTTCCTACACCAAATGCTTTAGGAGAAATTCTAATTATAGGACAAAATTGATTTCGCTTATACTCATTTACATTTACCATTTTTAAAATCCTATCTACCAATGCAGGTTCATAACCTAAAGCTTTTATTTCTTGAGGCCCTTTGGCTTGCTCAATATATTGGTATAATATATTATCCAACACATCGTACTCGGGAAGGCTGTCGATGTCTTTCTGATTAGGTCTCAATTCAGCACTGGGTGGTTTGTTGATTATACTCAAAGGAATAATTTCAGTATCCCTATTGATGTATTTTGCTAGTTCATATACTTGTAACTTATAGCAATCGCCCAGCACCCCGAGACCGCCAGCCATATCTCCATAGAGGGTTCCATAACCTGTAGCCAATTCACTTTTATTGGAAGTGTTCAATAAAATAAATCCAAATTTATTTGCAATAGCCATTAAAATATTACCCCTAGTTCTACTTTGAATATTTTCTTCTGCAATATTAAAAGGCAACTCTTTGAATAAAGGAGAAAGCTCAGATAAAAATCCATCATATATTTTATTTATTGGAACAATATGATAAGGATTCTGTAACTGCATGCTCAGCTTTTCAGCATCTTCAATAGAATGAGAGGAAGAATATTGAGAAGGCATCAATACAGCCGTTACATTGTGTTTCCCTAAAGCTTCTACCGCCAATGCGAGCGTTACTGCGCTATCAATTCCACCGCTACTTCCTATGATTGCTTTTGTGAAGCCCATTTTAAAAAAATAATCTCTGATCCCTAATACCAACGCGCTGTGCACTGCTTCAATATGCAAAGCAGGAGAAAGTTTACTAGGATTTAAATCTGTATCAGGTAAACTATTTACAGATTCAATGATACTTTGTTCAATAGTGCCATCATCATTAACAGTAAACAATTTATACTCCTCTTCAAAACTTGCTAAGCGACCACAAAGATTAGCATGCTTATCAAAAACAAGAGAAGTGCCATCAAAAACGATTTCTGTTTGACTACCAACGGCATTGCAATAAAAAAGTGGAAGCTTATATTTCAACACATTTGCTTTTACCATCGCTTTTCTATCTTCATCATGTGTATAATCAAAAGGCGATGCAGATAAATTAATCATGATGTCTGGTTGCAAAGACATCAACACATCCATAGGACAATGAGTATATAAAGGGTCATTCCCCAGATTCCAAATATCTTCACAGATGGTTACAGCAAGCTTTTTCCCTTTAAAATGAATAACATCCCAAGATTTAGCAGGCTCGAAATAACGATTTTCATCAAACACATCATAAGTTGGAAGGCAAGTCTTGTGTACGATTTGTTTTATTTCGCCCTCTGATAAAAAATAAGCAGCATTAAAAAGATTTTTCCCTTTCGGATCTGGATTTTTATGAGGCGCTCCTACTAATACCGCAATGCCGGTTGCAGCCATTTTTATTTGATCAATACTTGCCGTACA
>CANFJP010000107.1 GCA_947447485.1 Chitinophagaceae bacterium
TCTAGTCCTAATACCCCATCAAGACCAATAACATAATTATTGTATAATGACATATGCACTCCTGGACCAGCATACCATTTTAATCCATCAATTCCATTGATGCTATTGTGTATTTCATACAACATAGTGACACGGGCACCTAAATCTAAAAAATAAGCCACCCCTTCAATCGCTTTATTGTTACCGATGAAATTCTTATAGGTAACTCCTAAAGGGCGATACTTAGCGCCCAATGCACTTTTATATTCATTTTCAGAATTTCTTTGACCAATAGAAATATTTGTAATGGCCAATAAAACAATTGCTAATAATACTATTTTGCTTTTCATCTTTAATGGGTTTATCTTTTAATTAATATTTTTAAATCCTTAATTTCCATACAACTCTAATCTTTGTGCTTTCACACGATCATCTTGTAAATATTCGTCATAGGTCATCAATTTATCGATCATGCCATTAGGCGTAATTTCAATGATTCGATTGGCAACCGTTTGCATGTATTGATGATCATGAGTAGTAAATAATACAATGCCAGGGAAAGTCGTCATACTATCATTAAATGCAATAATACTTTCTAGATCCAAATGATTTGTGGGCTCATCCAATATCAGCACGTTTGGATTTTGAAGCATCATTTTACTTAGCATACACCTCACTTTTTCTCCTCCACTCAATACCGTTGTTTTCTTTAATATTTCATCTCCGCTAAACAACATCTTTCCAAGAAATCCTCTTAAGAAATCTTCATCTACATCTTTTACTGTAGGCGGAACAAACTGACGCAACCAATCCATTAAATTGAGTGTGCTGCCATCAAAATATTCTGAATTGTCATTGGGCAAATACGCCGGAGTAATCGTTGTACCCCATTCTATATTCCCCCCATCTGCTTTGGCTCTTCCATTGATAATCTCAAAGAATGAAGTAAGTGCCATAGGCTCTCTACTTAAAAAAGCTATTTTCTGATTCTTCTGTATATCAAAATTCAACTTACTAAAAAGCATTTTTCCATCGAAAGCTTTAGATAGATTTTCTACTTTTAAAATCTCATTCCCCACCTCTCTTTCTTGTTTGAATATAATACCAGGATACTTACGATTAGAAGGCTGAATGTCATCTATCACTAATTTTTCTAAAGCCTTTTTTCTACTGGTCGCTTGCTTACTTTTAGATGCATTGGCACTGAAACGAGCAATGAAATCCAATAAGTCTTTTCGCTTCTCTTCTACTTTTTTATTCTTATCCGACATCTGACGAGCTGCCAATTGTGAACTCTCATACCAGAAAGTATAATTACCTGTATATACTTTTATTTTACTTCTGTCTACATCCGCCACATGCGTACACACTGCATCTAAAAAATGTCGATCGTGACTAACTACCAATACAATGTTTTCATATTCTGCTAAGAAATTTTCTAGCCAACTAATCGTTTCTACATCAAGGTTATTGGTAGGCTCATCTAGTAAAAGAATATCTGGACTTCCAAAAATAGCTTGTGCTAATAACACTCGAACTTTTAGATTTGCACTGATGTCTTTCATTAGTTGCTGGTGCAAATCATCTTGTACACCCAGCTCACTCAATAAAGTTGCGGCATCACTTTCAGCAGTATACCCCCCCATTTCACCAAACTCATTTTCTAATTCTCCTGCTTTAATTCCATCTGCTTCACTGAAATCTTCTTTGGCATAAATGGCATCGCGCTCGTGCATGATTTTCCATAATTTCTTATGCCCAATCAACACCGTATTTATGACTGTTTGGTCGTCAAAAGCGAAATGATTTTGATTCAGCACCGCCATACGTTCTCCGGGAGTGATGTCGATCGTTCCCTTATTGGGCTCAATTTCTCCACTGATAATCTTAAGAAAAGTAGATTTGCCCGCTCCGTTGGCGCCGATGATACCATAGCAATTTCCCTTGGAAAAATTGATATTTACCTCATCAAATAAGACCCTTTTACCGTAGGCTAACGTAATATTGTTTGCACTTATCATAATATATAAAAGTGGGCAAAGATAATGGTAAATTGGATAATTGTGTTGGTGGGACACTCCTAAAAATGTACATTTCTTTTCTTCATTCATTCCTCAAATTATCACATCAACAAATCAATCGTTACTTTTGCAGTATGAGTCTTGTAAAAAACATCCAGAAAAGTTTAATAGATGCCCTCACAAGCATCTACCCAAATCCCTTTTCGGAAAAAGATTTTCAGATAAACCAAACCAAAGATGAGTTTGAAGGCGACTATACCATTGTACTCTTTTCTTTGGTAAAGTCTTTAAAAAGCTCCCCCGAATTAATTGGCAAACAAATCGGCGAACATTTAATTACACGATATCCTGAATTATTTACCAATTATAATATCATCAAAGGTTTTTTAAACCTAACCATTGCAGACGATTATTGGAACAACCTGTTGCATCAACATCACCATGACAATTGCTTTGGCAAGCATGCAATGAATGGGAAAAAAGTGATGGTGGAATATTCTTCCCCCAATACCAATAAGCCGCTTCATCTTGGGCATTTGAGGAATAATTTTTTAGGATGGAGTGTTGCTGAAATACTAAAAGCCAATGGCTACGAAGTATTAAAGAGCTGCATAGTAAACGACCGGGGCATTCATATTTGCAAGAGCATGATCGCTTGGCAACGTTTCGCTGATGGTGCAACTCCAGCTACTACTAATAAAAAGGGAGATCACTTTGTAGGAGATTATTATGTGAAATTTAATGACGAATATAAAAAGGAAGTTAAGGAGTTGGTGGAAAAGGGAATGAATGAAGCAGAGGCTGAAAAAAATGCACCAATTATGTTGGCAACCCAACAAATGCTGAATGATTGGGAAGCAGGGAAGTCTGAGGTTATAGACTTATGGAAAAAAATGAACAGCTGGGTATACGAAGGCTTCGATTTTACATATAAAACAATCGGAAGTGATTTTGATAAAACGTATTATGAGAGCGATACCTATTTACTGGGCAAAGACATCGTTCAAACAGGACTGGATAAAGGCGTTTTCTTTCGCAAGGAAGATGGAAGCGTATGGATAGATTTGACTGCAGATGGACTAGATGAAAAGCTAGTCCTTCGAAAGGATGGTACTTCTGTTTATATGACTCAAGATATTGGTCTGGCTAAACAAAAGTATGACCAATATAAAATTGATCAGAGTATTTATGTGATTGGAGACGAACAGAATTATCACATGAAAGTACTAAAGCTTATTGCTCAAAAACTAGGCCTCCCCTATGCAAACGACATATATCATCTTAGTTATGGAATGGTGGAATTGCCCACCGGTAAAATGAAAAGTAGAGAAGGCACTGTTGTTGATGCTGATGACTTGGTAGATGAAATGATTGCTACAGCCAAGCACCATACTGAAGCATTGGGCAAAGTAAAAGATTTCACAACAGAAGAGCTAGAGGTCTTATACAAAACAATAGGGTTAGGCGCTATGAAGTTTTATCTACTGCGCGTAGATCCAAAAAAGAAAATGATTTTCAATCCAGAAGAATCAATCGATTTCCATGGATTTACAGGACCCTTTATACAATATACCTTTGCTAGAATAAAAAGCATTTTGAGAAAAGAGACCTTAACAAAAAATACAAAAAACGAAAGCCTACTGCTCCCTCTTGAAAAAGAAGTATTGTTTACTCTCGAACAATTCCCAAGCATCATTTCAGAAGCAGCAAAAGAACTCAACCCGTCTACGTTGGCAAACTATCTATTTGGACTAGCGAAAACATTCAATTCTTTTTATGCAGAACACTCTATTGGGAATGCAGAATCGGAAGAAAAAAAACAACTTCGTTTACAAATTTCCGTTATGACTTCTACCGTTTTGCAAAGTGGAATGCAAATGATGGGAATAAATGTGCCTGAAAGAATGTAACAATAAACAGCTGCCAATAACTGATTCCCTATCCAAGGAAAATGTTAACTCCTGCTTTTTTCATGGAGAATGTTTAAATTTGCTAAAACGCACGTACGCCCCACCCTTAAAGATGCAAAATGAGTAAGAAAATTAAAAGAATCGGAGTACTAACAAGTGGCGGAGATAGTCCAGGCATGAATGCTGCTATTAGAGCTGTTGTTAGAACGGGCATCTATCATGGCCTTGAGGTTTATGGTATCATGAGAGGATACAGCGGCATGGTAGAGGATGAAATTGTTACACTAGAAAACAGAAGTGTTGCTAATATCATACAAAGGGGAGGCACTATTCTTAAAACGGCGAGGTGTAAAGAATTCATGGAATATGAAGGACGTAAAAAAGCATACGAAAATTTAACTAAAAGAGGAATCGATGGCCTAGTCATTATTGGAGGCGACGGAAGTTTCAGAGGCGCGCAAATATTCAGCAATGAATTTAATATCCCTTGTATAGGATTGCCTGGCACCATAGATAAAGATATTGCTGGAACAGATTTTACGATTGGATTTGACACAGCCGTTAACACAGCCGTAGAAGCAATAGATAAGGTTAGAGATACAGCCGAAGCGCATGACCGTCTTTTTATTATTGAAGTAATGGGAAGAGATGCAGGCTACATTGCCCTTCATAGTGGCATCGCAACAGGAGCAGAAAATATTTTAATCCCAGAAAGAAAGACAGATATAAATGATATTATTGCTTCATTAGCAGAAAAAGAAAAAAGAAAAAAACTAGTTAATTTAATAATCGTTGCTGAAGGCGATGAATTTGGTGCCAATGAATTATCTAGTTTAATTAGCGAGAAATTACCTACACTAGAAGTAAGGGTATGTATATTAGGACATATTCAGCGTGGCGGCTCACCTACTTGTATGGATAGACTACTAGCTAGCAGAATGGGTTATCATGCAGTGGAAAGTTTAATAGAAGGAAGGCACAATGTATTTGTAGGAATCTTAAATAACAAAATGAACTACACTCCATTAAATGAAGCTGTAAAAAAGAAACAACATATTAATGATGAATGGATGAACATCGTTAAAATATTAGCTACCTAAAATATCAAGATAAAAGAACAATCATTATGAGTACTCACATAGATAAATACTTGCACGATGGAATGGACAATGAAGCCGGTATTGCACACTCTCAAAAAAGAACAAAAATCGTTGCAACTGTTGGACCAGCCTGCGATAGTTATGATGGATTATTAGCCCTGGTAAAAGCAGGTGCGAATGTATTTCGGCTTAATTTTTCTCATGGAACACACGAAGACAAAAAAATAGTAATTGAAAGAATTAGAAAAATCATTAAAAATGAGCCTTACAATATTGCGATACTGGGTGATTTACAAGGACCTAAATTAAGAGTAGGCGAATTAGAAAATGGGAGCATTCAATTAGATAGTGGAGATAAATTCATTTTCACGACTGAAAAAATAATTGGTAGCAAAGAGAAAATATATGTATCCTACCCCAACCTAACCTCTGATGTAAAAGTAAACGAGCGCATTTTTCTAGATGATGGGAAAATGGAAGTGAAAGTAGATGAGATATTAAATAACA
>CANFJP010000108.1 GCA_947447485.1 Chitinophagaceae bacterium
AAAAGGATTACAAATGTTATTATTTGTAATCGTGGACCATTATTGGTAATTTCTTGAATTATTTTGTTCATTATGTTAGATTGCTATAAAACTCTTTTGAACCGTATATTATGTCCAATAAATTCAAAATGCCAAAATCCGCGAACATTTAATAAACCATCTTTTTTGATCCATAGGGTAGCGCTCCATTCTCTACCTGAACTAGCATCATAGATTTTGCCCTCTTCCCAATCATCTTTTTCAGTATTATAAATAAGACTATGTAATACTTCTAATCCTATTATTTTTCTATTTCGAAGCTCTTTTTCAGGATTTTTAGAATCGCATCTTACCAACATTGGGATGTCTTTATCATCACTGTCATCAAACCAAATGATCTTTGCTCTATACTCATTGCCGTATTTGTAAACTTCTACTTCTAGATTTTTATCTTCGAAGCTTATCCATTTTCCAATGATGGCATCTTTGTTATCATGGAAATCATGATCAATTGAAAAAATGGGGAATAAATAAAAAACTATAAGGAGCGTTTTCAATTTAATAACAATAAGGTAAGAATATACATGACATTAAAAATCAATTTATTTTAACCATGAACTCTTACTAAATTTCCATTGACTGTAACTGTATATTGCTTCAGATTACTGGATGCAGGCCCAGCCGTAACGGCTCCGCTGGCACTAAACAATGCTCCATGCCTAGGGCAATAAAAATCAGTATTGGTATTTTGAAACACAACTGTAGCTCCTTGATGAGTGCATGTTTGAGACACAGCAATGATTTGACCAGTTGAGGTGGTAGCAATAATAATTCCGTTTGAATAAACATACCCTCCTGGAGCAGTTAAAGCTGCATATTGAGACTGGCTGATGTCAATTGTAAAATCAACTGTTGGTGCTGAAGCTACAGTTTCTTTTGAGCAACTACCTAAGCAGGCAGCAGCTAGCAATGATGCTGAAGATAAACCCAATGTGGATAAAAAATTTTTTCTGTCCATTTTAATTAGTTCGTTTTTATAGTTGTTATTGCAATTTAGCAAGCCACAAGGATGCATTCATAAATAAAGCAGTATTATTATTAGCTGACCAACTCACGTATAAAGTATTATTTGGAGCTCCTGTTCCATCATCCATAGGAGAGCTGTCTGCAACGATATAAACTCTTCCAGTGCCATAGGTTGATGATGCACTCATTAAATTTGTAGTTGATTGCGTAGATCCTGTTTTCCATATCAACCCTTGTACAGTTGAATTAATTGTAGGATATAAAGTAATTGAAGCGCCTGCATTAAAGGTCAATTTAGTGACATTTCCTTGAGAACCATGCAAGATCTTGTTAGTTAAATTACCTGATAAAACATTTGTAGTAGTTTGCGAATAATTTGTTAGGTCTACAGAAAATCCAAATGGATTACTAATTAGTCCGTTGTTTGTCATAAAATCATTCCAAATAGCAGGAGAGTCCCATCCGTCAAAATTTCTATCCGAAACAGTATGATCAGAGATCATAAATAGCCCTCCACCATTTTTCACAAAATTCAATATGGCTTGTTTTTCAGTTGTAGTAAATCTAATATTTGGTTCGTCGATCACAAATACGCTATAATTTTTTAAGTCTTGAGCATTGGTGGTACTGCCATAAGTAATTAAACCAGTGGAAGGTAATGTCTCTACTGTATTGCCATTTTTAGCTAAAGCAATTCCCCAACTCGATAATGCACCTGTCCAATATGATTCTGCAGTAGTGGATGAAACGGTAGATTGTAGTGGGGTAGGAATGCGTTGTGGGGTAGAGTTGTCTTCATCAATTACCCAATCTGCATTACCAGAAGTTTCAGCTTTGGTATTGTCAAATAAAAATTTCTTTCCCGTAGGAGTAATTAAATTTGTTGAAGTAGTAGTATAAACTTTTGGAATTAAATTTACATCATTTTTTACTTGAACATCTGTTTTAGAACAAGATGTAATTACAAGGAATACAGAAACAATTGGAAGTAGTTGAGTTAATTTCATTTCATTTTTTTTATAGACTTGAAGGTAACATTAATTTAAATTCATTGATGCATAACTATAGTGCACCTTAACATAAGCTTATCAAATTAATATTTTAGTTAATATTAGTTTACTTTTATCCTATCAAAACACTTAAAACAAGCAGTTATTTAATTAATTTGTATTGTAATATCAGGTGTATATTAAACGTTAGTCAAACTGATAGAATGAATCGTATCGAAATAAATAAAGTATCATTGATAGATATTGATCAATTGCAAAAAATTGGTAGGCAAACTTTTTTTGAGACTTTCGCTGAGGCGAATACGGAAGAAGATATGGAGGTGTATTTGAAAGAGGCATTTTCTATCGAAAAACTCACTACAGAGTTGAGCAATAAGAATACTGAATTTTATTTTGCAACACTTGACAACATCGTGATTGGTTATCTTAAAATAAATGTCGGTCAAACACAAACAGTTTTACAAGATGACAAAGCAATTGAGATTGAACGCATTTATGTATTAAAGGATTTTCATGGAAAGGAGGTAGGTCAAGCACTTTTTGAAAAAGCTTTACAAATTTCGATGATTAGAAAAGCCGAGTATATATGGTTAGGTGTTTGGGAAGAAAATCCAAGAGCAATCAAATTCTATAAGAAAAATGGGTTCATAGAATTTGATAAGCATGTTTTTAAATTAGGCAAGGATGATCAAACCGATATTATGATGAAGCGCATGCTTGAGTATTAAATACGGTCTACATTAAAACCAGCTTCTTTTTTTTCTGTTTTAAACTATTTATCTGAAGCTATAATCAACACCTGTTACCTGCGACAATAATGATTGTGGGGCATCCAATATTTTTGCACTTAGCGGAGGCGTGGGTGTTACAGGGCTATTGACTAAAAGGTATTCTTTCATAATTGAATGAAGTGAATAGGCTGTATTTTTTGGATTGGTAACATTTTTAATTCTACATAACATGTCGGTAGGGTCTCCATCACGTTCGCATGCGCAAATGCTATAAGTCTTATCTAATATAATTGGCTCTCCTGCAACTAGCATCTTTTTTACTCTTTTCCCTTTCTCACCAAATGCATTAAACTCGATGGTCATACCTTTAAATTTCACTACCCAGCCTCCAAGTCGCTCTGCTGCATTAGCTGCAAATACATTGTTTAGTTCTTTTTCCAGCCATTCCGTTAATTGCTTACCAGTAATGTTTGCCGTTCTAACGGTGCTGTTTACAGGCAACATATCATAGATGTAGCCATTGGTTATTGGAATGTTTCCTGTTTCATCAGGCGTAACTCTAGGTGGACAAAATCTGAAGCCATTTGATAAAACAATATCTACTTCAGGGAGTTTCCATTTAAGTGAATCTAATACCAATGTATCTATTGGGTTTTCTACAACAAAATACCGGTATAAAGGAAGAGTGCTGTATCCAGCAATTTTATTAATATCCTCAGAGAAAGCATTTTCATTTTGCTGTATGATGGCTGAAATGGTTGTAGAGGGTTGTAGTGACGTAGTATTGATTTCTTCTAAATGATAGTCGTCTTTTACGATGACGCCGTTTTTCACAGTTAACTCCAATTTGCCTACAAAAGATCCAAAAGCACCGGGCTCCACTACCTTAGCATATTTGCATTGGATAGGAGTGCGAACTCTTTCATGAGTATCTCCTCCCATAATATAATCCACTCCTTTACAAGCTTCCATATCTGCTAGGCTTAGCTGCTGCGATAATCCAAGATGTGCTACTACAATTATAAAGGAACATTGCTCTTGGTTTTTTAAAATATCAATATAATGTGCAATATTTTCTTCAGGCTTAGTATAAATAATTCCTTTTGAATAATTCGGTGATTGCCGAATAGGAACGAGCGGGTCTGTATAGCCAATAAATCCTATTTTAATGCCTTTTACAGCCCAAATGTGATAGGGTTGAAAGATTAGCTCACCTCTTTTTTCATCACCCAAATCATGGTACATATTGGCACAAACTTTCGGAGCGAGTAAGGCTCCCATTAAAGTTTGCATTGCTTTTTTATAATAAATCACCTCCCAGTTGCCCGGTAGGAATAAATCATATCCCATTTCATTCAAAATGGGCACCATTGCTTTCCCTGTTGTTTTTACAGACAATTCACTGCCCTGAAACATATCTCCCGTATCTATTAAAAAGGTATGGGGATTGTTGCGTTTTTCTTGTTCAAAATAGCTGCGCAAAAAAGCGTACCCTCCTGTTTTTCTGAATACAGCTTTATCATTTTCCCAAAACAATTCATCATGTGGATGAATCTGACAATGTACATCTGTGGTTTGAAGAATGTTGATTTTGAAAGATCTTTTACTTTCCTCTTCTTCCTTTTTTATGGTTGTTGATATTGCAGCATGCAGAGGGGTAGAAGATACCAGTCCTGCTCCACCCAGCAATCCAATTTTCTTTAAAAAATCTCTTCTGTTTTTTGACATGATTATTTTTTTACTGCATCCTTTTTTTTCTGTTGATCTGCGATAGCTTTAAAAGGACCATATTTATGCTGTACTTCTGAAAATTGATCTGCATAGGGTCCAAATGGATGATCCACCGGTTTTTTTGAAATGTCTGGCCAATCATTCGGAACATTTTTATGTGGCCTTGGTTGTGAATTCACGAAAGCGGCAACATCCCAGGCTTCTTCATCCGACAAAATGGGATTCTTATATGTTGTCCCCTGAGGCATATTGTATTTTACATATTTTGCAAAATTGCTTATTCTATACAAACCCGCGCCATCATTAAAACTATGATCTCCCCATAAAGCAGGAAAAAGAAATTCATTTTTTGTTTCATTGAGCTTTCCCATGCCATCTGCTTGATGACAGCTTTGGCATTTAGCTTCGTATACAGCTCTTCCATTATCAATATTAGCAGCTCTATCAAGATACGCCAATTCTTTAAACCCAGATCCCACTGCTTTTTTACCTTTGTCAACGTTGGATCCTATATAATTAATGTATGCTGCAATTGACTGCATCTGTTTGCTATTAGAATCAATTGCTTTGCCATTCAAACTTCTTTCAATACAATCATTTACTCTTTTATATAAATTTTCAATAGACCCACTTCGAGCTCTGAATTTTGGATAGAGCGAATTTACAGATCCGTAGTTATTGCCAAAAATCACCGTGCCTGCACTCAAATGACAATTCTGACAATTTAATCCATTCGTACTTTTCGAAACACTTCCATTGGGCCCCAGGTATACAGCAGTATGAGCAATCAGTTCTTTACCATATTCAACTTTTTCCTTCAAATCTTTGTCAGTGATAAGATTGATGTCTTTCGGTTGCCAGTATTGATTGGTGTCCTTACTAGCGAATAGCGCTGCATCTTTTTGATTTGAAGCTTTTATTACATGTTGGTTGCTTTTACAAAATTGATACACTAATGTTACTATTCCTATAACAAGAATAGAAATAATCACCACCAATTT
>CANFJP010000109.1 GCA_947447485.1 Chitinophagaceae bacterium
AGTTTAAACAAGATTATGGCAAAACCATTGTTTGCGGTTATGCAAGAGTAGATGGTTGGGCGGTAGGCATTGTAGCCAATCAAAGAATTGTAGTTAAAAGCAAGACGGGTGAAATGCAAATGGGTGGGGTTATATATAATGACAGTGCTGATAAAGCGGCGCGTTTTATAATGAATTGTAATCAGAAGAAAGTTCCATTGGTTTTTTTACAAGATGTAACAGGCTTTATGGTGGGAAGTAGAAGTGAGCATTCTGGAATAATAAAAGATGGCGCCAAATTAGTAAACGTAGTGGCTAATTCTGTTGTTCCTAAAATCACTATCATTGTAGGAAACTCATATGGAGCAGGCAATTACGCTATGTGTGGCAAGGCCTATGATCCAAGATTTATTTATGCTTGGCCTTCAGCAAAAATTGCAGTGATGGGTGGAGAACAAGCAGCAAAAACAATGCTTCAAATTCAAGTGGCGGCCATGAAATCAAAAGGAGAAATAGTAACAGCCGAACAAGAAAAAGAAATCCTTGACCGAATTACGGATAACTATACCAAACAAACAAAGCCTTTTTATGCTGCAGCACGCTTATGGGTAGATGCAATTATAAATCCAGCAGAAACAAGAAGGGTAATATCAGAAGGAATTGCTGCGGCTGATCACAATCCCACTATAGAAGAATTTAAAACAGGGGTGATGCAAGTATAATGCATGAATGCTTTTGCTTAATTAATTTTTTACCAAAATAATTAAATGATTACCATATATACAGACGGTTCATCTAGGGGGAATCCAGGGCCGGGAGGCTATGGAGTAATCATGATGTATGGAATTCATCGAAAAGAATTATCACAAGGGTATAGATTAACTACTAACAATAGGATGGAGCTAATGGCGGTTATTGCTGGTGTGAAAGCAGTTAATAAAAAAGATATTCCTATTATGATTTATTCCGATAGTCAGTATGTTGTAAGAGCAATTGAGGAAGGATGGTTAAAGAATTGGATTAAAACTAATTTTAAGGGAGGAAAGAAGAACAGCGACTTATGGAAAGAGTATTATGAAATCTCTCAGCATTACCCAATAAAAATGGTATGGGTAAAAGGTCATGCAGATAATAAGTACAACAATCATTGCGATGAACTAGCTACTGCAGCAGCAGACGGAAAGAATTTATTGAAAGACGAATGGTATGAGGAGAACGTAACCTAGTAATTATTCAGCCATTGCTTTTTTGCCCACATATTTCATGCCTACAGTATAACTACTGAATAAAATTGCACTAAAACAAAGGTCAGCCAACAATCCATTTTTTACAAAAGGAATTCCTGCAGCCAAACAAGCAGCCCAGCCCCCAATGCTTTTTTCGTAGGTAATGGTATCAAACAAGAAGCAATTAGTATTGCTTAATAAAAAGAATAGAAAAGAAGATACTATTGAATATCCAACAACATTCATCGTGTTGATTTTTTTCATGCTAAATCCAAGTATCGTTACAAATAGCAATGCCGCATAGTTGCCTATTTGCGCTATTCCATAAAATCCTGGAGCAATATTGAAAATTTCTAGTAGAAGATCTGAAGCAAACATTGCCAACAACGGCATCGCAAAAGCCATTTTTTTATCACTGATCACCACACCGCTAAACAAAGAAATGGCGATAATTGGATTGAAGCTTTGAGGGAAAGTCAATACTTTAAGCACTGCAGCGAAAATCACCAGTAAAGATCCAATGATGATGTTTATTTTATTTTGATTCATATAAGCTTCCATTTTGACAAAAATAGGGATTTATATATAGTTTTTTCATCTTATCTGAATGCTTTTATCCTCATGCTGTTAATATTGTAATTTTTTACATTTATTTATGGCAAAACATATGCTAATAGGGAAGCTAGGAGAACAATTGGCTGCAATGTATTTTGAAGATAAAGGATACCAAATATTGTTTAAAAATTGGAGACAACGTCATTGGGAAATAGATATTATTGCTACCAAAAACAATACACTTCATTTTATAGAGGTAAAAACTGCCTCCAATAATCGATATGGATACCCAGATGATAAAATATCCATGATGAAAATTAATTATCTTATTAATGCGGCAGAAGTATTCCTATTTGAACAGCCACAATGGGAAATGATTCAATTTGACGTATTGGCTATTACGCTGAATCCCACAGTTACTTATTATTTAATTGAAGATGTGTACCTGTAAATTGATATTATACCGCCACTCGTTCAATCATTTTCTCCACTAATTTGTAGGTAGCCGGACAAAAATCAATGTTCTGCTTATGTACATGAGCATATTCACTCCATTTCTTCTTTGCTAAATGAGGGAATCCTGAGCAATCAGCCGGACGAATAGCATAAATAGAACACTTATTGTCTTTAAGATTTAAAAACTGACAAGGTTCGCTTTTGTTAATTAAATCTTTATTACGGTCTTTTCTCAACCATTGCTTCCTGAATTCATCAGGAGTTTGTTTGAAATGAGAAGAAATTCTCTTAAGATCTTGCTTTGTAAAAGTAGGGGTCATTTTTTTACAACAATTGGCACATGACAGGCAATCAACTTCTTCCCACACTTCTTTTTCAACGATGGCACTAATGGTATCAATTCCACGAGGGGAATTTTTTGCTGTTTTATTTAGGAAACTACGAAACGATTTTCTGTTGATAGATAATTTTCTTCTAAATGATCTGAAATTAACGGGGAGCATGTATAGATTTAATATGGGTAAATAAATTGAACGGCGAAAATAATGTTTAATTTTATTGAACAATCATAAATTGTAGAAGATATTGTAAATTATGTGGGAAGCATACAAAAAAGGATATAAAGCATGGTTGCAGTTAGAAAAATCTCTATCTGATAATTCGGTAGAGGCATATATGCATGATATCAACAAGTTTACGGAATATCTATTGTTTAAGAATCTTACCATTACTCCCACTGATATAGACTTAAAAGAGTTAGAGCTATTTTTAAAATGGATTCATGAATTGGGTATGACAGCTTCTTCTCAAGCAAGAATCATATCAGGAATGAGAAGTTTTTATAAATATTGCTTACTAGAACAAATCTCAGAAAAGGATCCCACTGTATTGCTGGAATCTCCCAAATTAAAAAGATTGCTGCCTGATACCTTGGCATTTGAAGAAATCGAACAAATAATAGCTGCCATTGATTTAAGCAAGCCAGAAGGTGGGCGCAATAAAGCTATTTTTGAAACAATGTATAGTTGTGGCTTGCGTGTTAGTGAAGTAGTAAACCTCAAGATAAGTAGTTTATACCTTGATGTAGGATTCATTAAAGTCATTGGCAAGGGAGATAAGCAACGATTGGTTCCCATTGGTTCTGACGCAATCAAATTCATCAACTTGTATCGAAACAATAATAGAAACAAAATAAATATCAAAACTGGACAAGAAGATTTTTTATTTCTCAACAGAAGAGGGAATTCACTTTCAAGGGTAATGATATTTCTAATATTAAAAGGACTAGTAAAAATAGCAGGCATCAAAAAGAATGTATCTCCTCATACCTTTCGACACTCTTTTGCAACGCATCTTGTAGAAGGGGGCGCAGATTTGCGTGCCGTGCAGGAAATGTTAGGACATGAAAGCATTACCACTACAGAGATTTATACGCATTTAGATAGAGATTTTCTAAGATCTACCTTACAGCAGTTTCATCCTGCGTATAAGGTTTAATTGATTGTTTAAAAGGTTGTAGTGGTTGGAAAAGTTTAATAAGTTAGCCAGAATGTATAGCAGCTTAAAAACACAGAACGTTAAAAATTAAATCTTGAACGATCTTTAATTAGACATTCTCTTAAAGTAATCCTTCTTCAAGCTCATCCATTTTAATTGAATAACTCCGAGTACACCTTCCTTAATAATTCCTTTATTCATTTTACTTGAGCCTAATTTTCGGTCAATAAATGTGATGGGAACTTCATCAATAGCGAATCCTAATTTCCAAGCAGTAAATTTCATTTCAATTTGGAAAGCATACCCAATAAATCTGATATTGCTGAGATTCATTTTTTCTAATACTTCTCTTTTATAACAAACAAAGCCTGCAGTAGGATCCATTACGGGAAGGCAAGTGATGATGCGTGTATACAACGACGCACCTTTGGAAAGAATAATTCTATCTAATGGCCAATTTTCTAAAGCGCCCCCTTTAATATAACGCGACCCAACAGCTACGCTGGCTCCATCCACACAGCTTTGGTAAAGACGAGGTAAATCGTTGGGGTTGTGTGAAAAATCTGCATCCATTTCAAAAATGAAATCATATCCTTTTTGTAAACACCAGTTAAATCCATGGATATATGCTGTACCCAATCCAAGTTTACCTTTTCTTTCTTCTAAAAATAATTGTCCGGGGTATTTATTGAAAAGAGATTTCACAATAGCAGCAGTCCCATCTGGAGAGCCATCATCAATAATAAGTATATGAAAATTCTGCTGTAGCCCAATGACTGCATTTATTATTGATTCAATGTTTTCTTTTTCATTGAACGTGGGTATGATTACAATTTTTTCCAAGTAACGCAAATGAATTTAAGTAGCCAAAAATAGTATATAAAACAATTATAGCATACTAAATAAATATCAGTAAGGTTAAATATTCTTTAATAATGTTCTATTAAGAATCTCCGTTAATTTCTGTTTGGTATGAAGGGGGAAATCTCCTTTCATCATCCAATCGTAATATTGTGGCTGGCTTTTCAAAACTTGACTCACTGATTGGCCTTTGTATTTTCCAAAATTGAATACTTCTTCCCCTTTATCATCAAAAGAAAACCTACGAGCATAATCAACAATTTTTTCTTCTCCAATAACAGACAGAATAGTATCAACAGAATTCCCCAATTGTTGATATCTCTCTACTTGACTCATTAACACGTCAATAGTAGCACTCACATCTGCTTCTGCACTGTGCGCATTTTCTAATTCTTTATTGCAATAAAAACGATAGGCCGCTGTGAGGGTTCTTGGTTCCATTGAATAAAAAATATGCTGCACATCTACCATTTTTCTATCGCTAAGATCTACCTCCATTCCTGCTCTTAGAAATTCTTCCATTAACAAAGGGATATCAAAACGATTGCTATTGTATCCACCCAAATCACAACTTTCTAAGAACTGCTTGATTTCATTTCCAGCTTCTTTAAAAGTAGGAGCGTCCTTTACCATGTCATCAGTAATACCATGAATATCACTTGAAACCTTGGGGATAGCCATTTCTGGATTAATCAATTTTCTTTTAACCTGACGGGTATTATCAGGAAGTACTTTAATGATTGCTATTTCTACAATTCTATCTGAAGATAGATTGACACCGGTGGTTTCTAAATCTATAAAAGCAATGGGGCGA
>CANFJP010000110.1 GCA_947447485.1 Chitinophagaceae bacterium
CCATCTAACATCGCCAATTGCATTCCTTCTCCTCTAAAACCATGGTTGTGTAAAAATTCTCCTTGATGTATTTTGATCTGTCCATTTGATTTTCCATAATTGTATACGTCAACTAGGTTTTGTTGTATTGCGGGCACAATAGATGGAATGTCAATCAAAGGGGCATTGGCAATCTTGTTTACTCTAGTAATTGAAGATCTTGCTGCAATGGGTTGAGTGTTTTTTACAAAGGGGAATGAATTAATTTTAATCAATGCTGCTGCATCGATCGTTTCTATTGAAATTTCATTCAGCCACTTTGATACATTTAATATGGTAACGTTTCCGGACAATCGAATACTATCAACGTACCTAGGGGTTACAGGAAGATCGGTACTATCAATGTTTATATTATATCGTACTCTTCTATCAATGGCACGCTGGGAAAGGTATACAGAGGGATTGCTCAAAGAAAAAGGATTGCTTCCCTTGTCCTTCAATACAACAATATACCTAGTGTATTGAGCATGGCTAACAAAAACGCCTAATGCAAAAAGAATAAATAAGATTGTCTTTTTCATAATTCAAGCATTTCTAATTCTTTTCAAAAGACAAGTTGAAATGTTATTTGCTATCATAAGCCCATTTAACGAGGGTAGCACCCCAAGTGAAGCCACCGCCAAATGCTGCTAAAATAATATTGTCTCCTTTTTTTAATTTCTTTTCCCAGTCCCACAAACATAAAGGAATGGTGCCTGCTGTTGTATTGCCGTATTTTTGAATGTTAATCATCACTTTTTCTTTTGGAAGATTCATTCGATTGGCTGTTGCATCAATGATTCTAAGATTTGCTTGATGTGGAACAAGCCAGGCTATATCATCAGCAGTTAAATTATTTTTTTGCATCAAATCATAACTAATATCAGCCATTCCCTTCACTGCGAATTTAAAAACTACCTGACCTTCTTGATAGATATAATGTTCTTTTGCTAAAACAGTTTCTATAGAAGAAGGCTTGGCTGAACCGCCTGCTTTCATATGCAAATGTGGACGACCGCTTCCATCGCTTCTTAATAAACTGTCTAATACTCCAACTCCTTCGTCAGTAGCTTCGAGTAATACCGCTCCAGCTCCATCGCCAAAAATAACACAAGTGGTACGATCGCTATAATCAACTATACTGCTCATTTTATCTGCGCCTACCACAATAACTTTCTTATAACGTCCGCTTTCAATTAGGGAACTTCCAGTTGTAAGGGCGAATAAAAAGCCCGAACAAGCAGCCCCTACATCAAATCCAAAGGCATTTTTGATACCCACTTTATCACAAATGATATTAGCAGTGGCAGGGAAAAACATATCAGGAGTGACAGTGGCACAAATTAAACAGTCGATTTCATCGGGAGAAATGCCTCTTTTTTTCAATAAATCATTTACTGCCCCCACGCCCAAATCGCTCGTTCCCAAGCCCTCACCCTTGAGAATTCTTCTTTCTTCTACTCCTGTACGGGTTTTGATCCATTCATCAGTGGTATCTATCATTGTTTCCAGGATTTTGTTCGTTAAACGATATTCTGGTACATATCCCCCAACCGCAGTAATGGCCGCATTGATTTTTGTCATAATTGATTTTTTCGTGTGTACTCTTGCAAATTTAATGGAAAAAAACTTGATGCCTTTTTTAACGTAAAGGCTCACAAAATATCCTTATTTTCGCTAATTACAGACTAAGATTATATGTACGCTTATTTGCAGGGAAAATTTACTTATAAAAGTCCAGCTCAGGTTTATGTGGATGTTAATGGAGTGGGGTATGAATTGAATATCAGCTTGAACACTTTTAGTGCTATTCAGGCCCTTCATGAAGGCAGATTATATACTCATTTGCAGGTAAAGGAAGATGCTCATGTGTTATTTGGTTTTTTTGATAAAGAGGAGAAGGATATATTTTTATTGTTGATCAGTGTTTCAGGAATTGGGGCTTCAATTGCCAGGATGATGCTTTCTTCTATGAAACCAGATGAAATTAGCAAGGCAATTATTCAAGGTGACGTTAATTTGATTGAGCGAGTGAAAGGAATTGGTAAGAAAACTGCTGAAAGACTTGTACTTGAGTTGAAAGACAAAGTGGGCAAATATTCAGGATCGCAAGATATAGTGATGAATGCAGGCAATAGAATGGAAAGGGATGCGTTAACAGCAATGACAGCACTCGGTATTTCTAGGATACAAGCCGAACAATCAATACAAAAGATTATGCGAGCAGAACCAGGCATCATCATTTTAGAAGAATTAATAAAAAAAGCATTAAAAGCCATTTGAGAAAACTCTACATTAACTGATTCGCCGAATGTTGCTTAACAAAAATCTTTATTTACTGCTCCGTCATTATGGTGTAGGAATGTTCATGTGTTTGCTTATTAGTCAAACACCTTCTGTTGCTTATGCAATCAACTCAACTGGTCGCCAGGATACCATTATCAATCCCACTTCGCTTCCTTATCCGT
This sequence comes from Chitinophagaceae bacterium, assembly GCA_947447485.1. Classification (GTDB taxonomy): domain Bacteria; phylum Bacteroidota; class Bacteroidia; order Chitinophagales; family Chitinophagaceae; genus Ferruginibacter. Next base: position 2,487 of record CANFJP010000110.1, read on the forward strand.
TAACAGACACCAGAGGAGATAATTTCTCTAATAATCCTACTACTACATTTGATTTATTTAGACCTTCTAATTTAAAAGACTCAATCGTATTTGATTATACAACTCATCAATATGTTGTGTATGAAAAAATTGGCACTCGCTATTATAGAACACCTATTACTTATTCCTTTGATGAGTATTGGCAATTGGTATATCGACAATCAGAGATTGATTATTTTAAAAAAAGAGCGAATACTACCAGTATATTAAATCGCGGAAAATTTTCAAAACCTAAGTTGTCGCTATCTGACAATCTTTTCAATCGATTGTTTGGCAATGGGAAAATCGAAATTGTTCCTCAGGGAAATGTAGATATTTCTGCCGGCTATCAAGGTCAACGCATCGACAATCCAACTTTACCAGAACGAGCAAGAAAGAATGGGGGATTGGATTTTCAAATGAATGCGCAATTAAATGTAAATGCCAACATAGGAGACAAACTTAAATTTCCTATCAATTATAATACGCTTGCCAATTTCGATCTCGACAATCAACTTAAATTGGATTATACAGGAAAAGATGATGAAATCCTTAAGCGCTTTGAAGCGGGTACGGTGTCTTTTCCGGCAAGAGGAACACTCATACCTGGAGCGCAGCAATTGTTCGGCTTAAAAACGCAATTGCAATTTGGCAAACTGTTTGTAACGGGTGTTTTGGCCAACCAAAAATCACAACGTCAAAGTGTAAATTTACAAGGTGGAACTTCTTCCACTCCTTTTGAAATCAAAGCAGATGAGTATGAAGAAAACAGGCATTTCTTAGTAGCACAATATTTCAAAGACAATTACAATAAAGTAATGTCGAATCTTCCTGCGATTTCATCGCCTGTGCAAGTGTTAAGAATGGAAGTTTGGGTAACCAATAAAAATGGTACCACTACAGAAACAAGAGATGTGGTTGGATTGGCTGATCTTGCTGAAGTGCAGCCCTATCTTGCGCCACCCTTGGTGAATGTGCTTACTAGTCAGGTTGTTCCTTCAAATGCAACCAATGATTTGCTTACTAAAGTAATTAATCAATCAGGATCGCGCGATCCTGCGATGGTATTTAATAACTTAATTAATATTGGGTTAAATCCTGTTCAGGATTTTGAAAAAACTTTTGCAAGAAAATTAGATTCTACTCAGTATACTTTCAATCGTCAATTGGGGATGTTGTCGATTAGCCAGCCTTTACAAACGGATGAAGTATTAGGAGTTGCATATCAATATTCTTACAATGGTCGTATTTATCAAGTGGGTGAATTTTCTCAGGATGTTCCTCCAGATAGTACTTCGGCTACACAGAAAGTACTTTTCTTAAAATTATTAAAATCTACTTCTCAGCGTCCGGCTTTACCTATGTGGAATTTGATGATGAAGAATGTGTATACAATTGGATACGGCACATTGTCTTCTACAGATTTCAAACTAGACGTGTTGTATCAAGAACCAGGACTAGGCGCCAAAAGATATGTTCCCTTTGGAGACAAAAATTTAGGTGCGCCGATCATATCATTGATAAACCTTGACCGATTGAATAGCCAGCTTGATCCTCAGCCTGATGGAGTGTTTGATTATGTGGAGGGATTTACAGTAGTATCGCAATACAGCAGAGTGGTTTTTCCTGTACTGCAGCCATTCGGAAAAGATTTGGCTGCTAATATTTACAACACCATTCCTATAACTGCTAAGGATACACTATACTATGCATTGTACGATTCTATCAAAGCAGTTGCGCAGCAATATCCCAACTTAAATAGATTTGTGCTAAAGGGAACGGCTAAGACTTCAGGATCTTCCGATATTAGTATAGGATATAATATTCCAAAGGGTTCTGTTATTGTTACCGCAGGTGGAAGAACATTGCAGGAAGGAGTAGACTATGATATTAATTATGATCTTGGCACCATTAAAATGACCAATCAAGCTATTCTAAATGCAGGATTACCCGTGCAGGTGAATTTCGAAAACAATGCAACTTTCGGCTTACAACAGAAAAATTATCTCGGACTTAGATTAGATTATTTGGCAAAAACTTCTGCAAAAGAGCAGTTATCCTTTGGCGGTAGTATCGTTCGTTTGGGAGAGCGTCCTTTCTTCACCAAGGTGAATTATAATGAGGAGCCTATCAAAAATGCAATGTATGGTCTAGATGCGAATTATAGGAAAGAGATGCCAAGGCTCACTAAATTATTAGACAAACTTCCTTTTTATTCTACCACTGCGCCTTCAACACTGAATGCCTATGCAGAAGGGGCGGTGCTTAAGCCAGGCCATGCTCCACAGATTGGAAAAGGTAGCAATGGCGTTGTGTACATCGATGATTTTGAAGGAAGCAAATCTGGTATTGATTTAAGATTCCCTCTTATAAGTTGGGCATTGGCTTCTACGCCAGCAGGTGCGTCTGATCAATTTGGAAATGAGCTATTCCCAGAAGCAACGGCCAATAATAATTTGGATTACGGAAAGAACAGAGCGAAAATATCATGGTATCAAATTGAACAAACTTTACAGCAGATAGATGCTGCAAATAATCCAATACGGGATAGAAACGAACTGAGCGATCCAAGAGTAAGACCTGTTTATCAAAAAGAAATTTTCCCGCAACGTACTACTGGGTTTGGGGAAAGTCAATTGGTAACTTTTGATCTTGCCTATTATCCAAAAGAAAAAGGTCCGTATAATTTTGAAGATAAAACTTCAAAAATGACTGCCGATGGGAAATTTATAG
>CANFJP010000111.1 GCA_947447485.1 Chitinophagaceae bacterium
CGTTTTGATCTAGCTCACCTGTTTCAAAATATTTTTTAAGCAAAGAGCCGTAGCTATCAATCGCCCATACTTTTATATTAGGATTTTTTTCTTTTAAATATTTACCTGTTCCTACTATTGTGCCTCCCGTTCCAGTAGCCACTACAAGATGCGTTACTTTACCTTCAGTTTGCTCCCAAATTTCAGGGCCTGTTTGCTCGTAATGCGCTTGCCTGTTGGCTAAGTTGTCGTATTGATTTACATACCAAGAATTAGGAATTTCAGTAGCCAATCTTTTAGATACAGAGTAGTATGAACGAGGATCCTCTGGTTCTACATTCGTGGGGCATACAATTACTTCTGCGCCAACAGCTTTTAGAATATCTGCTTTTTCTTTGGATTGTTTATCGGTGGTGGTAAAAATGCAATGGTATCCTTTTACACATGCGGCAAGTGCTAGTCCCATACCTGTATTTCCACTGGTGCCTTCAATGATAGTGCCACCTGGTTTTATCTTTCCTTCTTTTTCAGCTACTTCCAGCATTTTCAATGCCATTCTATCTTTAATAGAGTTACCCGGGTTGAAGTATTCAACCTTTGCAAGTATGGTACAAGGAAGATCTTTGGTTATTTTATTTAACTTAATTAATGGGGTGTTTCCGATTGCGTCTAAAATGCTATTTGACCACATAATATGTTGATTTTCGCCAAAGGTAATAATTTTAGGATGTGCCACGTTTTTTAATAATGCTATTTTTAAGGCCTTCATTGCTATTGAAAAAATCGGTCGTTTATACAATAATCATTTAATACTTATTATATTCGTTTTGATTCAATCTTATTTATGTTGACTTGTTCGTCTTCTTAAATCTTTTATAGTTGAATATGAGTATGCTTAAAAACAATTTGCCTCGCCTAGACAAGCCTCCAACCTCTCTTAAAAGAGTATTGGGATTAACGAGCGGCATCATGTTGGTTGCAGGTATTATGATTGGGTCGGGCATTTTCAAAAAGATTGCCCCCATGGCAGCATCTGGATTAAGCGAAATCGATATTTTGGGCGCTTGGGTTATTGCGGGGATTGTTACAATGTTGGGTGCCTTTACGATTTCAGGACTTGCCGATTTAACAACAGAATCGGGTGGGGAGTATGAATACCTTCGAATTATTTTCGGAAATTTTACTGCCTTTCTTTTTGGTTGGGCAAGTTTTACCATCATAGGCAGTGCATCGATTGCAGCCATCGCTTTTATTTTTACTCAATCTTTTAATGCATTGATTCCAATAGGCGATCCATTAACAAGTTTAAAAGACATCAACTTTGGCGGGTTTATTTTTCCTTTTTCAAATTCAGGCATTAAGATCATCGCTTGTTGTATGATCATGTTTTTAACATGGGTAAATTACAGAGGAACCAAAAAAGGGGCTGCGTTAAACAATGGTGTTACCTATTTGAAAATAGGAGGCATCGTATTGTTGATAATTCTTGGCTTCTTTTTTTATGATTCACGGAATGGGGTACACGAAATAAAAATGGCCAGCTCCATTCATAGTGGGGAAGGGTTTATTGGAGTCTTTTTTGCAGCCATGCTCAGTGCTTTTTGGGCATACGATGGATGGTTGAATGTTTCTTTTGTATCGGGAGAAATCAAAGACCCCAAGAAGAATGTGCCTGTGGCTATTATTGCGGGCGTATCAATCGTTATGTTGTTGTATCTACTAATCAATGTTGCCTTTATGAAAGTGCTGCCCTTAAATAAAATGGCGGCATTGAGTGAAAACGATATTGCTGCAAGTGTTGTGGCGGCAACTATCATGGGGAAAAACGGATCTATATTTATTTCTATACTTATTCTGCTAAGTACTTTCGGCGCGTTGAATGGATTGATTATAACGTATGCTCGTTTGTACTACAAAATGGCGCAGGATGGTTTTTTCTTTAAGCAAGCCGCCAATACTCATCCTCGATTCAATACCCCTCATGTGTCGTTGATAATTTCAATGGTTATTAGCTGTTTACTCGTTTTTAGTGGCACTTTTGATATGCTCACTGATATCATTGTGTTTGCTGGATTTTTATTCTACGCGTTGCTTGCGATAGGATTGATTCAAATGAAAAGAAAGGGAAAGATCAGTGCCCGTTTGATTGGCTATCCCGTAGTGCCTATTTTGTTTATTGTTTTCTCATTGGCATTGTTGGCCAACACCTGTATTGAGCAGCCAAAGCAAACAATGTTTGGCGTTTGTTTGATGTTGACAGGCATTCCGTTTTATTATTTTTTCAAAAGAAACAATCGGGTGTAATTATTTTGTTCCTAATAACTCCAATGCTTTTTTAATATAATCATCGTGGGTATTGATGGATTCATAATATCCTGTATTTCCCCATGTTCGCCGGGCGATGTATGCTTTTATTGAGTTTAAAATATAGGTCTTTTCTAGTGGAGTGATTTTATTGATATGGATGGAATCTCTCATCACAGCTTGTTCAAATTGTTTCCATGACAGATCATTTAACGTAAAGCTATTAGTGAATTCCTGTGCATTTTTATATTGTTGAATTTGTGAAATATTATTCTGTACATATTGGTAAGCAAAATGACTTACGGTCCCTTTAGAAAAAATAGTAGCAGTAGATTCGTTGAATAGGCTGGTATCTAAAGGAATAAAATAATCAGGATTGATGCCTCCGCCGCCATATACTTTTTTCCCAGAGGAGGTTACAAATACTTTTGAAGAATCGTGTTTGATAGAATCTTGATTGGTTGATTGACCATTGGTGTAACGATTTGCAATTTCTTTATAATAGGCGCTCCCTCCGTTTGAATAAGAACGTTGAATGCTTCTACCAGAAGGTGTGTAATATCGAGCGATGGTAAGTCTGATGGCACTATGATCGCTTAGGTCATATTGTTCTTGCACCAATCCTTTGCCAAAACTTGTGCGACCAATGATGGTAGCTCTTTCCCAGTCTTGCAACGCACCCATCAATACTTCACTTGCACTTGCGCTTCCTTCGTCGCACAGCACAACGAGGGATCCCTTTTCAAATTGTCCTTCTCTTCTACAGCGGTATTCTTTTTTGGGCATATGAACACCTTCTGTATAAGTAATTAATTTATCTCCTTCCAGAAATTCATCTGCAATGTCCACTGCTTCATCCAGTACTCCACCGCCATTTCCCCTAAGATCTAGGATTAATTTTTTTAGTCCTTGTTTTTTTAAGTCTTCCAATGCAATCATAAACTCTCTATACGTTTGAGTAGAAAATTTAATAAGTTTTATATATCCTGTTTCTTTGTCAGCCATATAGGCTGCATCAATACTATTCACAGAAACCATGTCTCTCGCAATTGGAATAGATATTTTTTTATCTGCTCTGATTATTTCTACTTTCAACAAACTGCCTCGGTTGCCTCTTAATATATTTCTTATAGAATCTGAACTCATGTTGGCTCCAGCAATGGTCACTCCATTCGCTTGTATAAATTTATCGCCTGCTTTTATCCCAGCCTTAAAACCAGGCCCGTCCTTGATAACAGACGTTACATTCAATGTATCATCAAATATTTCAAACTCAATTCCTACACCAAAAAAGCTTCCTTGTATATCCTCGTTTATTGCTTCTAATTCATTTGCTGGAATAAATACTGAATGCGGATCAAGTTGGTTGAGTATCGAATAAATAGCTGTATCCGTAAGTGCATCCGTGTCTACTTTGTCTACATACTTATTTTGTATGAGGTCAAGCACTTCCTGAAGTGTTCTTCGTTTTTCGAGATAAAAAAAATCATTTCCTGGAATGCTGTCGTGCATTTTGAATCCAATAAAAATCCCTGCAACCATAGAAAGACTTAGCAATAGGGGCATCCAAATATGTAATTTCTTTTTATCCATTGTGTGTGTATTTTGACAAATTCAATCTTGTATATGTTGATTTGTGGAAGCAAAGTTAAATTTTTGTTTCCAACCTTCTAATTTTTGTAACTGTTTCATTTGAATGTTATAACTTGATCCCGAAATAAAAATCAACTAATGTCTATTAAATTAATTGCTGATAGCGGTTCTACGAAAACTGAATGGTGTCTGCTACAAGGCAAAAAAAAGATTACAGTAAGCACCCAAGGGATAAGTCCTTATTTTCTCGATGCTGCTCAAGTGCAGGCTATATTAGTAAAGGAGTTGTTGCCCAAGCTCAAAAAAAATGTTCCAACTGAAATTTTCTTTTATGGAACAGGGTGTAGTAATCCGGCGAATGTGAAAATGATTAGACAGTCTATCAAAGCCGTTTTCCCTAAAGCGAAGATAACAGTAGATCATGATTTAGCAGGCGCGGCAAAGGCATTGTGCGGTCAATCTAAAGGAATTGCTTGCATTTTGGGTACAGGATCAAATTCCTGTTATTATAATGGCAAGAAAATAGTTAAAAACAGCCCCGGACTTGGTTATGTGTTGGGAGACGAGGGGAGTGGAACTTACTTAGGGAAAAAAGTACTGCAATATTATTTATACAACACTTTCGATGTCGAATTGATGGATCGATTTAATTCAACCTACAAGACCAGTGTTACCGAAATTCTTGATGCAGTATATAAAAAGCCTTTGCCCAATCGATATCTCGCAAGTTTTGCTCAATTCTTAGTAGAAAACAGGAGCCATTTTATGGTAGAAAATATTATTGAAGACGGGTTGAATGATTTTTTCTTTAATCATATTTATAAGTATCGGGAAAGCTGGACCATGCCTATTAATTTTGTGGGAAGCGTTGCATATGGATTTAGAGACATATTAAAAGAATTATGTGACTCATATGAGTTGCAATTAGGGAAAGTATTAAAAAGTCCTATGGTGGGATTAATTAGTTATCATCAATAACCATCTAGGCGAGTCAAAGTCGGCTTTTTATGACGTGAATCATCTTTCAATTCAATCTGTTTGAAATGAAGCCGATTGATCTAAATCATGATCATTTTTATTAAAAGCCTATTGGAATCTCAGTTATTTTTTTGTACATTCGTTTTGTAATATGTAAGTTTTTTTAATTGAAAAATTTTCTAAAATCTTCATGTATGAACAACAAATTTATTCTTACCTGCTCACTCATTGCATTCTCTTTTTCTGTTTCTGCTCAGCAAGCAAGCAAAACATTTTCTATCACGGGAAATGGCAACAATGATTTTATTTGGATGAATATTCGTCAAGTAGATTTGTCTACTGGTCAGGTAA
>CANFJP010000112.1 GCA_947447485.1 Chitinophagaceae bacterium
CGTACCTGTTGCAACAGCGCAAGTAGGCTGAGCCGTTACAGTAGCTGTAGGAGCAGTAGGAGTAATAGGCGATGCAGTCACCGTTAATGATATAGCTGGAGAAGGACAACCTCCCACAGTGGTGATAACCGAATATACACCCGGAGCAAGAGCTGTGCAAACACCTGTTGCATTGCTTTGTGCTGATGTTACAGGATTGGTACCTGTAACCGTATAACTTACACCTGATCCATTTGCAGGAACAGTTACCGTAATCGTTCCAGTTGCAACAGCACAACTAGGCTGTGCCGTTACTGTTGCTGTAGGAGCTAAGGGAGCGGTTGTTACTGTAAGCGTTGCAGGAGTTGAAGTAGCAGTAGTAGGGCAGGTGCCTGATACAACTACTTGATATTGATAGCCAGTTTGAACAGCAGTAATGTTATTAAGAGTATAAGTAGCACTTGTTCCGCCAGAAGCCACATTCGTAAATCCACTCCCTGTGTTTACCTGCCATTGATATGTAATTCCTGTGCCAGTAGCAGCCGCCGTAAAGGTATTGTTACTACCAACGCAAACAGTTGCACTAGAAGGATGGGTAGTTATAGCAGGAGGAGTATTAACAGTAAGTGTTACAATAGCACTTGTAACGGTACCGCATATAGTAGAAACAATTACTTGGTATTTATATCCATTTTGCGAAGAGGTAACAGCAGCTATTGAATATGAATTAGTATTCCCACCAGAAGCCACATTCGTAAAAGTAGTACCCCCATTTGTACTCACTTGCCATTGATAAGAAAGTGTTCCTGCTCCTGATGCTGTAACATTAAATGTAGCATTGTCACCAACACAAACAATTTGATTGGTAGGTTGAGAAGAGATAGTAGGGGCAGTGCCTGGCTGAACAACAAATACAATGGTATCTTTTTGGGTAACTACTCCAGCAACACCCGTAATAAAAATAGTGTCTCTTCCAGGCGTCATTGAGCTAGCATTATTCAAAGTAACGGTTGAACTGCTGCCTGGTGTAAGTGGATTGGTTCCAATGGCTACTGTTGTACCAATAATACTAGGCGTATAAGTTAAATTAATAGGAGTGTTAAATCCTCCAATGGAAGTAGTGGTTAAATTGGCAGTTGCAGGAGTAGCCGATCCGCAAGGAATCGTAATAGTAGTTAAAGAGCCAAATGTAAAAGTAGATGCAGCCGCAGGAGGTTGACAACCTAATGAAGAAAGTAAACTTACTCTTGCACCGATACCAGAAAACAAAGCATTCATTCTAGTGGTCTGCCCTGCAGTAAACATATGCATACAAGCATCATCAACATAATCCATGTAGTTCATAAACATGTCACCGTTGGGCCCATTAGAACAACTTACAGAAGGGAAAGTAGGGCAACCATAATTTTCCGATCCTTGATTGGGAGTATCAGTCACATTATCTGTTCCCGTACATGCATTTCCATCATCTCCCCAGATATGATAAAGATTCAACCAGTGTCCTACTTCATGCGTGGCTGTTCTACCTAAATCATAGGGTGCAGCAGTAGCATCAGGATTAGGAGAAGCAATGCTTCCAACTGAAGAGTACAATACAACAACTCCATCTGTAGCGGCTAAGTTACCAGGAAATTGAGCATAACCTAAAACGCCTCCAGTCAAATTACAAACCCAAATATTTAAATATTGATTTCTATCCCATGCATTGTCTCCGCCTCTAGTACCAGAATATTTTACATTATCATTTGTAGAAAAAGAAGTTTTAGTAGTTGATTTGTGAATTATTCCATTAGTGGCTGCTCCAGTAGGATCTCTTTGAGCCATACAAAATTGAATCTTAGTATCGGCAGCAAGTCCTAGGAAAACGGAGGGAGTACTACTTAAATCTGAATTCATTTTAGCGTAATCCAGGTTTAGTTGATTGAGTTGTGCAATGCATTGCGCATCGCTGATGTTTTCGGCAGTACTATTATATAATATATGAAATACAACAGGAATTGTAACTATAGCAGCAGTTGGCCTATTGGCTATTTGTCCATTAATGTATCTATTTGTTTGATCTTCTATTGCCTGCATTCTTGCCACAAGTGAAGGATCGGCTGCTTTTTGAGCAGCTAGATACTCCATCGTACCACAATTTCGTCTTCTGGAAGATTGCCCATGAGTCATAGAAATCAAAGCAAAAACGAATAGTGAAATTAGTAGTAATAGCTTTTTCATTGATAGATGTGTTATTAGATATAAATTATGCGACACAAGATATTGAAAAATGGAGAAAAGATTTTAAATAAAATCTGTCTTATTAATTAAAATTTTAATATTAAATAGTATCAATAAAAAAAACGGAAAGTTAGAAGATTAAAAAAAATATACAATGGGAAATATTAAATGCACTGAAGCAAATCAAAAAAAATTAACTTTTTATTTCGAGATAGACCAAAGCTGCGGCACAAGCAGTCATCACCATAAGTGTTACCCAACCTAAAACATTAGATAGTTTTCCATTAGTAAATTCTTTCATCACTTTTTTATTATTGGAGATATGAAGAATGATTGCAATTAAAATAGGGGCTGTTAAGCCATACAGTATTGCAGAATAAATCAAAGCCTTAATTGGACTAATACCAATATAATTGAGCGACAATCCAATTAATAAAGAAGCTGCAATAATTAAATAAAATGGCTTTGCTTCATTAAATTTATGATCAAGTCCTTCTTTCCAGCCAAATGTTTCGCAGAAAATATATGACAATGATCCGCTTAAAACAGGAATTGCTAAAAAGCCAGTACCAATCACCCCAATTGCAAATAATATATAAGCTCCCTCTCCAGCAAGCGGTCGCAAGGCTTGTGCAGCTTCTTCTACAGTATTAATTTGATGAATGTTGCCATTAAATAAAACAGTTCCCGTTGTAAGAATTATAAAAAACATCACCACATTCGAAAAGAACATGCCCACATCAACATCTTTTTTCATATCGCTAATCATTTTTTTATTAACGATGAGTTGTTTCCTTTTGTGTTTTAGTTCTTCGACTTCCATCGTTGCTTGCCAAAAGAAAAGATAGGGTGAAATAGTAGTTCCCAAAATGCCCACGAGTATACTTAAAAATGATTTATCAAAAACAATCGTAGGAACAAAAGTGGCTTTCAGTATTGCAATGAAATCTTGTTTATACAAAAATGGGACGATTAAATACACCAGCAAAACAATGCAAAGATATTTTAATACGTTTGCAATTTTTCTATAAGGAAAGTAAATGATGCATGACAAAAGTATAATTGTAAAAAGCACACTAAAAAAAGTAGGTTGAATAGAAGGGAAAAGTAAATTACCCACAGCGCCCATGCCTGCTATGTCTGCACCAATATTTAATATGATGGCGGGAAAACTAAATATCAACATCAAATACAAAATAGAACGAGGGTAATGTTTTTTTAATGTGCCTGTTAATCCTTGAGAGGTAACCAATCCAATTCTAGCGCACATCTCTTGAATAGAAGCCATCATGGGGAAAGTTATGAGTGCTGTCCAAAGTGTAGCCAGCCCATACGCAGCACCTGCCTGAGAATAGGTAGCAATACCGGATGGATCATCGTCACTTGATCCTGTTATTAATCCTGGCCCAAGATTTTTCCAAAATCTGACCAGGCTAAATTTCTTTTTAACTGTTTTCATCATTCATTTTATAAAATACAAGCATAAAACAAATCAATGCTTTTTCTCTTCTTTGTAAAAGATTTTATCATTCGGCATTTCAAGTATCCAACTATTATTTATTTTTTTTAATATTATATCGTATGAGCTTTTGCTTTGGGGGATAAATTCGTTTGCTGTATTTTTTATGAGCACCGAGTTACCTTCTTTAGAAAATACTTCCGCTTTAGATGTATCCGCTGTAAAAAATACATACGCTCCGAATGTTTTTTCTTGGTTTAATAATTGTAAAGGCAACTCAAATGACCGAATGCATTGTTGTTGTAATTCGCTCCATTGATAACCCGCAGAAGAAATACAGCCATGTGTATCCCTATCGTTCCCAACTATGTTATTATTTAATTTATATGAAGTATGAGTCTGATGTGATGTTGAATTGTAATTACATCCCATCATACAGATCAATAATAACGAGGGTAAGAATAGAGTAAAAAAATGAGTTTTCATTTAGTACTTATTTTATTGATTACGGCTTCTGTAAATAGTATTTAGGCCCATCAGAGGTAAATATAAATTTGAATTATTAAGAAAAAAATATCAATTAGTGCTTAATTTCTCCTCAATTCTAAATTTGCAGTCGTAATTTGCCAAGGTATTTACCACTCAAAGATACTTTTATGGCTAACGATTTCAATAAAAATGAAGACGCTCTTAAAATGGCATGGAGTGCCGTTCGTCAAAAGCTTGATAAAATTGAACTTGGCGGAGGGCAAAAGTCTATTCAAAAGCAACATGATAAAAACAAACTGACCGCAAGAGAGAGAATCACCTACTTAATTGATGCAGATAAGCCATTTATTGAAATGGGGGCTTTTGCTGGATATGAGATGTATGAAGAGCACGGCGGTTGCCCTGCGGGAGGCACAGTTAGCGGTATTGGATATGTAAGTGGTAAGCAATGTGTGATTGTTGCCAATGACCAAACAGTAAAAGCAGGAGCCTGGTTTCCTATCACAGGGAAGAAAAACCTTCGGATGCAAGAAATTGCCATGGAAAACAAATTACCCATTATTTATATAGTTGATAGTGCAGGTGTGTTTCTTCCCATGCAAGATGAAATATTCCCCGACAAAGAACATTTCGGTCGAATTTTTAGAAACAACGCAAAGATGAGTGCGTTGGGCATTACGCAAATAGCAGTTGTTACTGGTGCTTGTGTGGCTGGAGGCGCTTATCTTCCTATTATGAGCGATGAAACGATTATGGTGGAGGGCGCAGGATCTATTTTTCTAGTAGGGCCTTATTTGGTTAAGGCAGCAGTAGGTGAAGATATTGATTTAGAAACATTAGGTGGAGCGGTAACGCATACCGAAATATCGGGTATTGCTGATTATAAATTCAAAACCGAGCAAGAATGTCTAGATCAAGTTAAAAAGACAATCAGTAAGCTAGGTGATCATCAAAAAGCGGGATTTAATAGAATAGAACCCAAACTACCTTCTAAAAGTGACGGAGAAATATTTGGCATACTGAGTGATGGCAATAC
>CANFJP010000113.1 GCA_947447485.1 Chitinophagaceae bacterium
AATGTACGCAGATAGTATAATATTCTATATATTAAAATAAAAATAGAATAAAATTGTATAATTTTGTCATTTAACAGAATAAAAATAAAGTATACAATGAAAAAGATAGCTAAAAAAGAACAAATGACTATTGCCATGCCAACGCTTGATAAAAATGACTTGGCTATTCTGAAACTTTTGCAAGAAAATGCCAGGATAACGGTTAAGGAGATTTCGGATAAAATTCATTTAAGTACGACTCCTGTGCATGAAAGGATTAAGCGGTTGGAACAAACCGGCGTCATCAAGCAATATGCTACATTGGTAGATTACACAAAAGTAAAAAAAGGCTTAATGGTCATCTGTTATGTTTCATTGAAAGAGCATAGTAAAAATGCAGGCATTAAATTCATCAAAACAATCAATGCGCTCAATGAAGTCATTGAATGTTATAATATCAGTGGAGAATTTGATTTTATGCTAAAAGTGGTAGAAGAAAACATGGACAGCTATTACGATTTTCATGTAAATAGGTTAAGTCAAATTGAAAACATGGGAAATGTACAAAGTGTATTTGTAATGGGGGTGATTAAGCAAACGCATCAGTTGGTTTGGTAGTGAGGGTGGGTTTAAGGTTAAGCGGGTGTTCTTTAGTTGGTTAGTCGTTGAGCTGTTTAGTAATTAAGGTTTAATCCCAAAATGTAACGACTCAACGCCTAAACGAAATTAATACCCATCACATAATCATTCATAAAATAGCCATTGCCTATTTCGTTGTCTACTTCTTTTACAATAGTAAAGCCCGCTTTTTTATAAAATTCGATAGCGCTGTTGTGTCGATTTACATTTAGAATCAAAGAAGAAACATTTAAATTTTTCAATTCGTTTATTACGTAATCTAGTAAAGCTTTTCCAGCCCCTTTTCCTTGTTTGTGTGGAAGTACATATATTTTATGAAGTTTATAAATAGAAGGGATTTCTTTTTCTTCGCAAGAGAAGGAAGCAAATCCAATAGGAGTATTGTTTTCGAATGAAATGATGAAATGCTGAGTATCTTCTTCAATTATTTTGGATAATGTTTCACTTGAATAAAACAGCTGCAACATATATTGCAATTGAGCTTCACTGATTATAGTACTATAGGTTACAGGCCAAATGGCATGCGCCAACAATTGAATAATGGCAACGTCATCAGTGGTTGCTTTTCTGATTGTCAGCATCAATTACTGTATCAATATTTTTAAATTAGGAGCGTACCTCGCTGCGCCTTTATCGTCTTGGACAATGATATCAAAAAAATAGAGTTCTTCTCCAGATTTTAATTGCTCTTTTATAATGTTAGTCCAAAGAGCTGGGAGAGGGGAGATAGAAAAATGATCTTCAGCTAAAGTAGTGGTAGCAGATATTTTTCCTGTTTTTTCATCTTCTTTCACTGCATTTCTTTTATACAAGAAATCGTAATAGAGAATTTTGTATTGTTTCATTTTATCATCCATAACTTTCAATGAATTGCCAATGATGCTTTTTGCCTGTTCAACATTGATGGTAACGACAGAGTCGCTTACATTCGCTAAACTAGTCGTCAGCTTAGGTAGCTTTATTTTTTTTGCAGGAGTTTTTTGAGCATTGATAGATGTAAGCGTACATATCAACACAAAAAATAGCAATGTTTTTTTAACTAAGATCATATTCATTTATATTAAATAGTAAGATATCAATTACAATAGATAATTAATTAAAAGCTACTGTTAAGTTTTTGTAAGAATATAAGTAGTCACCTATCCAATAAGAGCAAGGCTTTCTTCGATTACACGGATTTTTGTTTCGGCATCTGATTTTTTCTTTTGCTCTAAAGCCAATACTTCCGGTTTTGCATTCTGAACAAATTTCTCATTACTCAATTTTTTTTCTACCGAAAGCAGGAATCCTTTGAGATGGTTCAGTTCCTTTACCAATTCGTCTTTTTGTTGACTAGAATCAATGGGTTGTTCCGTTGTAACATAAAACTTGTCTTTTCCAATGATAGTGGTAAATGCATCTGCTATGGCTTCATTTGTATAGCTGATTGAGGGTGCATTTACTTGTTTGGCAAGAATACTTTCAATGGATTGATAGGTTGTTTTACTTTCTGTTTGTATGTGAAGGATGATGGTTTCCTTTGGTTTTACTTGTTGTTTGTTTCTTACATCTCTAATACCGCTGATGGCATTTTTTAATAAAAGTCCATTTTGTAAAACTTGATTATTGGGGGTAGAAGGAGTAGCGAATTGTTTTACACATAAGTCATCATTTCTTTCTGCTAGTAAATGATATATCTCTTCGGTGATAAAAGGCATGAAGGGGTGTGCCAATTGCATCAAAGCTGTAAAAAAAGAAATTGTTTTGTCATAAACAGCCGATTCGATGGGTTGCTCAAATCCGGGTTTTACCCATTCTAGATACCAGCTGCAAAAATCATCCCAGATAAGTGAATAAATTGTTTTCAATGCTTCGCTTAATCGAAACTGTTGCATCAATCCATTTACTTCAATGTGTACTTCGTTTAGTCTATGTTCAAACCAATCAATAGCGAAGTGGTTATTAGTAGGATTGTTATTTGTTGATTGTCTGCTTTCCCATAATTTGATCAGCTTTAAGGCATTCCAAATTTTATTATTAAAATTTCGTCCTTGTTCTAAAGAAGACTCATCAAATAAAATATCATTTCCGGCAGGAGAAGCTATCATTATTCCGAAACGCGTGGCATCTGCACCATATTGATCAATCAGGCCTAGTAAATCAGGAGAGTTGCCCAGTTGCTTGCTCATTTTTCTTCCTTGTTTATCTCGCACCATTCCGGTAAAATAAACATCCTTAAAGGGCAATTCATTTTTATACTCGTATCCTGCCATAATCATTCTCGCCACCCAAAAGAAAATAATATCTTGTCCGGTTACCAATGTAGTAGTAGGGTAGTAATAATTTATTTCTTCATTATCAGGGTGGCTGATTCCTTTAAAAACCTCCATTGGCCAAAGCCAACTACTAAACCAGGTATCCAAACAGTCTTCGTCTTGTTTCAAAATAGCATTGGCTATGCCGAATTGCTGCTTGAATTGTTCTATTGCTTTTTCTTCGCTTTCTGCTACAACGAATCGCCCTTCAGTGTCGTACCATGCAGGGATTTGTTGCCCCCACCAAAGTTGACGACTGATGCACCAATCTTTAATGTTTTCAATCCAATGACTGTACGTATTTTTTGTTTTAGCCGGATGAAATGCAATGTTATCATTGGCTACAGATTGAAGCGTTTGGGGATTTTTTTGCATGAATTGTTGCATATCCATAAACCATTGCATCGATAGTCTGCTTTCAATTACCGCACCTGTTCTTTCGCTAGTGCCTATTTGTCCTTTATAGTCTTCTATTTTTTCTATTTGTCCAATGGCGGAAATATCTTCCACGATTTTTTTTCTTAATGCAAATCTGTCCATTCCGTCATACGACAATACTTGAGCAGAAGGATTTTCTTCAAGCAAGTCGACAGTGGTAAACTTGCCTGTTGCATCTAAAGTGTCAATTATTTTAAGTTGGTATTTGGTTCCAATGAGGTGATCGTTTTTATCATGAGCAGGAGTGATTTTTAAAGCTCCCGTACCAAAATCAGCTGCTACATATTCATCAGCAATAATTTTTATTTTTCTATTGATCAGTGGAACGATTACTTCTTTTCCTATTAATGGAGCATATCTTTCATCGGTAGGATTTACACAAATGGCCACATCGCCTAAAATTGTTTCAGGTCGTGTAGTGGCAACAGTTATGCCAACTGCATTGTTATCAGATAATAGATATTGAACAAAATAAAGTTTAGAATCAATCTCTTTAAAAATCACTTCTTCATCACTGAGGGCTGTTTGGCTAGAAGGGTCCCAGTTTACCATTCTTTTACCACGATAGATAAGTCCTTTATTATGCAAATCAATGAATACTTTTATTACACTTGCGTAATAATCTTTGTCCATTGTAAAGGATGTTCTATCCCAATCTAGGCTGCATCCTAATTTTTTTAATTGTTCTAAAATGATGCCTCCGTATTTTTCTTTCCATTCCCAAGCGTAAGTAAGAAATTCTTCTCTGGTAAGGGATGATTTAGTGATTCCTCTTTCTCTTAACATGGCTACCACTTTTGCTTCAGTAGCAATAGAGGCATGATCAGTTCCTGGAACCCAGCAAGCATTCTTGCCGTTCATTCGAGCGGTACGAATTAAAATGTCTTGGATGGTATTATTGAGGCAATGCCCCATATGTAAAATGCCCGTTACATTCGGTGGCGGCATTACAATGGTATAAGCTTCTCTGTGATCGGGGGTACTTTTAAAATATTGCTGTTGCAGCCAGTGGCTGTACCATTTTTGATCAATAGATTGAGGCTCGAAGTTTTTAGAAAGTTCCATTAATTTACATACCGCTTATGGCGTTAGGGCGAAGGTACAAAACCACACTGATTTTTGGAAGAGAACGGCAAGTTTTTAAATTAACTCCTAAATAGTATTGTACTTTCGGTCTTTAAAATAAATAAGTACCTAAAACACTCTTTTGCTTGTATTCGATTGTAGACATAGAAACCACGGGTGGAGTACCTAGCAATGGGGGGATCACCGAAATAGCTATTTATGTGCATGATGGGGATAGGGTGGTGAATGAATATCATACGCTCATTAATCCTCAAAGACCAATTCCTTTTTTTATTACCAATCTAACGGGTATTAGTAACGCTATGGTAGCATCTGCTCCTACTTTTGATGAAGTAGCCTCTACTATTTATGAAATCATTGCGGATACTACATTTGTAGCACACAATGTAAATTTTGATTTTTCTTTTGTGCAATATTTCCTACAACAATCCGGATACGAACTAGCCATTGATAAATTATGTACGGTTAGGCTTAGTCGAAAAATATTCCCCGGATACAATTCTTATAGCTTGGGAAAAATATGCGATAGTTTAGGAATTGAATTATCTGATCGTCACAGAGCCAAAGGAGATGCGCAGGCAACCGTATTGTTATTTGAAAAATTATTAATGAAAGACAGAGCGCTTGTGATAGGGAAAAAATAACGGAGCCTATTCTC
>CANFJP010000114.1 GCA_947447485.1 Chitinophagaceae bacterium
ACTATGAACATTGGAAAGGAAAGTTTGGCTAAAAATTATATGAACAGCAGATTATGGTGGCATCATTTTAATTACGATAAATTAGGCAAGGCGGTTGACAGAGACGAATGGGATATGTATCCACAAACGTATAATGCTTATTACAACCCAAGCAACAATGAAATAGTATTACCTGCTGGTATTTTTACTGTGCCAGGATACAGAGATGAAGAATTAGACGATGCGGTGGTTTATGGATACGGTGGTGCAAGCACCATTGGCCACGAAATAACACATGGCTTTGATGATGAAGGAAGACAATTTGATGAAAAAGGAAATTTAGTGAGTTGGTGGACAAAATCTGACGAAGCATCTTTCAATGAAAGATCAACAGTTATGATTAAGCAATTTGATGAATTTGAACCAGTAAAAGGATATCATATCAATGGAAAAGCAACGCTTGGAGAAAACATTGCAGATCTTGGAGGAATTCTATTAGGTATCGAAGCCTTTAAAAAAACAACACAGTTCAAAGAAGATAAAAAAATCGCAAACCTCACTCCTATGCAACGATACTTTTTAGGTTACTCACTGGGTTGGCTAGGACACATGAGAGAAGAGCAATTAAAAAATAGACTGCTAACAGATGTGCATTCCCCTGGTAAATACAGGGTAAATGGCCCCTTTGCAGATGTAGAAGAATTTTATATAACATTTAATATCAAACCAGGCTCTCCTATGTACAGAGCAGATAGCTTGCGTGTAAAAATCTGGTAATCAACAAAAGAACAACTCTCATAGTCGCCGAAAATACCGGCGACTATTTTTTTTTAAAAAAATTAATTGAAAGGAAGGATTGATATTCCTAGTCCAGCATGACGGGTGTATTCAATTTTTCCAAAATCAAATCCTACTCCTTCAGCAATATCTTCGGTCAACAACAATGTGCCGTCCATGTCAACGTAGTCCAATAAAGGTGCTAACTGTGCGATGGCTGCTGTACCTACAGAAGATTCATTCATACAACCAACCATTACTTTCATATTCAATGATCTCGCTTGCTCAATCATTCTTCTTGCTGGAGTAATGCCACTGCATTTGGTAAGCTTAATATTGATACCATGAAAATGATTCACACATTTTATTACATCTTGTTCACTTACACAAGACTCGTCTGCTATCAATGGCAAAGGAGATTTTTGAAATAAGACTTTCATCCCCTCCCAATCATCTTTGGCTAAAGGCTGCTCCACCAATTCCACTCCAAGCTCTTTTAATTGAGGGATTTTTATCAATGCTATATCTAGACTCCATCCTGCATTGGCATCCACTCTAAAAATAGCATCCGTATGCTTACGCAATGCAGCCACTGTTTCAATGTCATTCTCTGTGCCTACTTTTATTTTATAAATGGGCCATGGTCTTTCTTCCATTTTTTTTACCATTGTATCAATGTCTGCTATTCCAATCGTAAAATCAGTAAGCGGCGATTGACTAATATCAATATTCCATAATTGATGCAATTGCTTTTTCTTCATTTTCCCATACAAATCCCACCCAGCCATATCAAGTGCACAAACTAAAAATGAATTTTCTGGAAACAGATGGTGTAAGTAATGCCAATAGCGTTCAGGATCAGAAAAAGAAAATTTCTCTAAAAAAATTCTTTTAGACTCGAGATCTGCAACCATTTTTTCTATTGGAATATTGTAATAGGTTATTGCGGGCGCTTCACCATATCCTTTGATTCCAAAATAATCCAATTCCACTACAAAAGTTGGTTGATGAGTTTTAGTTCCTTTAGAAATAGTAAAGGGGTATTTAAATGGAAGCTGAAATGTTTTGTAAGAAATTTTCATGTTTGTATAAGCAATATAAAATTACTAATTATATCAAGCATAACGCATATTACCGCTTGCTTATATTAGTTACTATGGTATAATTTTATTTAAAAGAGCATTCGAATTATTGAAATGCTACTCAGTAAGCAAGAAAAAAGAATCGAAATAGCCTATTTTTAAGTGATATGTAAAAAAATATCTAGTATTTTATTTTCTGTATTATATTTGCCAAAATTAACTACACATGGAAAATACGAAAAAATCAACTGCTCTTTATTGGATACTATTTTTTTTATCAATAGCTACCTTTTTTGGGGTGTATTCAATTGGAGGAGGATATTGCTCTATGATTCTTCCTTTTAATGTTACGTTTTTTGCCATGGCAATGGATTTGATGTAATAACAAACTTTTCTATAAAAATATAGCCCTGATTTTTCAGGGCTTTTTTTTTTGCAAAAAAAACCGCAGTAACATTTACTGCGGTGAGTGTTTGATATTTTAAAGAGAAGCTATTTTACTTCTTCAAATTCAGCATCTGTTACATTCTCTGAATTAGCACTCGCTCCTTCAGTGCCAGTTGGCTCTCCAGGGGCTCCTGCATTCTCTTGGGTTGCTTTGTACATTTCTTCACTAGCAGCAGTCCAAGCGGTATTTAATTCAGTCATTGTTGCATCTATTTGAGCAATGTCATTTGCTTTATGCGCTTCCTTTAATTTAGTTAATGCAGATTCGATGGGTGCTTTTTTATCAGCAGAAATCTTCTCTCCATATTCTTTCAATTGTTTTTCAGATTGAAAAATTAAGCTATCAGCCTGATTGATCTTATCTACTTTTTCTCTTTCCGCTTTATCTGATTCTTCATTTGCTTTCGCATCATTTTTCATTTTCTCAATCTCTTCTTTGCTTAATCCACTTCCTGCTTCGATTCTGATTTTTTGCTCTTTTCCTGTTCCTTTGTCTTTAGCACTTACATGTAGAATACCATTTGCATCTATATCAAACGTAACTTCTACCTGAGGAACGCCTCTAGGTGCAGGAGGAATGCCATCCAAATTAAACATACCCAAGCTTTTATTTTGAGGTGCCATTGGTCTTTCACCCTGCAATACATGAATTTGAACACCCGGCTGATTATCGCTAGCCGTGCTAAATACTTCTGATTTTTTTGTAGGAATAGTGGTATTGCTATCTATTAATCTTGTCATTACACCGCCCATGGTTTCGATACCCAAACTAAGTGGTGTAACATCTAACAATAATACATCCTTTACATCTCCAGACAAAACAGCTCCTTGGATACCGGCTCCGATAGCCACTACTTCATCAGGATTTACACCTCTGTTTGGTTTTTTGCCAAAAAATTTCTCTACAATTTCTTGTACTTTAGGAATACGGCTACTTCCCCCTACAAGAATTACTTCATCTATTTGAGAAGTAGAAATGCCTGCATCTTTCAATGCCGCTTCGCAAGGTTTCAAACAACGCTCAAATAATTTATCAGCCAATGCTTCAAATTTAGCGCGTGTTAATTTTTTAACCAGATGCTTCGGAACACCATCCACTGCTGTAACGTACGGTAAATTGATTTCAGTTTCAGTAGAAGAAGACAATTCAACTTTGGCTTTTTCTGAAGCTTCTTTCAAGCGTTGTAAAGCCATAGGATCTTTGCGTAAATCTATTCCTTCATCAGATTTAAATTCATCTGCCAACCAATCCATTATTATTTTATCGAAATCATCTCCTCCAAGGTGAGTATCTCCGTTAGTAGACTTTACTTCAAACACCCCATCTCCCAATTCAAGAACAGAAATATCAAAAGTTCCACCCCCTAAGTCGAATACAACAATCTTCTGATCTTTCCCTTTTTTATCCATTCCATAAGCAAGGGCAGCTGCTGTTGGCTCATTTACAATTCTTCTTACATTTAACCCTGCAATCTCGCCCGCTTCTTTTGTTGCTTGACGTTGAGCATCGTTGAAATAAGCTGGAACGGTAATCACCGCTTCCGTTACCTCTTGTCCAAGATAATCTTCCGCAGTTTTTTTCATTTTCTGCAATACCATGGCACTAATTTCTTGTGGAGTATACAATCTTCCGTCTATATCGATTCTAACGGTATTGTTGTCGCCCTTTACTACTTTATAACTCCAATGAGAACTCTCTTCGGTAACCTCATCATACATGCGGCCCATGAATCTTTTTACACTTGAAATGGTATTTTGAGGATTGGTAATAGCCTGACGTTTTGCAGGGTCTCCCACTTTCCGCTCACCATTTTTTAAAAATGCCACTACCGAAGGCGTAGTACGTCTTCCTTCGTCATTTGCAATTACAACTGGCTCGTTGCCTTCCATTACGGAAACGCAACTGTTGGTCGTTCCTAGATCAATCCCTATAATTTTACCCATGATAATTTGTTTAGATTATGATTGTCAATGATTATGCCAAGCAAATGATGATGAAAAAATGGCAGAAAATTCAAGTAATTATGTACAAAATAGCAGTCATATTAGCTTCAAATCAGCCATTTCTACAAGATTAACTGCCTAAAAATTAAAATAAAG
The DNA here is from genome assembly GCA_947447485.1 of Chitinophagaceae bacterium. Lineage (GTDB taxonomy): Bacteria > Bacteroidota > Bacteroidia > Chitinophagales > Chitinophagaceae > Ferruginibacter. The sequence continues at coordinate 4,386 of CANFJP010000114.1, forward strand.
TTTTCTACCATTAAGTGTAAGGAAATCACATTAGTTCCTTCTAAGACTATCAATTTAATAGATTGATAGTAAGCTATTTATAGGTCTTTATTTACTTTAAAGCTAAAGTTCTTTTGGATTAAATAACTAATAGAAATAACCAGTATAGTGGTTATGATTTGGCTTATCATTGCGCCCCATAAACATATTTCCACCAACATTTTAAGCATGAGGTAATTTACCAATAGATTGAAAGCAAATGCTAAAAAATACCTAAACAATTGAATACGCCCCTTTAGGTTAGATCCTGTAAATACAATAAACTTGTTTAATAAAAATCCTATCAAAAAAGAGGCAAGGCTAGATAGAAGCAGTGCAGCTACATGAGGCTTGAATGCAAAAAATCCTAGGTCAAAAACCTGACGAGTAAATAGATACTGATATCCAATAAAGTAAATGAAAAGCCCAAGCAATGTATTAGAACCTCCACATACCAAATACCTGAAAGTTTGAATAGGCATCCATTTGGTAAGTAGCGGATAAAAGAAATCTATGCAACTGATGAGTTTATTTTTCATTAAGGAAATTGCGAGCGTTTACTTATTTGAAAATATAACGAATACTCAACCCGCCCCAATCTCCATTAAAATTCGATCCTCTTCCAAAATCAAATGAAGGCTGCCAATCTAATGACAATCCAATGGAAGTAGAAGGAA
>CANFJP010000115.1 GCA_947447485.1 Chitinophagaceae bacterium
ACTATTCTGTCAATAAATTAAAATATTATGTGGGGAATTGTAGTCTTTCAGGAAATGTCATAAAAAAAAGCAAGCACAATTATTTCCTAGTGGATGCTTCTGCACAAAATAATTGCTTAACAATAGAAGTACCCGTTGGGGAGTATAATAATCTCGGATTTACGTTAGGGGTAGACAGCATTGATAATTGCAGCGGGGCGCAAACAGGTGCATTGGATCCAATTAATGATATGTTCTGGACATGGAACAGCGGATACGTTTTTTTTAAGCTAGAAGGCTTTTCTCCTTCTTCCTCTGCAGATTTACAAAGAATACAATATCATATAGGAGGATATAAAGGAGTGAACAACGCAGCTAGTGTTATTCAACTATCTCCAACAGATCAATCAATGATAACAATTAAAAAAAACACAACAACCGAAATAGAAGTTGTGCTACATCTTGATAATTTTTGGAATAATCCCCATGCTATAAAAATTAATGAAACACCTGTCTGTATGTTGCCCGGAGCCCTAGCTAAAAAAATTGCTGGTAATTTTAATGGTCTATTTTCAATAAAACACATATCCTATCTTGAAGAAGACAAACATTAGTATATGCATTATGGTATTTATTGTAGTTGCTTTATTATTAATGAGCGCTTCAAATAAATTTGGTTCAAAACAACCAGAGCCTATCAGGTTTATTATTCCAAAAGGATGGCCAGTACCTAAGATTGACATTTTTGCAAAAAATAAATTAACGGAACAAGGATTTCAACTCGGAAAGAAATTATTTTATGATGGACGCTTGAGTAAAGATGGAGAAATCAGCTGTGCTAGCTGCCATCAAAATTTCGCTTCTTTTTCTACATTTGACCATGATCTAAGCCATGGGGTAGAAAATTCTTTTACCAAACGAAATGCGCCTGCATTGATCAATCTAGCTTGGATGAAAGAATTTCATTGGGATGGAGCAATCAACCACATAGAAGTGCAACCACTGGCACCCATTACCGCTGCAAATGAAATGGGAGAAACCATTCCAAATGTGCTACATAAATTAAGAAAAGATAGTTTGTACTTGAGTATGTTCAAAGCAGCTTTTGGAGACACGATCATCAATAGCCAACGAATGCTCAAAGCACTGGCTCAATTTACTGGAAGCCTGGTTTCGTATAATAGCAAATACGATAAGGTTATGCGAGGCGAAAATAATTTTACGGCTTACGAAAAAAGAGGATACCAAGTATATAAACAGCATTGTTCCAGTTGTCATCAAGAGCCCTTGTTTACAGACAATAGTTTTAGAAACAACGGACTTTCCCTGAATAGATTTCATGATATAGGCCGACAATCGATTACCAATGAAAGTAGCGACTCGTTAAAATTCAAAGTGCCCACCCTTAGAAATACCCAACGCAGTTTCCCATACATGCATGATGGAAGATTGTACTCTCTATATGACGTAGTTGAGTTTTACAGAACTGGCATAGATACTTCACAGCATACGCTTGATAAAAAACTGAGGAACAGGGTAATCATAACAAACAAAGAAAAAAATGACCTAGTATACTTTTTATATACATTGACCGATAGCAGCTTCATCAATAACCCACGATTTTTACCAGCAGTTTCCGTAGTAAAAAGAAACTGAAATAAAATTCCAAATTATACAAGTAAATTACACTCAAATCGATTCATAGTTGAGTAACATTAAAAAATTAGCAAGTCAAACATTATGGTATGGGGTGCCAACTATTGCCTATCGGTTTTTAGGATACTTAATGAATATGGCATTGCCGTTCTTTATAAAAATGCCCGAAGAAACAGCTGATTTGGTGCAGGTGTATGCAATGATTCCGTTTTTAAATGCTGTATATAATTTTGGAGTAGAAACGGCCTATTTTCGATTTTCTCAAACATGCGATAAGAATAAACTATATAGCACTTTATCTATATCATTATTTACAACCACGCTTTTCTTTAGCATACTCTTGCTAATTTTTAGAACCAACATTGTTTCTGCTGCTCAGTTGAATAACCATCCTGAATATGTTTTATGGATGATTGCCATTCTCACAATTGATAATTTCAATACACTCCCCTTTGCAAAATTACGCCAAGAAAATAGGCCTAAAATGTATGCATTTGCAAGAGTGGCAGCAATTTTTACTAATATAAGTGTGGTAGTATTTTTTCTTGGTTTTGCTCCTTCTATAGTGAATAATAATCCCTCAAGTATTGTATCTTATTTTTATTACCCAAGCTTAGGTATTGGATATTATTTAATTGGGAACGTAGTTGAAAATATTGTTACGTTGTTGATTTTACAAAAAGAAATTAGGCAGATTAAATTTAAATTCAGTTTTAAACTATGGAAAGAAGTAACATTATATAGCGCCCCTTTAATTATTGTAGGATTGGGAGGAATGATTAATGACGTGTTGAGTAGGTTGATATATAGACATGTGGTAAATAGCGACCTTGCCAATCATGAAGCGGGCATATTTGCAAATATTTTTAGGTTGGCGTTATTGACAACAATCATGATTCAGGCATTTAGAATGGCAGCCGAACCATTTTTCTTTAATCAAAGTAAAAACGAAAACGCTCAATTAACCTATGCAAGGGTAATGAAATTTTTTGTAATAGCTTGTTGTTTTATGTTTCTTTTTGTCAGTTTATTTTTAGATGTATTTGAATGGTTTTTCTTACATTTTTCAAATAAGAATTGGGTGGAAGGCTTTGGTGCAATTCCAATATTAGCAATGGGCAATATATTTCTTGGAATCTACTATAATCTAAGTATCTGGTATAAACTCACTAATAAAAATACATACGGCGCAATAATTACTATTGCAGGTGCAATTATTACAATCGTATTGAATATTGTTCTTATTCCAATACTGCATTATTACGGAGCCGCAATTGCCACTTTTGTTTGTTATTTCTTTATGATGGTAGTTAGTTATAAACTTGGTAAAAAATATTACCCCGTTCCGTACTTAGTGAAGAAGCTAACGGCCTATATTGTATTGGTAATTCTAATATACTTATCTCATATTTTCCTAACCCATTTCATTAATCAATCACTTTGGTTTTCTATTTCAACCGCCATTATATTGATTATGCTATTTGCAAGATTTGTAGGACAAATTGAAGCAAAAGAACTTTCGAAGTTGCCACTTATTGGAAAATGGTACCAGCAAAAGAATTGATTCAGTAGTGGTTTACATGTTGCGTCTATACTGCCCGCCAACGCTATACAACGCATTTGTAATTTGGCCAAGAGAACAATATTTCACCGTTTCCATCAATGCTTCAAATAGATTTTCATTCTTAATGGCTGCTTGTTGTAATTGTAGAAGCATTTCGGCAGACTTATTTGCATGACGATCTTTAAACGCATTGAGTGCAGTAATTTGTATCTCTTTTTCTTCCGTAGTAGAGCGAATCACTTCGGTAGGCAATATGGTGGGAGATCCTTTTTTACTCAGAAACGTATTTACCCCTACAATGGGATATTCACCTGTATGTTTTAGTGTTTCATAATGCAAGCTCTCTTCTTGAATCTTATTGCGTTGGTACATTCTTTCCATAGCACCTAGTACCCCGCCTCTGTCCGTTATTTTATTAAACTCATTCATCACCGCCTCTTCCACTAGATCAGTAAGTTCTTCAATCAGAAAAGATCCCTGATTTGGATTTTCATTTTTAGCAGTTCCCAATTCTCGATTAATGATAAGCTGTATTGCCATCGCACGTCTTACGCTTTCTTCAGTAGGAGTTGTAATCGCTTCATCGTATGCATTGGTATGAAGAGAATTGCAATTGTCATAAATAGCATACAACGCCTGTAACGTTGTACGAATATCATTGAAGTCAATCTCTTGAGCATGCAAGCTTCTTCCACTTGTTTGAATATGATATTTTAATTTTTGACTGCGTCCATTGGCCTTGTATTTGTTTTTCATTGACTTAGCCCAAATACGTCTGGCCACCCTACCAATCACACTATACTCAGGATCCATTCCGTTGCTGAAAAAGAAAGATAGATTAGGAGCAAAATCATCTATGTTCATTCCTCTGCTCAAATAATATTCAACATATGTAAATCCATTTGCAAGGGTAAAAGCAAGCTGTGTAATAGGATTGGCACCTGCTTCAGCTATATGATACCCGCTAATGCTTACGCTGTAAAAATTCTGTACATCATGTTTAATAAAATATTGTTGTACGTCTCCCATTAATTTTAATGCAAACTCAGTAGAAAAAATACAAGTATTTTGGGCTTGGTCTTCTTTTAAAATATCTGCTTGAACAGTTCCTCTAACGGTAGCGAGCGCTTTTTTCTTTATTTGTTCGTACACATCAGCTGGCAATACATCCTGTCCGCTGAGACCAAGTAATCTTAATCCCAATCCATCATTCCCAGGAGGCATTACGCCAGCTAATTTTCCACTTTGTGGTGCTACTTCTTTTCCATCAATACCTACATATTTAGGAAGCATGTTAATATTGTATAAAGACTCTATCTTCTTATTGACTGCTTCTTTTAAATTATTTTCTATTATATATTTTTCGCATTGTTGATCAATGGCTGCATTCATAAAAAAGGCCAACAGTATAGGAGCCGGACCATTGATGGTCATACTTACCGATGTCTTAGGGTCACACAGATCAAATCCACTATATAATTTTTTTGCGTCATCTACGGTAGCAATACTAACACCACTATTCCCAATTTTTCCATAAATATCGGGGCGATGTGCAGGATCTTCTCCATATAAGGTAACGCTATCAAATGCAGTACTCAGTCTTTTTGCAGGCTGACCTACACTTACATAATGAAAACGTCTATTTGTTCTTTCTGGACCACC
>CANFJP010000116.1 GCA_947447485.1 Chitinophagaceae bacterium
GGTTCGGGAGAGTCATCACCTCTACAAAGCGCTGCTCAAAGAGCTGAGGGTAGCACGCGGCTGACTTCGACAGGCGGCCCCTGAGCTGCGTCGAAGGGCAGGGACCGCACTTCGTACCGAGGCTTCGGGAGGCGCTGGATTTTAAAGGCGATAAAATAAACACGGAAGAGGTAATGTCCCGGCCGGATGAAGTTTTGAAATTTATACTATTTTTATATTAAAACAATTATCACTTAGATTACTTGTATACATGCTGCATTGTTTAATTTAAACAAGAAAATGTATGAATACCTGCCGAGCAAGCCAGCAGGTCATTGATTACTTAATTATAGTGCTGTAATTGATTGTAGCTGGTTTACTTCTGTAGTAAGCCACTGCAATTTCCTTTGCTGCCTCGATTCTTTGTTTTTCAAGAGTTATGTTGTCATTGTACGATTTCATTTTTTCATCCCATTGTTTTTTCTCCTCAGCAGCCACTTTATTAGCTGCTGAAGTCATAAGCGATTGAGACTCTTTGAAACATGATGTTGATGGGTCTATTTGACCTAATATGTTTAGAGCTCCGCTATAGTTATTTAATGCAAGTTGTGCTTTTGCCTCCTGCAACTGAGTTATACACTTCTGATTCTGATAGGCTTTGTAGACATCTATTGATTTTTCTTGAAGCTTCTTGTAACAACTTACCTCTGCAGGCACAGCCATTAATAATCCAAGAGCTTTTTCGAATTCTTGCTTCTTTAAGCAAATTTCTGATTCATTAATCAGATCTTGGCAATTAGCTTCGTAGTATCCGATAATTTTCGTTTTGCCGTTTTGCACAAATGCCTGCAAATCTGTGTCATTAACCTTTATTTTACTAATTGCGTTGCTGAGGGCACTTTGTTTATCCCTGCCAATACCGCTTAGGGGTTTATCAATTGAGGCAAAAATCAAGTTATTGTTTAGGTTTTTTAAAAACAGATTTAATTGACAGTTGATCAAAAGTAAATTTTCCATTCCGCCTTCAATTGGCTTTGTTTCATAAATTTCTATAACAGGATAAACAGCAAAATTATTATTGTATCCTATTGAACCAATACCATTACTAGTTAAAATTTGAGTTATTTTTGTTTCTAACTTTGATAAATTCGACTTGCTTAATCCATCAACATTATCTGGCATTATGGTAGATATTGTAATTTTTCCTATTTCATCTGTTTGTGAATGCGCTATCTTAAAATTAAACAATAAGATTATTAGCAGAACAATGTTTTTCATAATTAATTAGTTTTTGTTCCTTTAATTGTAACAAGCAGCTGTCCAGGCTTAGGACATGCAACTTCTGCTTCGATTTTTAAATCCTTCAAGAATTTTCTAATCAGACGCCCAAAGTTTTCTTTAGGAAGATAATTCAAGCCCGTGCTCTGGTCTTTTAATGGTAACTTAATGTCATAGCCCAACTGAATTGAATTGCCACCACTTGGTTTAGCATAGTTTTTGTATGCGTTTTTTCCCAGCCAATCACTAATAGCCTCGGATAATAAGTCTCCATCATTTCCAACTTCCGAACTAAAATTAATTGGACAATTCGGTACTAAGGAGAATTGAATACCGACCTGTTGACCATTATTAACAATGTCTGTAAAGGTTCTTTGCAATTCGTTTAAAAAATCTTCTTTGATTGCATCTACAGCTTGTATCATTAGTTTACCAATATCATCGGTATAGAGTCGATAACTTTCACCGCGAAGACTAGTAGATAATTTCAAGCCAGTTGCACACTGCAGTGCAACAAGAGAAACAGTCACTTGTGTCCCCGAGTTTGATTTTAGAACTTGAGCATCAACAGTAATATAAATATCCGCTGCTGACCCTTCTGTTATTGCAGTTTGTTCGTCAACTTGCACCCCATTTGAATAAGCATCCATGGTTTTTATTTTATCCAATGTTCCAACAAAATCATTGGTGGCGAAACCCCTTGCTTTAAGAGCTTGGTCTACTGTATTTAATGCGGTTCTTGTAATATTGCCATTAACAGGATCATTAATTAAAGACCTATAATGTTGTCCGTCTTTTTTATATGGTACTGTTATTACAGAGGGTTGTGTTTGATTTACTTGACCGCCACTATTAGTAGCCGCATTTTGAGCGAATACCGAACAAAAAGCACAACAAATAAAAACAAACACAGCTACTATTAATTTGACATTTTTCATACTGAATGATTAGTATCCGAATTTTCTGATTACTTGATTTTGCTCTAAATCTTTACGGAAAGAATTGTAATTGACCTTTAAATCCATGGTTATTTTTTTTGCACCTCTAATTTTAATTAGATTGGAGCTTTCAGTAGATGACATCATAAATGCTTTATAACTGCATTCGTCCAAAAGCTTTTTAAAATATTCAGGGTTCTTTGACCTTGCGTTGTTTTCATTTTCAACTAAAGGAACATTCAACTCTGTGCCAGGGAGCCCTTTAAATAATAAAATCTGGAAAGCGTTTTTTTGAGCATCAAGGATTGCATCATTCCTGTTTTTACCATACCCTGTGCTTTTAACTAATATGGTTCCTTGTTCTTCTTTCGATATAAAGGAAACCTCGCCTGAGTAGGATTGCATTCGTGGACTGCAACTGTAAATACCAGTAAAGGCAGCAAAAACAACTAATAGCTTTTTCATATTGTTAACTATTTGGTGATTACTAGCAATTTGGCTTTGGCTTGAAACTTTGAATTAATCTCAATACCTCCAGCGTTTACGGAGCATATAGAAAAGTTCTCATCTTCAACTTTAATTATTTTTAGTTCCCCTATTTCTTTTTTTCTTTCAAGTTTTTTACCATTCACGTCGATTTTAGTAACCTCAACAACCTTAAGCCTATCGCCTTTATTTAAATTAAATGCAGAGCCTCCGGCAATCATCACTTTGGTTGCACTGCCTTTGCTGTCTTTTTCCTGAATCTCAACAATGGGAAATGATGCCGGGAAGTTCGTACTAACAAATGCATCAATATTTTCTTCGATACCTTTAATCGCTTTTGAAATGGCAGCCTCAGGGGTAGAAGGACCCATTCCCATCATGCCACCAAAGGCGCTACCTGCTTTTGGTTCTATTGTTACAGACGAGATAATCTGGCCAGTTGCCACGTCAATTACTTTCAGCACAATTGATAATTTTGCCTTGTAGGAAATCGTAACCTGTCCTGTTTTAGGGTCCGGGGCTGTAGTCATACTCTCTGCCTGAGCAGAAATTACGTGACCTAAAATTAAAAAGTTGGCACCCAAAGCAATACCCTGAGCAGCTATTTTGCTATTTTCAAAGTCTTCCGTTTTCTGTAATTCCTTCTCCCTTTTTAGGGCATCCATTTTTGATCGGTCAACGATGTTGAATCTTTTTGTTTTCACGAAAGCATTGGCGACTGATTCTTGGATAGAATTAACATCTTTCGAATTTGCCGCCTCTTGCACATAAGTAAAAGGCAGAATACCAACACTGGTTTTATCTTGTGAATAAAGAAATTGAACTGCAGTGATGCTTAAAAATAATGATAGTAGAACTTTTTTCATAATTAGTCTTTGGTTTTATTCGTTAAATTATTGATCATTCTTTATGCAACGGACTGAAAATCCATACCCGTTAAACATAAAGATCATGGATGCATTATCAATTTGACTCAGCGCAAGATAATGTGATCATGTGCTATCTTTCGGCGTCGCTGTCCAAAAGCATGCACATACTTCTACACCCATAAATTGGCAATCTGCACCAAATGCACCATCCGTTCTTTCGCCTCCAGGTAAGGCATTAAAGCCACTTTCATTAGTGCCTTTTGCCTTAGTGCCCCAGCCAGAGATCCCTTTGAGCTTCAAGCCTGATTCTGCATTACCCAATAACTTTACAAGCGCAGTGAACTCAGGCTCAGTTGGTATATGCCATCCTTTAGGGGCCATGCCTCGTGGATCATTTACTGCATAAAAGTTATAAAGCTTGCCATATTTTAAACCATAGTTTGAGTCGTTTTCATAATAACACCATGCTGGTGTTTTCTTGGCAGCCGCTTCAACCCATTCTGCTGCGGTTTTGGCCTGTGGTATAGCATCACCATTATTGAACTTATCGGTATCTAAATTTTGACTCATCCAAACTTGACTTCCAATTTTCACTTCTTTGGGAGATTGTTGTGTTTTATCCTGCGAATACGTCTTCTGGACATTAATTAGCTGACAAACCATAATGGTTATTAAACAAAAAATAAGTAATCGACTTTTCATTTTTATTGAATTTTAATGGTCCTACTCATTTGGCTTTTCGGTTACGCCCCGTTTTTATGGTTTCTGGCCTCCACCGATGTCATGTTAAACTTCAGACAATGAAGTTGGCAAGTACAAAATTATCTTAACACTTTTCACTTATCAGTTAACTCTAGCAATTTATTAACGCGCGATCATCAAGCGGTGCGAAGAAGCCGGCACTTAAAATGCAGAATAAAAGCAGGGAGATAAAGTGTTTGAATGACATTGGGTATAGATTTATTATAGTTTCAAAATTTTTTAACGAATGCGGGATCAGGATAGAAATAAAATCGACTTTTAATGACTAATTTTTCATCTTTTTATACTTACGAGTACTGTATTTGAATACAATGATATAGTTTTTTTATAGCATTTGCAAATTATTCTTGCATTCATGAATAAGGCTTGCAAGGAAAGGACTTTACTTTATCTATAGTTTAAGAAGCAATTCTACCTGCCCCTCATGTGCTTTTGCGCCATCGAGTTTGTAGCTTCGTAGTATGCCAAAAAAGACAATTGGACAGGAGATTAAGGCCGTGGTGAAGCAGCGCAAGATGAGCGTGGAGGAGCTTGCCAGTCGGCTGA
>CANFJP010000117.1 GCA_947447485.1 Chitinophagaceae bacterium
ACAAATGCAAAAATGCCACTTCCGTAAGGAACAATGTTTTCTAACTTGTTATTATATTTTTTAAGAACATTGTAATCACTAGGTCCATAATACAGTTGCAGGGGAACAGAGGCGGCTGACCCCCCAGGTAAAGCATATTGTGCATTGGTGGTAAAACGTGCCAAATAATGATTGCTAGTGTCAGTTGGAACAGACCAGTTCGTATTGGCTGAAAGGAATTTGTTTTTAGCAATCAAAGCATTTGCAAAAAACTGCTGCTTAACTGTAATCCAATCTAGAGATTTAGTAAATGATTTACTATCACCTCTTCCTACATATTCAAAATTAAAATCATTCCCCTCTACAAAACACAAATGACTTTGTGTTAATTCGTATGCATGGTCTTTCTCTATTTGAGGCACTTCCGTTTGCCAAACAAAATTCATCGCATTCTGAGAAAACAATTTATCTGACCCTTCCATGTTGATGTTTAAATCAAGCATATAATCATCTGCCTTCAATGTATACTGATGCGTAATTTTTCGACCCATTGAATCGCCCGTTACAAAACTAATGCTCGTACTTTTATCAGCATTCACCACTACTGGCATTGCTTTAAAAATAATTTTATCAATTTCGGCCGTTTGATTCTTACTTGAATTAATTGTATAGGTCAACTTATTGAATGATCCTTTTTGCAGTATTACCGGATTCCCATTGTATTGTTTAAACTTTTTTAATTCAACCTCTTCTGGCTGTGCACCTTTATTTGTAAAAACAACTCTAATCACATCATTCTCAAGTGTAATAAGTTGTTCTTTAATACTGTCTGCTTGAAAGGATTCTACTTTTCTATTAGTAATGACAGAATCTATTGTTAATGAATCGCGTATAATTTTATTACTATCTACCTTTGGTTTAGTTTTTGCTATTGAATCTGCTACTTTTGCTTGTTGGGCTTCGTAGGCAAGCCTGCTTCTGCTATTTAGCACAAACATAGCAATCAGCAACGCTCCAATCAGCACATATCCAATCAAGGTATTTTTATCCATTTTCATGATCAATCATTTAAGTGCGTAAAGGTAATCAATAGGATTAAGAGAAGGAACAAGACAGCTTGAATAATTTACCCCCCTTCTGCCTCTCAAAATATTATGGTTCATTAATATATGCTTATAAAAAAAGCCCTTCCGAAAAAGGGCTTGTATAAACAAAACGTATGCTTTATTTCTTTGCAGGAGCAGCGGCGGCGGGTGCAGCAGCAGGCGTAGCAGCTTTTGGAGTAGCCGCTTCTTCTTGCTTCAACTGACGCGTCATGGTTACAGAAGCAATCGGAATTCTTGGAGAATTCAACACTTCCATATTTTCTGCTATAATATTTTCTACCCTGATGTTTTCATTCAGTTCAAGGCCGTCAATATTTACTTCTAAAAATTCTTTAAGATACTTAGGATAAGTTTTAATCTTAATTGACTTCATTTTTGTAACCAACTTTCCGCCGGCTTTAACCCCAGCAGGAGTTCCTACGTACTTTAATGGCAGCGTAGCAATTACTTTTTTATCTTCCGTAAGTTCTAAAAAATCTACATGGATAAGTGCATCAGACACTTTATCAAATTGTAAATCTTTTAAAATACAGTTGTACGATTTACCCTCCACTGTTATGTTGGCCAACATAAATTCTGGAGTGTACACGATTCCTTTAAATGCAGATGCAGGAGCAGAAAAATTAACTTCTGATTTACCACCGTAAATTACACCTGGCACATGTTGCTGAGAGCGAAGTTGGCGGGTGGCTTTTTTTCCGCTTTCGGTCCTCAGTTGTCCTTCGATTGTAATTGATTTCATTGTATAATATGTTTTTTATGAGGCGCAAAGGTAAGGATTTTCACCTCATGAAACGCCTATTTTTAAAGTCTTTTAAAAAAGAAGGCGAAGACAGAATAAAGGCATAAAATACTGTTAATCAGCATATTAATATTGATTCTTGTTGCTGATTTTTATTTTTTATCCGATTTTAATCTAGAACGGATAAACAAACTATTGATGCTCTTATTTTCATATGCATTGCGAAGGGCTACTGCAAACAGTTCATCTGTTGAAAGCACTTTAATTTTATTGCTTTGCTTTTTCAGTGGAATGGTATCGCAAACCACCAATTCCAACAATACACTTTTTTCAATATTTTCATACGCATTCCCACTCAGTACTGGATGCGTACAGAAAGCTCTTATGCTTCTTGCGCCTTTTTCCATCATCAGAGCCGCACTTTTAGTCAACGTACCACCCGTGTCGCATATATCATCTATCAATACAATGTCGCGGTCTTTTACATCTCCGATAACCACCATACTCGCAATCTCATTTGCACGTTTACGATGCTTGTCGCATATCACCATATCGCATTCAAAAAAGGAAGCTACTTCTCTAATCCGGTTGGCGCTTCCTACATCAGGAGCGGCAAAAGTTAAATTAGCTAGATTAAGACTTTCTATATAAGGTATAAATATGGCAGAGGAATCGAGGTGATCTACTGGTATATCGAAATATCCTTGAATTTGTGGGGCATGTAAATCCATTGTAATTACCCTGTCGGCACCAGCTGCTACCAGCATATTGGCCACCAGCTTAGATCCAATTGCTACTCTTGGTTTGTCTTTTCTGTCTTGCCTAGCATAACCATAATAAGGAATTACTGCAATAACTTTATTTGCGGAAGCTCTTTTTGCTGCATCAATCATCAGCAATAACTCCATGATATTTTCTGTGGGAGCAAAAGTACTTTGTACAAGAAAAACAGAACGACCTCTAATGCTTTCTTCAAATTCAACACCAATTTCACCATCGCTGAATGGCTGAATTTTAACCTTACCAAGAGGTTCGCCAAATTTTTTTGCAATTTTTTCTGCTAGATATTGAGACCCTCTTCCAGAAAAAATCTTTGCATTAGATTCCATATGATTGAATTATTATAGTGTACTGTTTAAAAATCAACTCAACCTATTGCACTCGGGATTTTCAGTTAACCATTCCCCTTTCTATGAACTAAATATTCTTAAGCTGATTGGTAAGTGCTTTTGCAAAATTACATTTAGTTTAGTTGAATCAATCCCTAAATCATGAAAAATGTTAACAAGCCTTCCACATCTATTAAAAATTGGGCTCTCAACGACCGCCCCAGAGAGAAAATGATTTCCTTTGGCCCTTCGGTTTTAAGCGATTCGGAGCTTATTGCCATTCTGCTTCGTACCGGAACCAAAGAAAAAACAGCCATTGATTTATCCAAGGAAATATTAAGCCAAAGTAAGGATAACCTAGATGAACTAGGAAAGGTCTCTATCAAAGAATTACAAAAAATAAAAGGCATTGCTGCTACAAAAGCCATCACTATTATGGCAGCATTGGAACTAGGCAGAAGAAGGCAAGCAGGATCATTGCTGCACAAACCCACGATTAAAAGCAGCAGCGATGTGGCCAATTATTTAAGGGTTGTATTAAAGGATGAGTCCTGCGAACAATTTGCGGTGATATTTCTCAATAGAGCCAATAAAGTAACGCACTTTGAAATAGTAAGTAAAGGAGGTATCACAGGAACAGTGGCCGACCCTAGAATTATTTTAAAAAAAGCTTTGGAGGAAGATGCTACCAGCATTATTCTAAGTCACAATCACCCATCAGGGAATTTACAACCCAGTAAAGCCGATGAAGACATTACTGCAAAAATAAAAAATGCAGCTGCACTCATCGACATCAATGTATTAGATCACATCATTGTAAGTGATGAGGGGTATTACAGCTTTATGGATGAAGGAAAGTTATAGCCAGCCAATACTATGCCTGACCAGCCGGACCGCCAAAATTGAAAGGTATTTCTACACTTTCCATATCCTGAATGGTGCCGTTTGCTGTTTCGAATTTATTCACGTTATCAATCAAAGCTTTCATAAAACGCTTGGCATGAAAGGGAGTAAGAATGATCCTGTTTTTAACTTTGCTTTTAGGAGTACCAGGCATTACGTTTACAAAATCTACTACAAATTCTGCATGACTATGAGTAATGATAGCAAGATTGGCATAGGTGCCTTCGGCTACTTCTTCCGAAATTTCGATGTTGATTTGATTTTCTAACGGCTTGTTTTCTTTCATTACACTTTACATTTAATGTCTTTATAAGAGTTTGAAGTTTAGTTGAGGTAATAACCAACTAACCTTAGTTTTCTTGATAAAGGTCTATAAAAAAAGGACTGATTGCTCAGTCCTTTTAAATTTATTTTTAATAGCTATTATCTAGCCATATTAACTGTATATGGAATATTATAGTATCCTAATACAGCACCGCCTGGAGTATTAACTCCTAATTTAATTCTTAGAGTAAGCGTTTGATTGCAATAAGAGTATGTACCAGGACCATCTATACCTTGAGTTACCGCAACTTGTAAACCAGTATTAGTGGAAGATAAAGTTGTAGCATCTCCTAAATCTGTTTGATCAGGGGTATTTACCAATCTATTTAATGGGTCAGACCAATCCAATTCAAAATTAATTGGATTCCATCCGTAATCATAAATATTTTCAACAGAAATTATTGCAGTTGTAGCAGAAGTAGCTGTTGCGCTTGCAATGGCAGTTGTATATGGGCCATAAGGTGATCCATTTAAATCTTCATTAGTATTTGTATAGTCTCCCAATAAATCATCTAGTACAGGGAAAGCTTCATCACAAGCACTAGGCCCGCTAATGATAACCATAACAGTATTCAAAAAACCTGCAGCAGTCATCGCTGGTTCTTCTAATGTAAATACCAAAGTG
>CANFJP010000118.1 GCA_947447485.1 Chitinophagaceae bacterium
ACGATACTCTATTAAACATTCAATTACAACAGACGATTTTCCGTCATTATAAAATTACCAAGGAAGAGTTTTACAGAAGTTATCAATTTTATAAATTGCATCCCGTATTAATGGCAGGAATGCTTGATAGCATGGGCACTTCTCAAAGAAAGAGTATAAAATTGCT
Organism: Chitinophagaceae bacterium; assembly: GCA_947447485.1. Lineage (GTDB taxonomy): Bacteria > Bacteroidota > Bacteroidia > Chitinophagales > Chitinophagaceae > Ferruginibacter. The sequence continues at coordinate 167 of CANFJP010000118.1, forward strand.
TCAATTTAAATAATTCATTTATTTGTATGAATAAAGTATATAAAGACGCACACCACGCAATAGAAGACATTAAAGATGGATCTGTTTTGATGCTGGGAGGATTTGGATTATGTGGAATCCCCGAGAATTGTATATCTGCGTTGGTTTTAAAAGGAGTTAAAAATCTTACTTGTATTTCAAACAATGCAGGGGTAGATGATTTTGGAATTGGGTTGATGTTGCAGCAAAAGCAAGTTAAAAAAATGATCTCTTCTTATGTAGGTGAAAATGCTGAATTTGAAAGGCAATTGCTTAGTGGCGAATTGGAGGTGGAGTTGATTCCTCAAGGAACATTGGCCACCAGGTGTATGGCTGCGGGATATGGCTTGCCAGCTATTTTTACACCTGCTGGTGTTGGTACGGAAGTTGCCTTGGGGAAAGAAGTTAGAAATTTTGATGGAAAAGAATACCTCCTTGAAATGGCCTTTGATGCGGATTATGCAATTGTGAAAGCATGGAAAGGAGATACAATGGGGAATTTGATTTTTAAAGATACCGCAAGAAATTTCAATCCTTTAATGGCAATGGCAGGAAAGATTACCATCGCTGAAGTGGAAGAGTTGGTTCCAGCAGGAGCATTAGATCCCAATTGCATTCATACACCAGGAATTTATGTGCATAGAATTTTCAAGGGAAGCAATTATGAAAAAAGAATTGAACAACTTACCGTTAGGAAATCTGCTGAATAATTTTTGATTAAAATATCATTCAAATAAAATAAAATGGCACTTGATAAATTTCAAATAGCTAAAAGAATTGCACAAGAATTAAAGGATGGCTATTATGTGAATCTGGGTATTGGAATTCCTACATTGGTGGCAAATTATATTCCCAATGGCATCAATGTGGTGTTGCAAAGTGAAAATGGACTGTTAGGCATGGGGCCTTTTCCCGTTGAAGGGAATGAAGATGCTGATCTTATCAATGCAGGTAAACAAACAATTACAACATTACCAGGATCTGCTTTTTTTGATAGTGCAATGAGCTTTGGAATGATTCGTTCTGGTAAAGTGGATTTAACTGTATTGGGAGCAATGGAAGTCAGTGAAAAAGGAGACATTGCTAATTGGAAAATTCCTGGAAAGATGGTGAAAGGAATGGGTGGAGCAATGGACTTGGTAGCAAGTGCAAAAAATATCATTGTTGCCATGATGCATACCAATCCAAAAGGGGAAAGTAAATTACTTGTTGATTGCACCTTGCCGTTAACAGGAGTTCGTTGCGTTAAAAAAATTGTCACCGACCTCGCTGTATTAGAAATTACTGATCAAGGATTCAAATTATTAGAAAGAGCCCCTGGCGTTTCGGTTGATGAAATACAATCCAAGACTGCAGGAAAACTTATCATCGAAGGCGACATAAAAGAAATGGCCATCTAATAAAAATCATCCTTATACTTTAGGGGCAGCAGCCAATGTTTCTTCATTCACTCCGGCAGCATATTTTTCAAAATTCTTGATGAATTGTTTTGCTAAGTCTTTTGCTTTAGAATCGTAATTCTCTTTATTTGACCAAGTGTTTCTTGGGTTGAGAATATCTGAAGGCACATTAGGACATTCAGTTGGAATTAGCATGCCAAATATTGGATGCGCTTCATAGGTCACTTGATCTAGTTTTCCTTCTAGCGCTGCAGTAATCATTGCCCTAGTATAAGGAAGTTTCATTCTACTTCCAATGCCATATGGTCCGCCGCTCCAGCCGGTATTGATCATCCACACATTTACATTGTGTTCTTTCATTTTCTTGCCCAACATTTCAGCATATTGTCCTGGATGTAAGGGTAGGAAAGGGGCGCCAAAACAAGCACTAAAAGTTGCTTTAGGTTCGGTCACTCCAGCTTCTGTTCCCGCTACTTTTGCGGTATATCCACTGATGAATTGATACATGGCTTGGCCTGCACTCAGTTTACTGATAGGAGGCAATATTCCATAAGCATCAGCGGTAAGGAAAAAAATATTTTTAGGTGTTTTTCCAATGGATGGTTCTAGTGCGTTGCTTATATAAGACAACGGGTAACTCACTCGGGTGTTTTCTGTAATTTCTTTACTACTAAAATCTATCTTGTTTGTACCCTCAATAAAAGTAATGTTCTCAACAAGTGCACCCGGTTTAATTGCATGATATATTTCCGGCTCTTTTTCTTCACTAAGATCGATTGTTTTTGCATAGCATCCGCCTTCGAAATTGAATACAGAATCGTTGGTCCATCCATGCTCATCATCACCAATCAAACTCCTATTAGGGTCTGCACTTAAGGTTGTTTTGCCTGTACCACTCAATCCAAAGAAAATAGCGGTGTCGCCCTCTTTGCCCATATTAGCAGAGCAATGCATGCTCAATACATTTTTTTCATGCGGCAATAGATAGTTTAGGATGGTGAAAATGCCTTTTTTCATTTCTCCAGTATAGCCTGTTCCTCCGATAAGAATTGTTTTTCTTGAAAAACTCACCATCGCAAAGTTATGCTGACGTGTTCCATCAGTAGCAGGATCTGCTTTAAAACTAGGTGCTTGAATGATATGCCAATCTGCTGAAAAATTTTCTAACTCTTTTTCAACTGGTCTTAAAAACATATTATAAGCAAACAGATTGCTCCATGGATTTTCGTTAATAACTCTTATGTTTAAACGATATGAAGGATCTGCACAAGCATAACAATCTCTTACCCAAATTTCCTTTGAGGAAAGATGACTCATTAGCTTGTTGTACATATTATCGAAATATTTGGCTTCGATAGGGATATTAAAATCATTCCAATGAACGGTATTTGCGGTAGTATCATCTTTTACAGTGAATTTGTCTTTTGGACTACGACCTGTGAATTCTCCTGTTTTAATAATCAATGCGCCGGTATCATTGAGAACGCCTTCTTTTCTGGCAAGGGTTTGAGCGGTTAATTCTGCTGGCGTTAATTGGTAATGAATAGGGTTGGAAATTTTTAAACCAAGTGCGACCAAAGCATTTGTAGTGTCTTTGGTAATGATAGTTTCTGACATAGCAATCCTTATTTATTTGTTTGACAAAGTTAGGGGGCAGTTATTTTAAATCACACTAAAATCCCACTAATTTTTTACTTTTTAAATAAAATATATTTAAATTTATTACCATTTATTCGTTAAATTTTAATATTGTCAAATATTCATACTTATGGAATTATCAAAAAAGGACTAATATTGGATATATATTATCATTCAGGTTGATTTTCAGGTGTTTTAGGCCCTTTTATCAGAAACATTTTTAAACGTATATTGTAGCATTAAATAAGTTCATTTTTGCACTATTAATCATTTTTCATGAAATACCTTCCTCTAGATCCATCCATTTTTATAAGTAATCGTCGTCGATTTACAGATAAAATGACTAAAAATGCTATCGCCATTTTCAATAGCAATGATGAGTTGCCTACCAATGGAGACCAGGTGCATAAATTTAAGCAGAATGCAGATCTTTTCTGGTTAACAGGCATTGAGCAAGAAGAAACGATGTTGATTCTATTCCCAGATAATCCCGATCCAAAATATAGAGAAGTATTGGTGTTGACTCGTCCAAATGAATTAAAAGAAAAATGGGATGGTCATAGACTTCGGTCAAAAGAAGCGCAACAAATTTCAGGTATCCAAACAATCGTTTGGCTCGATACGATAGAGGGAATGCTACAGCCTTGGATACATAATGCAGATACAATTTTTCTCAATTCAAATGAAAATGACCGCAAAGCCAATTTAGTTTCGGTTAGAGATTATCGTTATGCTGCTATGATGAAAGAAAGATATCCTCTTCATCAGTATCAGCGTAGTGCAAAAATTTTAAAATATTTGCGTGCTATCAAGTCGGCTGAAGAAATAAAAGTAATGCAACAAGCCATTGATATTACTGATAATACATTTAGAAGGGTATTGAAATTCGTAAAGGACGGAGTGATGGAATATGAAATAGAAGCAGAAATTTGGCATTCTTTTTTATCTCAAAGAGCTACTGGAACAGCCTACGGATCTATCATTGCTAGCGGTGATCGCGCAAGAATACTTCATTATGTAGAAAATAATAAAATGTGCAAGGACGGAGAAATGCTATTAATGGATTTTGGAGCCGAATATGGTGGATATTGCGCTGATTTGTCTAGAACTATTCCCGTAAATGGAAAATTCACCAAAAGACAAAAAACAGTATATAATGCTTGTTTGCATTTGCATAAATATGCAGCTAGTATTTTAAAGCCAGGAATTAGCATTGTTGATTATACTGAAAAAGTGGGAGAAGAAGCGACTGTTGTATTTCAAAAAATAGGATTGTTGCGAAAGTCAGATGTGAAGAATGAAGATCCTGAAAACAGAGCATACCGAAAATATCTGTATCATGGAATTTCTCATCATTTAGGAATTGATGTGCATGACCTAGGTACTCGTACTGAGCCAATCAAAGCAGGTATGGTCTTTACGATAGAGCCAGGGATTTATATTGAGGAAGAACAAATGGGCATCAGAATTGAAAATAATTTCTGGGTAACCAAAAATGGCAACAAGGATTTGATGAAAAATATTCCGATAACGGTGGAAGA
>CANFJP010000119.1 GCA_947447485.1 Chitinophagaceae bacterium
CAAATGGCAAATTGACAATTATTCAAGATAATAACTGGAGGTCATTCGCACAAGCAGTCATACAGTACAAATCAACAGAACAAAATATCAATGATGATTTCTTTACTCATTTCTACTGGGGAAACATTGCACAAAAAGCCGCCAGCCACCTTAGTAAATAATCAATACTTTAATTGGATGCTCTAGGAGTAAGTTTCAACACTTGCTCAAAAAATAATTTCGTTTCGCGTTCTACAGATACTACATCTTTTGATTTTATCGGAGAAGCAATCACATGATCACCGGTATTTGGTAAAGGAATGGCTCTTTTATTTTGCAATGGAGTAGACAATTCATTAAACATTTCTTTCATGGCACTCACCTTCACCACCGGATCTTGGTGTTGTTCATCTTTATAATAATACAATAACAAGGCAGGCTGCTTTACTTTTTCGAAAGTCTCTTTTGTCATGGTTGTTTCCAACATTTCTTCTAGATTCACAATTGCCTCTAAGCGATACGGTTTATTCCAATAGTGATTGTAAATAGGGCGCTCATCAGCTGGGTTATGATAATTTCCTCCTTTAACCAATCTTGCAATTTGTAATCCCCAGGGATTGTTTAATAGCCAAGCATTTTTATCGTTAATAGCGATGTTGGGAGAATATAAAATGATGGCAGCCACTTCATTGGGATAAGCCGCCGCTAATTGCAACGCCTGAGTGCCGCCCGTACTTGTTCCCATTAATATAACACGATTGCCTAACTGCATCCCAATTGCCAAGGCTTCTTTCGCACTCTCCCAGTATTTATCAGCAGTTAAATTCACTAATTGCTCAGTTGTATCAATCCCATGCTCAGCCAACCTTGATAAATATAAATTACATCCAAACATATTTGCGATGTTTTTATGAACAGGATCCCCTTCTTCCTGACAAGCTGAAAATCCATGCAAATAAACGATCGAATAGGCTGTTTTGTTTTTTATAGAGTCATTGGCCCAAACAATCCTGGCCTCGTTATCGGGCTTAAGGTGATGGGCTTTTTCATGATCAGCAACGTAGCTTTCAATCAAGCTTATTGAAGGGATCATAGGCAAGGATGTGCTATAAACAGGATGAGCAGGTGTAGGACCTAAAAAATAACTCACCAACAATAGGAATACGATTAACAATGCCCAATTTTTCTTTTTCATTTGAAAATATTTAGAATATGACTTCATATTAAAAGTACATAAAAAGTATAGTCAATCAAAGTTTAAAGAAGATACAAGTGAAAGTTGTAATTTTACACATCATTCAATTTATTAATATCATGGGCAACACAAAACTAACCATCAACAACAATGGCTGTATCAAAGTAGAAGGCGAATTTGAAATAGTAGATCAAAGTGGGAAATCATTTGATTTGGGCGGCAGAGCAGTCGTAGGAATTTGCAGATGTGGATTATCAAAAAACAAACCTTTTTGTGATGGAGCCCATAAAGGACATTTTGAAAACGAAGCCATCGCATTTGACTTACCTCCTAAGAAATAACATTTACACAGATGGCAACACCAAAATTATTTATGATCCTAATAGGATGCAAACCTATTGGAAGGCACACTGAGCAACATGATGTTTTTTTTACTATTGGAAATAGTTTAAAAGAGATTGTTCCTCAGATAAAAGATTTTTGGCCCGACAGCGGAAGCCTTCATTTAGATGCTTGGAGAGAAGTAACTGAAGTGGAAGGATATTCTATTTCGATATTGCCAAAAGAAACAATTATCAAAAATACACCAGAAGAAAAAAAGCTTTTTTTTATTAATCTGGGCGGATACAAGCCAGCAGAATTTGAAGAGTATCATTACAAATTGATTGCAGTAGGAGCCAATAAAGCAGAAGCCATCAAAATCTCCAAGCATACTGCTTTCTATAAGCATACAGGATTTAAAGGGGCTGAATCTCATATAGATGACAAATATGGAATTGATGTAGATGATTTGTATCAAATTGAAGACATCTTGCCACCCAGCATAAAAGAAAAATACCAATTGAAAATTTCATCCGATAACAATGTACCCAAAGACGCATGGCATATTGGATACACCATGATGAAGAAAATAAGTTAGTAGCCCTATGAAAATACAATGCTGGACTATAGGAAAACCGAATGAAACCTATGTAGAAGAAGGGATTCAACTGTTCACCAAAAGAATTCAACACTACTACCCTGTTGAATGGAAGATAATTCCAGGACCCAAAAATGCGGGCACCATGAGTGAATCCGAAATGAAACAAAAGGAAGGAGAATCGATTTTGGGCTTACTGAAAAAAGACGACTACTTGATTCTTTTAGACGAAAGAGGGAAACAATTCTCCAGCGAACAACTCGCCGAATTTATTCAACAAAGAGCCAATGAAAGTGAAAAAAACATTGTCTTTTTAATAGGAGGTGCTTTTGGAGTAAGCAAAGAAATATTTGATAGGGCAAATTTTAAATGGAGCTTATCTCCCTTAGTATTTCCACATCAATTGGTAAGATTGATTCTAGCAGAACAGATTTATAGAGCCTGCAGCATCAATAGAAACGAAAAATACCATCATACCTAATATCAATACATTCTTTTTTCAAAAACACAACTTCTATCAATGAACGAATACCCCATAACATTAATATTGATCGCTATAAACGTAGTATTTTCTTTGATTGGATTTTCAAATAAAGAAATGCTAGCGCGAACAATCATGTGGCCTTACTATGTAAAAAGAAAAAATGAATACTATCGTTTCATTACTTCTGGATTTTTGCATGCAGATTATATGCACTTGTTTTTCAACATGTTTACGTTGTATTTTTTTGGAAGGAACATTGAGCTGATGATTAATCATTTGCAATTAGGAGGCACGATTGCTTATATGGGATTGTATTTGGGCGCATTGATCATTTCGGATATCCCTAGCTATTTTAAAAACAAAGACCATTTCGAATATAGAGCGCTAGGCGCCTCTGGTGCTGTTTCTGCAGTGGTTTTTGCGGCGATTGTATTTAGCCCTTGGAGTAGTATTTACTTGTATGGCGCCATTAAAATATCAGCCGCTTTATATGCTATACTCTTTATCGTGTATTGTATTTATATGGGCAAAAAGGGGAATGATCACATCAATCACGATGCACATTTATGGGGCGCAATATTTGGATTATTATTTACTTTGATATTGGTAGGAATTAAACAACCTGCTTTATTTGAAGGAATCTTAGATGAATTAAAACACCCCAGCTTATTTGGAAGAGGCTAGTTTAAAAATAAGCGTTCGCTTGGTTTGATGGGTAATTTTAAATCGATTGTCAATTCTTTTGCCTACCACCCAGATTATTTTATTATCTGATTCAAGTACCCAAGCATTTTCTTTTTCGGTGAGCGAGTATTTACTATCTGTAAAAAAACGACTTAGTTTCTTTTTCTTATTCATTCCTAAAGGATAAAAATAATCTCCTTGCTTCCATTTACGTAGCATCAAGGGGAATACTACCTCCTTAGCATCTATTTGAGCTATCATTTCATCAGTAGAAATCTTTTCTTCTTTTTGTGAATATTTAAGATGCAGCGTTCCCTTGCTGAATGAAACAACTTCTTGGTTTTCTTCTATTATGATATAATTGGATTCATTTGAAAGCAAGGGGGAAACAATAAGCCAACCTCGGTTTAGAATAATTTTATGTGATGTAGATGCAATGTACTTACCTGTTTCGGCCTCCATTAATTTCACCACTTCAGGCACCTGAGCAGATGAAAATCCGACTTCTTTAATGATTTCAAATAATACTGTGTGAAATGCGGGCGTTTTTTTCAGCTTCAATAAAGAGATATGCCATTCATTCCCTTTTGTTTCAACCAGTTTTAATTTATTTAACCGAATGGATTCTTGATATAAAATATTAACATCTGTAAAGCGATCTACATTGTCCAACAAATTCGACTCCACACTTGGAAATACTTTCTCAATAGAAGGAATCAACTCGTTTCTAACATAATTCCTTGTGTACTTGTTCGTATCATTTGAACTGTCTTCACGCCATTGCAATTTGTTTTCTTCCGCAAAAGAGATGAGGGCTTCCTTTCTTGCAAACAACAAGGGGCGAATAATCTGCATACCAAAGCCTAGATCTTTTGGCAGAATTCCCTGTAATCCATTGATGCCAGTGCCTCTAAAAAAATTCATCATAATGGTTTCGATATGATCATTTGCATGATGAGCAGTGAGCAAGCAATTTATTTTCATAGCCGGATTAGAAACGATTTCAGCAAACCATTGATACCGAAGTTCTCTTGCCGCTACCTGAATACTTATCTTATTATCATTTGCATATTTTTCTGTGTCAATTTTTTTTATGAAAACTTCTACCTTGTATTTGTTTTTCAACTCATGTACTAGCTGTTCATCTGCGTCGCTTTCTATTCCACGCAATTGAAAATTACAATGAGCAATTACAAAATCATACCCTGCTTGATGACACAATTCGCACAACACAATAGAATCTACTCCGCCACTTACAGCAATTAGCAACCGGTCTCCTTTTGTAAAGAGCTGTTGCTTCTTGATGTAATCATTAAATTGACTTATTAGATTCATTTATTAAAACACTTTAATTATTATGTAGCCTATTCTATTTCTTCTTTTGC
>CANFJP010000120.1 GCA_947447485.1 Chitinophagaceae bacterium
CCTTTGGAACAAAAAATGTAATTCTTATGCAACAAAAAAAAGATGCTTTAGGAAAAGGAATTAGAAGCCTTTTAGAAAATATAGATGCAGATTTGAAAACTACTTCTGGTAACCTTAGAACTGAAGTCGCAGAAAAATCTACAGGGTCGCTGCATGTTTCTTTAGAAAAAATAGAAGTAAATCCTCACCAACCTAGAAAAGATTTTGACGAGATAGCCCTCAGCGAATTAGCTGCCTCTATTAAAATGCATGGCATCATACAGCCGTTGACCGTATCTGCTATACCGAATGGGAAATATAGACTCATCGCAGGAGAAAGAAGATTTCGGGCATCAAGAATAGCTGGATTAAAAGAAGTACCAGTATATATCAGACAATCAAACGATGATAATATACTTGAGCTAGCATTACTAGAGAATCTACAACGTGAAAATCTTAATGCTATTGAAATTGCCCTAAGCTATAAGCGCCTGATGGATGATCTTGACTATACACAAGACCAAGTAGCCGAACGCATGGGCAAGGACCGCAGCACGGTTACCAATTACATTAGATTGCTTAAACTTCCTCCCGATATTCAAGTAGCAGTGAGAAACAATGTTATTTCAATGGGACATGCCAGGGCTATTATTAATGTGGATGTGGTAGACAAGCAACTCTATATCTTCTCAGAAATAAAAAAGAAAGGATTATCAGTTAGACAAACCGAAGAACTGGTTAGAAAAATGTATACCGGCAATGCTACTAAAGCAACAACAAAACCGACCGTACCGGATACTTATAAAAAAATAGAAGACACAATTGCTTCTCAATTTGGCACCAAAGTAAAACTCACTCATAATAAAAAAGGCTATGGCAGTATTCAATTTGAATACTATTCATTAGAAGAATTGAATAGCCTACTTGATAAACTGAAAATCAATGTGAGCTAATGAAACGACTAGCAAACTATTTATTTTTGCTAATGCTGTGCTTGTTCTTGAGTAAAATTTCTTTTGCTCAAAACGAAGAAATCTTCCCAATACAAAAAAAAGATACAAGCAAAGAGGCTGTTATTAAAAAAGAACAGCACCTCAGCACAAACTTTAGCCCTAGAAAAGCTATTATTAAATCAGCCATCATTCCTGGATGGGGGCAAGTGTACAATAAAAAATATTGGAAGGTACCACTGGTATATGGCGCACTTGGCACAACTGCCTATCTTTTTTTTCGCAACATCAATCAATACAAAGAAGCAAAGAATGCCTATATACTTGCTACGGATGGCGATCCTTCCAACGACAATTTAATTCCACAACCATACTATAATGTAAAAAGTCAGCCCGAAAGAATTAGAACCTTTAGAAATGCAGTAAGACAAAACGTAGATTATTGCGTCGTTTTTTTTGTTGCTTTCTGGGGATTAAATGTAGTAGATGCAGCTGTGGATGCTCACTTAAAATCATTTGACGTAAGCGATGACTTAAGCTTACAAATTAAAGCAGGCTACTCTCCTATGGCCAATACCAATGGAGTAAGCCTTGTGCTGAAGCTAGGAAAATAATTCGGAAGAAACAATTTAAAACATGAAAATAGCGCTAATAGGTTATGGGAAAATGGGAAAAGCAATAGAAGAAATTGCTTTAGAGCAAGGGCATGACATTGTGCTAAAAATTGATGTACACAATGCAACCGATTTCACAATACCCAATTTACAACAAGCAGATGTAGCCATTGAATTTACTAGTCCGCATAGTGCTGTACAAAATATCAAAACTTGTATTGAGGCAGGATTGCCCATTGTAAGCGGAAGTACCGGATGGATGGATCAATGGGAAGAAGTTATGCAATATTGTAAAGAAAAACAAGGCACCTTATTATATGCAAGCAATTTTAGTATTGGAGTAAATATATTCTTTGAAATCAATAGACAACTTGCCCTACTCATGTCTAACAGACCAGAATACAATATAGGTATAGAAGAAATACATCACACGGCAAAGAAAGATGCTCCTAGCGGAACGGCCATCACCATTGCAGAAGGAATTATTAGCAATAGTCAATCTAAGCAAGAATGGGTATTGGGCGATTCAGATAAAAAGAATGCATTGAGTATTATTAGCAAAAGAATAGATCCCGCACCAGGGACTCACATCGTTACATACGACTCTCCTATTGACAGCATCGAAATCAAACACACCGCACACTCTAGAAAAGGCTTTGCTTCAGGAGCACTACTAGCTGCCACTTTCTTAAAAGGAAAGCAAGGAGTTTATTCAATGAAAGATGTGTTGAAAGTTTTGTAATACAAGATATAATCTACCAATAAAAATAGGCTCCAAATTGGAGCCTATTTTTATATTTAAACAATTTGAGCTAATTAGAAAGTGAAACCAGCACGCAATCCAAGAGCACTTGAAGTAAAGCCATTATCTGACCAACTAGAATATTTCAACAATAGGTCAAATTTATCAGACACTTTATACCCTACACCTGGAGCAAATGTAAATGCACTTCCACCACCAGACTCAGCTGACATAGTCATACCTAATTGACCAGAAGCATAAACTTTATCAGAAAGATTGAAGCTTACACCAGCCAACACAGGAATTACTCCTGAACTTCCAGCACCAGATTTGCCAGAATAGCTAACCTACCCAGCATTTAAAGTCAACCCAACGTTTGAAGTAACAGCATAATTCATTTGAGCAGAAACACCTGCACCAAAAGAATAAAATGTTCCAAAATCACCCATTGGAAGAGCAAGCTCTGCACCCAATCCAAAAGACAATTTTTTGTCTTGCGCAGTACCTGTAAAAGAAGCCGCCACTAAAGCCGCCATGAATAATACTTTTTTCATTTTTTTATTTTTAGGTTAGTAAATTACTAGCAATTTAATTAAAATTATCTTATGAATCAAACTAAATTATTTTAAAAAAATATATGCAATTTTGATGCATTCAAATATGCTTCCCTTTTGTTTCACAATATTTTATAATTAAAAAAGTCCTTTCAAATTTTGAAAGGACTTTTTAATATTTTGAATTAGTTAAAACTAAAAATGAAAACTTGCCGTGATATTAGCGGTCTGAACTCCAGACAAACCAAATTGAGAATAAGAATTACCTTCTACGGTAGTACCATTAGTAGTTGTTTTACTTTTCGGTTGAATAAAAGTAATTAAGGAGTAATTATATTCAGCGCCAATAGAAAGTTTAGGGAAGATAAAATATTCAGCTCCTAAAAATCCTTTTGCACCAACGCCTATACCTAAGCCCGATTTGTACTTTGTGGTGATGCCATTATTAATCTCTTCGCCTTTGCTAGATTCTAGTATTAATAATGCGTCTGCCCCATAATATCCTTGCAAACGGGTTTTACCTTTTCTCCATTCCTTACCTAGTCCTACTATAAGAAATCCTCCAGAACTTGAAGCACTATCACTTTTATTAGAGTTAGCAACTAAATTAACATCTGCTCTGTATGCTGTTGAGGAAGTGATAAATTTCTTTCCAAAAACACCAAAGTCGACATCATTTACATAAGGTCCTTGGATATTAGACGATCCATTAAAAGCATTACCTAAATATCGGAAAAGACCATCAGTATTAAAGCCAATTGACCAATCTCCTTTTTCAGGTAAAAAAGATTCTCCTCTTTTAGATTTCAAATCTTGTGAATTAGCACTTATTGACATAAAGCCAAAAGCAATCGCTAAAATGGTGATTTTTTTCATTGTTAGTTGATTTTGGTTAGTAAATCCTATGCAATATATCATTATTTGATAATATACATTAGCTTCCCTTCATTTTTTTTAAAAGAATTATTGAATGCCAGTTAGTTATAGTTGATCCAGGAATATTCAAACAAAAAAAAGCGCTTTCAAAATGAAAGCGCTTTTTAAATAAAATAATTTATTGAATACTAGAAGTGTAGATTGATGTTGATTTGAGTTGTTTGAACTCCAGACAAACCATAGCTTGTATTAGAGTTACCTTCTACCGTAGTACTTCCGTTAGTAGTTTTGCTTTTAGGACTAGAAGAAACAAATACAGAATAGTTATATTCAGCACCCAAAGAAATTTTAGGGAAGATGAAATATTCAGCTCCTAAAAAGCCTCTACCACCTAATCCAATACTTAATCCTGATTTGTATTCGTAATCAGTTGCAGTATTTTTTTCATGATGAGAGCTTAACATAATCAAAGCATCAGCACCATAATATCCTTGTAAACGAGTTTTTCCTTTTCTCCACTCTTTACCAAGACCAGCCATGATATTCATATCAGATTGGCTGTAGCTAGTGTCTTTGGAATTGGTAAATTGTAAATTAGCTAATACTCTGCAAGCGGTTGTAGCTGAAGTGAATTTTTTAAGAACAATCCCTTGGTAAATATTACTCTCTACGTAAGGACCGCCAATGTTAGAAGAATTGTTAAACGCATTTCCTAGGTATTGGAACATACCATAAGCATCAAAGCCTATAGACCAATCTCCTTTTTCAGGTAAAAAAGATTCTCCTCTTTTAGATTTCAAATCTTGTGAATTAGCACTTATTGACATAAAGCCAAAAGCAATTGCTAAAATGGTGATTTTTTTCATTTTTGTTAATTTTTGGTTAGTAAATCAAGTGCA
>CANFJP010000121.1 GCA_947447485.1 Chitinophagaceae bacterium
AAAAGTAATTCTAAAAAAGGAGCGTCACAAATTTTATAGCAGCATTATTTTTTAGATACATACATTCAGACCAAAATCATCTTTTCTCAATTCTTTTCTATGATCATATCAGTACCTTTGAATGAGTTTATTAAAACATGAAAAAAGCAACAAGTATATTCATTGCAACGCTCTTATTGTTCGCAAAATCAAGTCAGGCGCAACTCTTGGAGAATAAGACATATCCACAAGGATATTTTCAATGGCCCGTTGGAACAACACCGGCGCTGGTGGCCAATTTTGGTGAACTCAGACCCAATCATTATCATATGGGGCTTGATTGTAGAACGGAGGAAAGAGAATACTTGCCCATATATGCCGCCGCAGAAGGATATATTGCAAAAGTAAAAATTGAGCCATTTGGTTTTGGCCGGGCTATTTATATTAACCATCCCAACGGACTTACCACTCTCTATGCGCATCTAAACAAATTTTTCCCAGCACTCGAAAAATATATAACTGACCAGCAATACCAACAAGAAAAATGGAAGGTATTTATAGATCTCCCCTTGAATCTATTTAAAGTAGCAAAAGGAGATTTTATTGCAATGAGTGGAAATACAGGGGGTTCACAAGGACCACATTTACATTTCGAAATAAGAGATACTAAAACGGACAAAGTATTAAACCCACTTTTATTTGGATTCCCGATTGAAGACAATATCGCACCTGACATTCTAAGACTTGCAGTGTATGACAGACGGATGAGTACTTATGAGCAAACACCCAAAATTTACAGCGTAAAAAAAGTAAATGGTATTTATAAGCCAATCGGAGACATTCTTGCCTTTTCCGATAAAGTAAGTTTTGCCATTACAGCATTCGATCGTTATACTGGATCTACCAATCAGAATGGTATTTATAAAGCGGAACTATTTGACAATGAAAAAGCAATCGTTGGTTTTGAAATGGACAGTATTACCTACGACGAAACGCGTTGCTTAAATGCTCATATCGACTTTAAAACAAGAAGTAACGGCGGACCACACCTGCAGCACTTGTCTCAACTTCCAGGCTATACGAATGGCATATACAAAACAGCGCCAGGAGAAGACGGGGTAATTGATTTGTCGGACAATAGCCTACATGTAATAAAAATAACTGTGTCAGATGCAAACAACAACGTATCCGTGTTAAGCTTTGCGATTCATAATGACAGCAGCCACTTAACAACCTTTCATGACATTAGCGGTGAAAAGTTTGTTCCAGGCAACGTCAATGTTTTTGAAAACAATTCAGTTTCCTTTTATCTAAATGAGCAATCTATCTTTGATACCTTTCATTTTATTTACAAGGAAATCATTCCAAAAATAGGAAGGCCTATTTACCAACTTCAGAACAACAATGTTCCTGTATATCAATATTTCCCCGTAAAAATTAAAGACTTTTTTTCTACTAAAGATACTGGCCGCATTGTAATGAAGCGTTCATGGAATAATAAAATCGACTACAAAAAAGCAACCTTTGAAAACAATTGGTATAAAGCATCTTTTAGAAGTTTTGGATACTTCCAACTCATTCTAGATTCAATACCGCCGGTCATTAGGCCTATAGGTAGATTTAAAGAAGGGGCCAACCTATCGAAGCAGAGCAGCCTTGCTTTTTTAATCACTGACAATACTGAAGAAATAGATCAATTCATTCCGCTGCTAGATGACAAATGGATTTGTTTTAGTAATGACAAAGGAAAAGTATTTACGTACTCATTTGATGATCATTGTTTGCCAGGCGATCACACCTTAAAAATTATTGCAACCGATTTAGCAGGAAACAAAACAGAAAAAATATATCATTTTACAAGATAAAACTATAAAAATGTTGGCACTTACAGAGGGCAAAAAAGCACCTGCTTTTAAAGGAAAAGATCAAAATGGAAAAACAATTTCCTTGGCAGATTTCAAAGGAAAAAACATTGTGTTGTATTTTTATCCTAAAGACGGCACCCCAACTTGTACGGTGCAAGCTTGTAATCTCAGAGATCATTATGGCCTTTTAAGAAACAATCATTTTATTGTAGTAGGCATCAGTCCGGACGAAGAAAAAAAACATAAAAAATTCGAGGAAGCACATCAGCTTCCATTCGCACTTATTGCTGACACCGATTTAGCCATCATTCATAAATATGGCGTTTGGGGAGAAAAGAAATTATATGGAAAAAAATACATGGGCTTAATCCGAACTACTTTTTTAATTGATGATGCTGGAATCATTAGAAAAGTATTTTCAAAACCAAAGAGCAAAGAACACGCTCAGGAAATTATAGAAGCTTGGAAAGAAATTAAATCAAAAAAATAATATTGATATTACAATACCCATTCAACTTCTCCAAAGTTAAATGCTCGTTCAATACTGTCTGACGTAAGCAATTCTCCGTACTCATTTACTCCCTGAATGGTCGTTTCAAAAACAGCATTTTCTTTTCGCAATCGCTGTTTTTCGTTTTTCCTAAAAAGATGCTCGTTATATTGAGAGAGTATAGAAGCATCTGGTAATGGGGGAAGATTATTGAGGGTGTTTACCAAAAATAAGTGCAAGTCTTTGGCCAATGTGAGTACATCATAGTTTTTACCCGTAATATTCTTTAAGGAAACAGGATTTTTGAGGTCCTCCCTAAAATCAACCTGATTACAATTGATTCCAATTCCCACAACCGCCCAATTCCAAGATTTACCTGAATAAACGGTTTCAATTAAAATGCCTCCTGCCTTTCTGTCATTTATATACAAATCATTGGGCCATTTAATTTTTATTTCGGTGTCCATAAGATTAGAAAGGAAAGCACGACAAGTATTGGCAATGAGCGCATTAAAAAGGAAAGGATGCGACCAAAATGACTTTATTGGCTCAAAAACCACACTCAGGGTGATATTTTCACCTGGTTGGCTTTCCCAGTTTTTTCCTCGCTGTCCCTTTCCAGTAGTCTGCTCGGTTGCAAACCACGCCATTCCCGACTTAGCCAAACCTGCATGAACCTGACCCATGGCATAGTTGTTGGTACTATCCACTTGATCCAAAACGTTAAAGACTGCTATCGATTTCATGAATTTACAAATGGCAAAGAAATAGTACTTTTGACACAAGTTGCAAGCTAATCGTTATTAGCTTAGCAGGACATGGCCAACGCCATGTTTTTAGTAAAATTTAAATGTAACACTTTTGAACAATTTGACCGTATTAAACAATCGAACAAAGAGTCTGACCAGATTAACAAGAAACAGTAAACTTTTCAAGACAATTATTGAAGCAATACACGATAAAAAAGGAGAGAATATTATAAGCCTCGATCTGCGAAAAATACCCGAGGCAGTTGCAGACTTCTTTGTTATTTGCCAAGCCAATAACAACAATCAGTTAAGAGCCATTGCCGATAATATTGATAAAGAGGTGTTTGAAAAATGCAAAGAATCTCCTTATAAACACGAAGGAAAGCAAGCCGAACAATGGATTTTAATTGACTTCGTAAACATTGTTGTTCACATCATGTTGCCAGAACCAAGAAAATTTTATCAATTAGAAGAATTATGGAGCGACGCTCCATCTATGGAACACAACGATTAATTCACCCTACCCTATTTTAAATAAAACAACCGTAAAGTAATTTATGACTCAACCATCTAACAATAAAAACACCTCCCCAGAAAACGTACCTCCTATGGGAGATGGACCACAAAAAAAGAAAAACAAATTCAATATCTATTGGATTTACGGAATCGTGTTTCTTTCAATCATTTCTTATAATCTTTTTAGAGGAGTAGAAACTGGCGGTATAGAGATTGGTTACCCTAATCAATACCAGCAGATGCTAACTAATGGAGATGTGAAAAGCATTAAAATTATTCCAAATAAAAAACTAGTAAGGATTTTTATAAAGCCAGATAGTATAAAATTGAAATCAGCTTTTTATACGCCCATTATTACTAAAAATAATGATGCAAAAAGATTTGATGCGGTTACCAAGAGCACCAACCCTCAGTTTTTTTTCACCATCAGCGATGTGAATAGCTTTAATGATGACCAACGAGATTTTTTCAATACCAATAAACAAATTGTAAAACCAGACGTTTCATCGGAAGATGAAGGCGAGCTCTTTAATTCTATCATTAGCACTTTGTTGCCTATCCTATTAATTGGATTTCTATTTGTAATGATGATGCGTAAAGTAGGTGGAGGTGCTGGTGGAGGCGGCGGAGCAGGCGGCATTTTTAATATCGGAAAATCGAAAGCCACCCTTTTTGAAAAAGGTACAAAAGTTAACATCAATTTTGGAGATGTGGCTGGTTTGGATGAAGCCAAAGTGGAAGTAATGGAAATTGTAGATTTTTTAAAAAATCCTAAAAAATACACAGCTCTTGGAGGAAAGATTCCAAAAGGCGCTTTACTAGTTGGGCCTCCCGGTACAGGTAAAACGCTTTTAGCAAAAGCCGTTGCAGGAGAAGCGCAAGTTCCTTTTTTTAGTTTAAGCGGTAG
>CANFJP010000122.1 GCA_947447485.1 Chitinophagaceae bacterium
ACATTTGGCTGAATGAAGGATTTGCAACCTACTCCGAACATTTGCTCATTGAGAAATTACCTACCCAGTTTTCAACAACTCCTGCAGCTAATATGTTGAGCTTACATTCTAGCGTAATGAGCACTACAAATGGAAGCGTATATATTCCTGATGCTTCGGTGTATGATGAGAATAGGATATTTAGCAGTAGATTAAGCTACAATAAAGGTGCCGCAATCATTCACACCCTTAGATTTGAAATGCAAAGCGATACCTTCTTTTTTAAGACATTACGAAATTTTCAAAACCAATACAAAGATTCGGTTGCAACAGGCGAAGATTTTAAACAAGTAGCTCAAAACACAAGTGGTAAAAATTTAAATGATTTTTTTACACAATGGTATTACGGAGAAGGATACCCAACATATAATATTTCATATTACAAACCATCTATAGATTCTATTTATATAGTTGTAAATGAAACGGCAAGCGCTCCAACAATTACTCCATTTTTTAAAGGACTATTAGAACTTACTATAAAGTCTGCATCAGGTGATACTACTATATTAGTAAACGTTGCCTATAATAATCAAGTATTCAAAATTAAATCGGGTAAAAATCCTACCACAATTGTAGTAGACCCAAACAATTGGATTATTAATAAAACTGGAACAATTACTAATGGCGTGGTGGTGCCAGTCGTAATTAAAATTTTCAAGGCTTTAGCAAACAATGATTGCTCAATAAATATTGAATGGAGTGTTGAGCAAGAATTAAATGTTGACCATTATGAAATTGAACGCAGTAGCGATGGACAGCATTTTTATACAATTGGCTTAAAAACTGCCTTGGGCATGAATGCAAATTCGTACTCCTTCCTATATACTGGAGATGCATCAAGTATATTGTATTTCAGAATTAAAATCATCAACGTTGATCAGCAAATTTTATTTAGTAACATTATTTCTATTACACCTCCATGCAATAAGCAATTTAGTTTGACCATTGCCCCTGTTCCCGTATACAATGGCATTACAATGATTCTAGAAGAACAGTCAAATACCTCAGCCATCGTAAAACTGCTCAGCAATAGAGGACAGCTTCTATTTCAGGAAAAAAGAAATATGAATATTGGATTGAATACTTGGAAATGGGAAAATATGCAAAAATACCCTCCTGGTGTATATATGATCCAAATAGTAAACAACAATGGGCATACCCTTACAAAAAAGTTTACTAAAAAATAGCACCCATCCTTACAGCTCACTTTAATAAATAATATGAAAAAAATTATTGCATTTCAATTGGCGTTATTGTTATTTACTTTTTCCACTGCGCAAGTGAAAATATTATTTGACGCTACCAAAGCAGAATCTGCCGGCAATGCAGATTGGGTAATTGATGCCGACCTAAACAATATTGGATATTTTATTAGCAACAATGGCGTTCCAACCACTGGAGGAACAGAATCCAATGCGCAAGCAATCCCCACTCCTGCTGTTACACTTGGCAATACTTATGCTGAAACCTATTGGGATGGGGGTCTTTCTTATTGGGGATTAGATTGTATTAAAAAAGGCTATTCAGTAGAATCCTTACCCATTGGAAAAGCAATTACTTATGGAAATATTGCGAACACGCAAGACTTAAGTAAATACGATGTATTCATTGTTTGCGAACCCAATATATTATTTACTGCAACAGAAAAAACAGCCATCCTCGCTTTTGTGAACAATGGTGGTGGACTTTTTATGATAGCAGATCATGATATTTCCGACAGAAACAATGATGGAGATGATGCTCCCATTGTATGGAACGACTTAATGCAAAACAATAGCACTGGCAATAGCAATCCGTTTGGATTTCTATTCAACAATCCAGGCAACACAGCGATTGATAATATTTCTGAAACCTCTACCAATCTCAACCAATCTTTAGCTGGCAATGATTCTATTTTACATGGGCCCTGGGGAAATGTAACCAGAGTAAAATGGTCTGGTGGAACCACTATGACACTAACTCCCTCTGCAAACCCAACAATCAAACCTGTAATTTACGCCAATGCGATTAGCTCTCCTCCTTCTGGCAACAACGAAGTAATGGTAGCGTATGGAAGATATGGAAAAGGAAAATTCGTCGCATTTGGAGATAGCTCTCCCTTTGATGATGGTACAGGTGATCCTCTTGATGCACTTTTTACAGGCTACATGGGGGATGTTACACCCAACCATCGAAACATTATTATGAACAGCACCATTTGGCTGGTTGAAAACAATACAACCCTTCCTGTAAGTATTAATAAGTTTCTCGCAAGTGTAAACCACTATCAAGTAGTTCTTACCTGGGAAGCAGACAACGAGATCAATATCGAAGGATATCAAGTGCAACGATCATTGGATGGTAACCAATTTGAAAACAGAGGTTCTTTGATGAGTGCAAATAACAAAGGGATTACACAAACTTATGAATATAGTGATGCTATTCCTGCTAACAATACAAACGATCTGTTTTATCGGTTACAAATTATTGATAAAAATGGGGGAAATAAATTTTCTGAAATAAGAAACATACATACGAATAGCCTATTATCGGAATATACATTGAACCTAAATCCTGTAAGAAACAACCTACTAATATCAAGTAAAAATAAAAAAGCAAGAACTATACAATACTGTATTTACGGAGCTTCCGGACAAAAATTAAAACAAAACAATATTACAATTGCCCAAGGAGAACAAAATATTTCGATTGATGTAAAAAATCTACTGAGCGGTCTTTATATTATAAATATCTACGATTCAAATGAATCGAATACATTTAAGTTTAATAAAATAGACTAATGTGAAAGAAGATTAGATAGTTATAAAATCAATCCAACTAATAGTTGGTCATCTATCTAATCGTACGAAATCAAACGTGATATATAAATTGTTTCCAGTTAGCCCAACAGCGCAAGCTGCCAAACCAGGGTTTCCGTTCACTTTAAAAGATGCGTATTGAGTAGCATTATGCTTAGGTGATCTATTCCAGCCCTGAATCGCACGTTCTGCCAACGCTGCATAGGTAGCCTCCATTTGTGAAGTACTATAAATATTTTCATAGAAAGCAAAGAAAGAATGATCAACACTATTGATATTTGTTTTAGTGCCAAATAATTGATCCGACTCTACTGCTATTAATTGATGGATCCTTGAAGAATCCCAAACATCTTGCATATCAGGATGAAACAAAATATCCTTAGCTATTATTATGGAAATATTGCGCAGGCAGATTTCATTATAAATCACACTCGACCAGGCCAATGTATCAATATTTTTTTTAGCCCGATATTCATTGAGTTTATTGAACAAAGTTTTTTCAAAAAGATGATTATCGAAATGAGCGTAATCAACCATTTGGGCATCTGCAGTAGTAGACACCATTATTAAAAAAACGACGATAAGTTTATGCATTAGAAATTATTAGATAAGAATTTTATTAAACTACTTATTTGTAGATATCTTCATTTCCTCCAGCATAGCAATAATTTTATCTAACTTTTCTATTTCAATATTATTCAACTTAATAGCCAGTGCTTCAATCTCAACCTTAGCTTCGATATTCGTAACATAATCAGCATTTGCCTGCGCTCTGTCTCTTTCGTTTTGTCTGTTTTGAGCCATCATGATGATAGGGGCCGCATAAGCAGCTTGAGTGGAAAAGAGCAGATTTAGCAAAATAAAAGGATACACATCCCAATGATGTACAAATGCTAAGACATTTAAGGCCATCCAGAGAAACACTAAAATAGATTGAATAATAATGAATTTCCAGGAACCCATCCCTTTAGCTACTGCATCAGCTAATCTGCTACCAAAACTTAAAGTTTCTTTGTGTTGTTCGTGCCAAGTTTTATTTTTATTCATACGTAAAAGATAAGGAATTTTTATTCATACATAAAAAGAGTTTAAAAAGAAGTTTACATTCAAAATTTGTAAATTTGACAATAGTCAATATGGCTTAACTTTCGAAAGAAATAAGGAATGATTTCAATTTGTATACCAGTTTATAATTTTAATATCACTTCTTTAATTAAGGAGTTATCGAAACAAGCCACATCATTAACGATTGAGTATGAAATAATCATCATTGATGATTGCTCGCAGCATTTTCTAGAAATAAATAAGGCCGCCTGCCAAGAATTAACCTATATAGAATTGCCAAAAAACATTGGAAGAGCAAGCATTCGAAACTTATTTTTAAAATATGCCCAATATGAATATTTGCTATTTATTGATTGCGATTCATTGATTGAGACTCCCTCACTTTTACATAATTATGAAGCTGCGATTAAAAGTAATCCATTAGTGGTTTGTGGAGGGAGCACTTATTCCCCCAAGCGTCCGGAGAGAAATAAAATATTAAAATGGAAATATGGAATTTTTAGAGAATCTAAACCATCTAATATAAGAAGCCATTTCCCGAATCAGTCATTTATGACAAACAACTTTTTGATTCGTAAAAAAACATTAGAAGAAAT
>CANFJP010000123.1 GCA_947447485.1 Chitinophagaceae bacterium
TAAAAGAAAGTCTCGCAAACAATCCGAAGATTAATTGAAATTGAAAGTATTTTTTTTGACTCATGACCTCTCCCTATGTTTAAAGTTGAAACAGTGCTAACATGCTAGATGTAGCATGGTGTCATGGAGGATTGGATAGTGTTGCATAATGTTACGCGTACGTAAATGAACCTATTAGTTACTTTTTTTATAGGAAATGACTATTGAACATGAATTTGGGCTCATTTTTCTTGATAGGTACGAATAGTTTTCGTATATTTGTCCTCCCCTAAGATTACATGCACATTAAAACTTAAAAGATCTTTTCCTTGATTTGATTTTTTATTTTATTCAACAAAGAATTGATTATTTAACACTAAATACTCATTATGGCTATTCCTACTATTTTAGAAAAGTTGCAGTTGAAAGATGAAAAAAATATTTTAATACAAGGACTTCCTTCCTCCATAGAAAAACAATTCCAGAAAATAACTTTCTCAAAAAGTATAACACCTTTATTGAAAATAAGAAAGGTAGAATTCGCGTTGGTATTTGCGGTGAGTAAAAAGCAGTTGACAGATATACTCAACGAAGTAATGTCTGCTCTTCAGCCTAATGTAAAATTATGGATCGCTTATCCTAAGCCAGCTTCTAAAATAGCCAGTGATTTATGTCGCGATTGTAATTGGCAAATTATTGAAGACTTCTCTTTGGAAGCTGCTGAACAAATCCAATTGGATGGTGTTTGGTGTGCAACTAATTTTGTGAAGGCGAATAAAAATAAGCGAACTGCAGCAACTGTTGTGGTGGAAGACGATATCGCCTTAGCTATATAGTAGTATTCATTACTACTATATTCATTGTTTCCTATTTGTAAATTACGGTTCCTATTTGTTTGGTTATTTCCACTTCCATCTGCTTTAAATGCTGATGCGTTTGCATGCAAATAATTTGTTCTCCAGCATCTGTTGCTTTTTCTAGCTCTTGCTGATTTTCAATAATCAGTCTTTTTACTTTCCTCAATTGCAGATAACCCAATGTAGAAATAACTTCTTCTTTATATAACTCTTCTCTGGTGGGGATATGTCCTTCAAAATGCTCTTTCCAATTTGGACTAATTTCAGCATTTGTTTCCATGACGCTTAAAACCATGGCGTTCATTGTTTGGTCTTCACTATATAGAAAATTCTTTACAGTGGGCTGAAGGCCTTCATTGTACCAATTCCTATAGGTTTGAATGATACTCACCAGCATTTTATTATCTATCAAATCATTTAAATCACTGTCGTCAATTTGGCTGAAAACGTATTGAGCGACTGTTTGATGTTCATCCCATTCTTTGTTGCCAAATTCAATCAGGCTTCTAACCATTGCCTGCTCCTGCATTTCATCTTTATTGAATAATGCGTCTAGTTCTTTTTCTTCAGTATTGGTTTGTTCAACTACAGTATTGATATTGAAATCTGCTCTGAATGATTTTGTTTCTTCTTTGCTGATTTTGTCTCGGATAAATTTATTTACCAATGCATTGAATCCGCTTTCCTCAATTCTTAAAATTTCCGACACTTGTTTTACGTAATCCTGCCGACGAGTAAATTCTTCTGTTTTATTTATTTTAGATACTGTTTCAGCAATTTGATTGACGATAGCTGCCTTTCTGGTAGAATCTCCGCCAGCTTCTTGCAACGCATTTTCTAACTGAAATAAGATGAAATCTTTTTTCTCTTTTTTGATGAACTGAATAAAAGCCTCCGCACCAATTTTATTTACATAACTATCCGGATCTTCTTTATCAGGTATGAGTACCAATTTTACATTCAAGCTTTCTTCTAAGGCAAGATCCAATCCACGCAAGGCAGCTTTTATTCCTGCGCTATCACCATCATAAATTATGGTTAGGTTGTTGGTGTATTTTTTTATCAGCCTCAATTGATCTGGAGTAAGGGATGTTCCTCCACTCGCTACCACATTTTCTATTCCTGCTTGATGTAAGCTCACTACATCGGTGTATCCTTCTACCAGTAAGCATTCATCGGCTTTGTCGATTGCCGTTCGGGCGAAGTAGGAGCCATATAAGATTTTGCTTTTTATATAAATTTCATTCTCTGGCGTGTTGATGTACTTAGGTGCTTTGTCATTCGATTTAATAATTCTTGCACCAAATCCTAATATTTTTCCACTTTGGTTGTGGATGGGGAAAATGATACGACCTCGGTAATTATCCATCAGCTTTTCATCCCTATTTGCTATCAAGCCTGTTTTAATCAACAGTTCTTTACTGTATTGATTGGCAAGAGCCGCTTTTGTAAATTCGTCTTTAGCACTTGAGTTAAACCCAAGCTGAAACTTTTTAATAATGTCTTCTCTGAATCCACGTTCTTTAAGATAGCTGAGAGCAATGTCGTTCCCTTCTTCGGAATTAAACAATGCATCCGAAAAGAAATCTCTTGCAAAATTGTTAATGATGTATAAGCTATCAGCGGTAAGTTGTTGTACTTTAAACTCCGGACTTGTTTCTGTTTCTTCTAATGCTACATTGTATTTATTGGCAAGCCAGCGAAGCGTTTCTACATAACTGTATTTTTCATGCTCCATTAAAAAGCTAATGGTATTTCCACTTTTGCCACAACCAAAACATTTGTAAATTTCTTTGGTAGGAGAGACGGTGAACGAAGGTGTTTTTTCGTTATGGAAAGGACAATTTCCAAGATAGTTGGCGCCTCTTTTTTTAAGTTTAATAAAGCCACCTATGATATCAATGATATCTATTCTGCTTTGTATTTGTTGTATGGATTCCTGGCTAATCAAGGGACGAATTTACCCATTTTTTGGGATATGTTGGTGTTGTATGAAAATCAGGGAGTTAAACCAGCTGATGGCAGGGTATTGAATAATAAAAACTTCTAAAAAAATAGCTGTATTTCCACGTAAAATATTAATAATCTAATATCTTTAAAGCCTAAAATAAACTTCCATGAAGAAAATATCCCTTTTATTAATGTTGCTGTTTGTAGGAATGGTATCAATGGCTCAAAGCTTGGATGATATCAAGGATTTGGTGAGCAAAGGTAAATTCAGCAATGCCAAAACAGCTATTGATAAGTACTTGCAAGATCCTAAAAAGGCAAATAGCTCAGAGGCATGGTATTTTAAAGGGAGGATATATAATTTATTGTCTAGCGACAGTACCACCCCTCACAATGAATTATATGATTTACGAAAAGACGCATTTGATGCTTTTAAGAAAAATCAGGAGCTTGATAAGAGAGATGTTTTCCTTTCTTTAGAAAACCACATTGCTTATTTACAATTGTATTTTAATTTTTACGATTTGGGTGTAACTGAATTCAATGCCAAAAAATTTGATGCTGCGTTCGAAGCTTTTAGAAAAGCATTGGAAGTAAAAGATTATGCCCTTGCTAAAAAATATGAATATTCACAAGTTAAATTGTATCCTTTAGATACTGCATTGGTTTTAAATGCAGCTGCAGCAGGTCTTCAGGCCAAAAGAGAAGACGAGGCGATGGAATTCTATAAAAAAATTACAGAGGCGAATGTTGCCAACGTAGAGTACAAAGATGTATATAAATATTTGGCAGAGTATTATTTGAAAAAAGGGGAAGAAGCCCCATTGCAGGATCTTTTACAAAAAGCCAAACGCTTATTTCCCAAAGATGATTTTTTAACTGACGCAGAATTAGATCTGGTAAATAAAAAAGGGGATAAAGAATTATTATTTGCTAAATACGAATCATTGATTGCAGAAAATCCATCTAGTTTTTTATTGTGTTATAATTATGCAGTTGAAATGTACAATGCATTGTATGGCAAAGCAGCCAACAAGCAAGGAGATATTGCTTTTAGCAACAGACTCACCGAAGTGTTTAAAAAAGCCATTGCGAATGAATCAGGTGATAACAGTGCTACCGTGTTGATGGCAAAGCATTTATTTTACATGTCTGCTGATTTATTAAATGCTTCTAATATGATTAGAAGTACCAAGCCAGTTGATTTAAAAAGAAAAACAGATTTAAAATTGGCTGCTAATAAAAGCATGGACGAGTGTATTACTTATTCCGAATTGGTATTGAAATATATTGACACTACTCCTAAGAAATCGGGTGTTCAAAAAGTCAATTACAAAATAGCGCTGGGTTATTTGAGTGATATTTACAACCTGAAAAATAATAAAGCAAAAGCAGCTGAGTATGATAAAAAGATTCTCATAGCTGATAAGTGGTAGCAATATTCAATGAATTGAATATGGCGGTTTAAGGCTTAAAGTTCAAGGTTGAAGGTTCAATGTTGAAGGTTCAATGTTCAACGTTGACTTTGAAAGAGTAGAAGATTTAATAGTTAAATAGTAGTCTGGCTGCTGGACGCGCCGGTGGCGAGGTTGAAGAAGTTGATTTTTTTTCTTA
>CANFJP010000124.1 GCA_947447485.1 Chitinophagaceae bacterium
AAGAAAAATAAGTAAGCAAGAGAACGCTTGTTCTTTAAGCTTTGTCGTGAATTACTTCATTAAGAATACGAGCAAAAAGTTCCGCCCATTTTGCATACTCTTTTACGGAAGGATGCAATAAATCACTTGCAAGAAATAGAGTATCCATTCCATCTGCTCGTTGAGAACGAGTAATTTCAATATACTGGCATTGATGATGAAGTGTAATTTGCATACAAGCAAGATTGTATGAGTCTATTTCTGTGGCTATTTGGGTGATTGCTTTTCCTTCTGCAAAAGGAGTTGCCCCCCAATCAGGAATACTTAGTACGAAAACATTTTTACTTATCCCCTTTGCAAAACGAATGGCTTTTTGCAACAACTGTTCAAACTCAAGCTTATAATTTTCTACACTTCTTCCTCTATATTGATTATTGACACCAATTAATAAAGTAACGAAGTCGTAAGAGGGCAGAAATTTAGTTGTATCAATCGCGGATAATAATTCATCGGTAGTCCAGCCCGTTTTTGCTACTATTTCAGGAGCCAAAATTTCTACATTGTATTTTTTACGAAGCAATTGAACGGCTTGATAAGGAAAGCTATCGAAAATAGGCACCAACTCTCCAATCGTATAACTATCACCTAATGCTAGATATGAATAAGACATATTGATTCAAAAATTAATAATGAATGGCAAGTTTTAATCTGCTCCAGATTTCATTGTCAAAACTAGAAGGGCCAAGGGTAACCGAACCTGCAGCATCTCCGAGTCTTACCAACACAATATTCAAAGAAGGTACAACATATATTTTTTTGTCATCTTTTCCCAATGCCATGATCATGTCTGCAGGAGCATCGGGGGCCATGTAACCAGGGAAAACAATCTGCGAAGTGGGTACCATAAAATTAGATTTCCCATTCAACC
This sequence comes from Chitinophagaceae bacterium, assembly GCA_947447485.1. Taxonomy (GTDB): domain Bacteria; phylum Bacteroidota; class Bacteroidia; order Chitinophagales; family Chitinophagaceae; genus Ferruginibacter. The sequence continues at coordinate 908 of CANFJP010000124.1, forward strand.
ACCACAAATATCCATAAGCATTATTCAGGCTTTGGGAGCTGTTGACCATTGCATTAAAATAATTGGTATCAGACAATAATTGATTGCCATTCCAGTTGCCTTTTTTAAGAATCAATGAGCCAAAACGAGCAGCCTCTCTGGTGGTACAATACATCACATTATTAAACCACACACTTTGTGTCATTCCAGTTGGAGTGAATAAGTGTTGAGTGCTATAGTTATTAAAACTAAGTCCACTTGCATTGGCTAATACATCCTGAAGTAATCTATAGGGCGCATTGTGATAAGCCCATCTGGAGCCGGCTGGTGCTTTGTAGACCAAACAAGCAGGATCTTCACAGTCGGGATCTGCTACCCCATCATCCAATCCGGTGGTCATGGTTAAATTATGTCTGAGGGTAATATTATTTTCATCGATTAACGGCAAGCTCGTCCAACCGGTTCCTAAATATTGGGAAGTTTTATTATTAATGTCAACTATCCCATCCTCCTGTGCTATTCCCATTAAAAAGGCAACCACACTTTTACCCGCAGAGGCAAGATAATAACGTGAATCTTTTGTCCAATTGTTCCAATATTGCTCTTTTACAATTCTGCCATTTTGAAGCAACACCAATCCATAGGTATTTTTTGTGCCTGCATAATCAAATGCTTCTTGCAGTTTTGTTTCATCCCAATTTAGAGAGGCAGCCGATTTTGTATCCCATGTGTCACCTGTTAATGGAGGATAGTAATACGATTCAGCTGGAGTTACGGGATTGAGGGGGGATTTTTTGCAGCTTGCAAACAGAAAAACAATAAAGACCAATACTGAAAATCTCTGCATATGAATTTGTTTAACTTTTGACTTAGTTAATTAAAATTAGTTTAAAAAACCTTCTCAAAGGTCCTAATCTGCAATAAATATTCATCGAAAATGTACCCCAAAGCCACAAATGACTTGTATATTTGCGAACAATAAAATGGGTTAATTTAAACCATTTTTCATACTAATTATAACCATTTCAAACAAAAAATATGGCTGCGAAAACAGACAATTTTCAATCTCCCGATTATTTTAATGTTGATGAGTTGCTCACTGAGGAACACAAGCTTATTCGTGAAAGCGTAAGAAATTATGTGAAAAAAGAAATCTCTCCCATTATTGAAGAGTATGCTCAAAAAGCAGAATTCCCTCAACAAATTGTAAAACAAATGGGTGAATTGGGGTGCTTTGGACCTACAGTACCCGAACAATACGGCGGTGGTGGACTGGATTATATTTCTTATGGCTTGATGATGCAGGAATTAGAAAGAGGTGATAGCGGCGTTCGTTCTACTGCTTCTGTTCAAGGTAGTTTAGTAATGTTTCCTATATATCAGTATGGCAATGAAGCACAGCGAAATAAATATTTACCCAAACTCGCGAGCGGAGAATGGTTGGGTTGTTTTGGTTTAACGGAGCCAGATCACGGAAGTGATCCTAGCAGCATGCTTACCAATATAAAAGATGCAGGTGATCATGTGATTTTGAATGGCGCCAAAATGTGGATCAGCAATGCCCCCTTCGCTCAAGTAGCTGTAGTGTGGGCAAGAAATGAACAAGATGAAATACAAGGCGTCATTGTAGAAAGAGGAATGGAAGGATTCAGTACCCCTACTACTCATGGAAAATGGAGTCTTCGTGCAAGTGCAACCGGCGAATTGGTATTTGATAATGTAAAAGTTCCAAAAGAAAACATACTTCCAAATGTGAAAGGATTGAAAGGACCTTTGGGTTGTTTAACCAAAGCAAGGTTTGGTATTGCTTGGGGCGCCATTGGAGCAGCCATGGATTGCTATGACATTGCTTTAAATTATAGTAAAGAACGCGTTCAATTTGGCAGACCCATTGGAGGATTTCAATTACAACAAAAGAAATTAGCCGAAATGGTAACCGAAATCACCAAAGCTCAATTACTCAATTGGCGATTGGGAGTGTTGATGAATGAAGGAAAAGTTACACCTGGACAAGTAAGCATGGCAAAAAGAAATGCATGTGAAGTGGCCACTAATATTTGTAGAGACGCACGCCAAATGCTTGGCGGAATGGGCATCACAGGCGAATACCCCGTTATGCGCCATATGATGAATTTAGAAAGCGTGATTACTTACGAAGGAACACATGACATTCATCTGCTTATTACAGGAATGGATGTTACAGGATTGAATGCATTTAAATAATTTGCTGATTTTTTAAATGAATGATCAGCTTTACATTAAAGCAACAGAAATAAATAAAGATAAAATGAGTATAAAAAATGTAAGTGTTATCGGCGCAGGAACCATGGGAAATGGCATTGCACATGTATTTGCACAAGCTGGTTTTAACGTAACCTTGATTGATGTAAATGCAACACAACTAGAAAAAGCAATTACTACAATTGCTAAAAATCTAGACAGACAAGTATCAAAAGGAACACTTACAGAAGAACAAAAAAACAATACGCTTCAACACATCAGTACCAATAATTCAATTGCTGATGGTGTAGCAACAGCGAATTTAGTAGTAGAAGCTGCCACAGAAAATGTGAATCTAAAACTAGCTATTTTTAAACAAATGGATGCAGCTGCTCCAGCTGGATGCATTCTTGCTACCAACACTTCCTCTATTTCAATTACCAAAATAGCGGCAGCCACCAAAAGACCAGAATTGGTTATTGGAATGCACTTCATGAATCCTGTTCCGGTTATGAAATTGGTAGAAATCATTAATGGATATGCTACTTCAAAAGAAGTAACAACCATCATAAACGAACTAAGCAAACAATTAGGCAAGATACCTTGTACAGTAAATGATTATCCTGGTTTTATTGCAAACCGCATTCTAATGCCAATGATCAACGAAGCAATTTATAGCCTGTATGAAGGTGTTGCAGGTGTTGAAGAAATAGATACCGTAATGAAATTAGGAATGGCACATCCAATGGGGCCTTTGCAATTAGCAGATTTTATTGGCTTAGATGTTTGTCATAGTATTTTAAAGGTATTACATGATGGATTTGGTAATCCAAAATATGCCCCTTGTCCTCTTTTAACCAATATGGTTACTGCTGGAAAATTAGGTGCTAAATCAGGAGAAGGCTTTTACGTGCATACACCTGGAAGCAAAGAATTGATAGTAAGCAGTAGTTTTAAATAATGTTATTTTTTTCCTCTAACTAATATATAGGAATGTTCTATCTGTTCTTTCAATTGTTTGGAAGACAATCTTCCGTCTGCCATAATAGTATTCCAATGTTTTTTATTCATGTGATAGCCAGGTAAAACACTTTCTGGGTATTCCTCTCTTAATTCAATGGCTTTTTCTGGATTGCATTTTACATTAAATTGAAGTTGAAGTTCATCCAACGGAATCAATAAAAATATTTTTCCTTTTACTTTAAATACCAACACAGATTCCCCAAAAGGAAATCCTTCCGTTACATCAGAAAAAGAGA
>CANFJP010000125.1 GCA_947447485.1 Chitinophagaceae bacterium
AATACATACAAATAAACTGGTTGCATTATCAGCTTATGTATATTTTATTATTACTTTTATTCGTACAATATTCAAACATCAAAAACAGCAAAGAGCGTTAAAAATGAGCTTTGTATTATGGCCAATGATGGATGCCTTGAATAATAATTTTTCTGCTCATCCTGGTTTTGTTATTCAAAAAATAAATCATCAATATCAATCTTCTTTTTTAACTCCTATCGTACAGTCTACTCGTAATTTATTTTATTCTCTGTTTATTCCCTCTATTAAACAAATACCTATGCCTGCTTATAGTTAAAGGCTATACATCATCCATTTGATTATTTTGCTTATTTCTAGTCTAATTCAATTGTGAGGACTATCAACACCATTAATCCATTCAGGCTATTAATCTTTTTAGAGTTTATTCGGACTTTTGTTAAACAATTTTGCTACTTTGTTGTTTTACTATCTTATATACTTCTAATATGTATTCATTTACCATAAAAGATCTAGAAAATTTATCAGGAATAAAGGCTCATACCATTAGGATTTGGGAGCAGCGGTATGATTTTTTAAAACCCAAACGAACTTTCACCAATATAAGATATTACTCTAATGAGGAGTTAAAGACAGTGTTGAACATTGCCTTATTGAATAAATATGGGTATAAGATTTCTCATATTAATAAGATGGATGAAACAGAAATTAATCAAAAAATCTTAACGTTAAGTCAGCAAGAAGCACAGCAAGAGCGTGTTGTAAATGAAATGATCAAGCATATGATTGATTTGGATACCGTGTCTTTTGAAAAGACATTATCTAACCATATTCATTCTAAAGGCATTGAAAAAACCATCTCACAAATTATATTCAGCTATCTAGAAAAAATTGGAGTCTTATGGCTTACCAATCATATCAATCCTGCTCAGGAGCATCTTGTTACCAATATCATCAGACATAAATTAATTGTTGGTATTGAAGGCATTTCCTCCTCTATTCAATACAATAAAACCATTCTGTTGTTTCTGCCAGAGTCTGAATATCATGAATTAGGACTTTTATTTATGTATTATCTACTGAAAAACAGGGGAATAAACGTTATTTATTTAGGATGCAATGTTCCCTTATCTGATGTAGCCTTTGTTGTAAAAGCCAAAAAGCCAGATTATCTGTATTGTCATATTACCCGTCCGGGCTCAAACTTTAATTTCGAAAAATTCCTTCAAAACATAGCCCAAAAAATTCAAAATATTCCCATCATCATCTCTGGACGCCTTACCCAGAGCTACGAAAATAAAATTCACCCCCCTATATTATTCAAAAGGAGTTTTGCTGAAATGACCGAGTTTATTACTAGTTTGTAGAATCTTTTTTCAAATAAACTAAACATATTCTGTTGACCAACCTTATTTATGTTTAACTTTACAACAGTAACATTAAACAAAATAATGGGAACAATTGAGTTTAACCAACTTTTGGTAGAAAATGTTGATTTTTTGAAGCCTTTTGCCTTTTCGCTTACACGAGACAATGAATCGGCAAAGGACCTTACCCAAGAAACCATATTTAGAGCCTTATCTAACAGAGATAAATATCATTCTGGCACAAATCTAAAAGCATGGATGTATACCATCATGCGTAATATCTTCATTAATAATTATCGGAAGAAATCCAGACAACAAACTACTTTTGATAATACACCCAATGACTTTCTTTTAGATTACAATCAAACAACCATTTCTAATATTGCTGTATCAAATATTCAAATGAAGGAAATAGAAACCGCCATTCATCATCTTCCAGCTATTTTTAGAAACCCTTTTGTATTGTATTACGAAGGATACAAATACAATGAAATTGCCGGATACATGCAAGAGCCATTGGGTACCATTAAAAGTCGCATTCATTTTGCACGTAAATTATTAAAAGCAAAAATTGCCCAATATTAATACCCGTCTTATTCTAATATTTTATTTTTCTTCTTTAACTTACAAGCCGTGAAAAAAGTTGTAGTAATAGGGAGTGGCTTTGCTGGATTATCCGCTGCCACATTCATGGCGAAAGCTGGATGGAACGTAACTGTTCTCGAAAAACAATCTATGCCCGGCGGAAGAGGAAGAAAATTTTCTGCGCAAGGTTTTACTTTTGATATGGGCCCTAGCTGGTACTGGATGCCAGATGTTTTTGATCGTTACTTTAATTGTTTCGGAAAAAAAGTATCCGATTATTATGAACTACTTCGACTATCTCCCTCTTATCGTGTATACTATGCAGATAGTCCAATTGATATTCCTGCTGATTATACAGAATTAAAACAATTGTTTGAAAGCATAGAGAAAGGAAGCGGGCACCAATTGGATCTTTTTTTGAAAGAAGCAGCCTATAAATACGACATCGGCATTCATAAATTAGTTCACAAGCCAGGTAAAAGTCTTGTGGAGTTTATGGACATGGATTTAGCAAAGGGCTTATTTAAATTGGACGTGTTTACATCAATGAAAAAACATGTACGTAAATATTTTACACATCCAAAGTTGATTCAGCTGATAGAATTTCCCATTCTTTTTTTAGGCGCTCTGCCTGCAGATATTCCTGCATTGTATAGTTTGATGAACTATGCCGATATTAAACTAGGAACCTGGTATCCGAAAGGAGGGATGTATCAGATTGCAGATGCGATGTATCAACTTGCAATAGAAATGGGAGTAACTGTTAGGTTTAATACCAATGTAGAAAAAATTGTGATAGAAAATGGTCAGGCCAAACAAGTGATGGCTACTGAAACTATAAACGACTCTGTTCATTCATTTATCATGGATACAGATGTAGTGATTGGAGCAGCAGATTATCATTTTATTGAAACCGCCTTGTTGCCAGAAAACCTTCAATCTTATAGCGCGTCTTATTGGGACAAAAGAGTAATGGCTCCATCCTGTTTACTTTATTATATCGGATTAAATAAGCGACTAAAAAACATTACCCATCATTCATTGTTCTTTGACGTTGATTTTGAAAAACATGGAGCAGAGATATATGAAACACCTCAATGGCCTACTGAACCACTGTTTTATGTTAGTGCACCCTCTGTAAGTGATCACACCGTTGCTCCAGAAGGATGCGAAAACTTATTTTTTCTCATACCCCTCGCGGCAGGATTAGAAGGAGATACACCATTGGTTAGAGAACAATATCTACAAAAAATAATCAGTAGGTATGAAAAATTAATTGGCCAAACAATCAAAGATGCTATTGTATATCAGCAATCTTATTCTGTTTCCGATTTTAAAAATGATTACAATGCATTTAAAGGGAATGCATATGGACTAGCCAATACATTGATGCAAACAGCTATTCTAAAGCCTTCTATAAAAAGTAAAAAAGTGAATAATTTATATTATACCGGCCAATTGACAGTACCGGGTCCTGGGGTGCCGCCCTCATTGATTAGTGGAGAGGTAGTTTCTAAAGAAATTGTAAAAGCATTTAAATAAAAATTATGAGGCAGCTTTTTGATGATGTAAGCAGCGAATGCAGCAAGATAACTACCAATAGATATAGCACTTCTTTTAGTAGTGCCATTGGCTTATTAAATAAAGATTTACAAACAGCTATTTATCATATTTATGGTTTCGTAAGATTTGCAGATGAAATTGTGGACACTTTTCATGAGTTTAACAAAACACAGTTACTGGAAGAATTTAAAAAAGATACCTACCTCGCTTTTGAAAGAGGGATTAGCTTGAATCCTATTTTAAATAGTTTTCAACTGGTAGTCAATCAATACAATATTGAACATGAATTGGTAAAGGCTTTTTTTAGAAGCATGGAGCTTGATCTTACACAACAATCTTACGATGATAAAGGGTATAGAGAATATATTTATGGAAGTGCAGAAGTGGTAGGATTAATGTGCTTGCATGTTTTTTGTAATGGAAACAAGGAAATGTATTTAAAATTAAAACCATCTGCCCAATCATTGGGAGCTGCCTTTCAAAAAGTAAATTTCTTAAGAGATGTTAAGGCAGATTCTCAAAAACTAGAAAGAGTGTATTTTCCTGGTGTTGACTTTAATCATTTCACCAAGGAAATGAAGATAAGTATTGAGCATGATATTCAAACAGATTTTAATGATGCACTTAAAGGAATTGCTCAGTTGCCCAGTACGTCTAGATTTGGTGTATATGTAGCCTATCAATATTATTTATCTTTATTTAAGAAGATTCAGCAAACGAGCCCCAATCGACTATTAGAAAAAAGAATTAGAATAAATAATATCTATAAAACATTTATTATTATTCGTGCAGGTTTCAATAA
>CANFJP010000126.1 GCA_947447485.1 Chitinophagaceae bacterium
ATGATTTTATTGCTGTGTTACTTAATGACCAGTAATATCCCTATGATGTCTTTAAAGATGAAGAGTAAGCTAATAAAAGACAATATACCTAAGTTGATATTGGTAGCGTTTTCAATGGTAGCAACATTTATATTTCATTCCTTGGCAGTGCCTATTATATTTTTCGCCTACATTATTTTATCTTTGATTTTTAAAAAGAATTAGCATGATTTTTACTGCACAAATTAATGTGATGCCCTTAAAAGACTTGCTCGACCCTCAAGGAAAGGCTGTTTTGGGTGGTCTGCACAGCTTAGGATTACGCAATGTATCGGATGTGCGAATCGGTAAACGCATCGATTTACAGATAGCAGCTACCTCAAAAGAGGAAGCTCATCAAATTGCCTCTGAAGCTGCAAAAAAATTACTTGCCAATCCTGTGATGGAAATGTTTGAGATTGACATTATCTAATTCAATAATATTGGTTTCATCCTATCTGATAGGTATCAAAATTTCCTTTTAAAGTATGCTATATCTCATTCCTTCCCCTATAGGCAATCTGGCTGATATTACTTTCAGAGCCATTGAAATATTAAAATCAGTAGATCTTATATTAGCAGAAGATACTCGTACTTCCTCTGTATTATTGAATCACTATCAAATTAACAAACCTCTTTCATCTTATCATCAGCACAATGAACACAAGATAGTAGAACATCTTGCGGAACAATTATTGGCTGGGAAATCCATGGCCTTGCTTACTGATGCTGGTACCCCCGGTATCAGTGATCCAGCTTATTTGTTGGTTAAAGCTTGCATTCAACATGATATTGAAGTTCAATGTTTGCCAGGCGCTACTGCTTTTGTACCAGCGTTGGTAAATAGTGGCCTACCCATTAATAATTTTTGTTTTGAAGGATTCTTGCCTTTAAAGAAAGGAAGACAAACTTTTTTAAAAAGAATGGCTATTGAAGAACGTACAATGGTGTTTTATGAAAGTCCTATGCGCTTGGTAAAAACGCTTGCACATTTTATTGAATATTTTGGTGGCGAAAGACTTTGTTGTGTTAGCAGGGAGCTCACTAAGAAATTCGAAGAAAATAAAAGAGGAACATTACAAGAAGTGCATGATTATTTTAATGCAAAAACCGTTAAAGGTGAAATCGTAATTGTAGTGCAAGGAGCGGGTAAAGAGTAATATTTGCTTCATCTTACATTGTATTTTTTAAGCTCAACAAAAAAATTAAACAAAATGAAAAATATTTTTTTTGGTTTATTTTTATTATCTGCAATCAATGCAATTGCGCAACCAGAAAGATGGCAACAAGCAGTTAAGTATACTATTAATGTGGAGGTGGATACATTGACCAATCGTTTTGCGGGTAAAGAAAAACTTGAATACACTAATAATTCTACTGACAAACTCGATAAAGTTTTTTATCATTTATACTGGAACGCATTTCAGCCCAATAGCAGTATGGATGTGCGTAGTAGAGAGTTAGGTAAGATTGTTAATAATGGTCGACAAGATTGGGATGGTAGGGTAAAAGATAGAATACTTAATCTTAAGGAGGATGAAAGAGGGTATCAGCAAATTGTATCATTAAAAATGAATGGAGTGGCACAACCCTTCACCTATCATGAAACCATTTTAGAAGTTAATTTACAGAAACCCATTTTGCCTAAATCAACTGTTGTTTTTGAAATAGAATTTAATGCGCAAGTACCCTTACAAGTTAGAAGAAGTGGGAGAGACAATCCTCAAACTGGCGTAAAGTATAGTATGAGTCAGTGGTATCCCAAAATGTGTGAATACGATTATGAAGGATGGCATCCTACACCCTATATTGCTAGAGAATTTTATGGAGTATGGGGTGATTTTGATGTGAGTATAACAATTGATCAATCATATAAATTAGGGGGTACAGGTGTATTGGTTAACGCAGCAGAAATAGGTTGGGGGTATGACAAGCCTGGAACTGAATTAAAAACCATCTCTGCAAAAAAACGAATCTGGCATTTCAAAGGACAAAAAATTCATGATTTTGTGTGGGCTGCCGATCCAGATTATAAACATTTAGTAAGAAAGATTACGAATGGCCCCACCATTCATGTACTGTATAATGATAAACCAGGCAATCTTCAAAATGATGCCGCTTGGGAAAAAGTAGGCGAAGCTGCGTTAGCAGTACTTCCATTTATAGAAAAGAATTTTGGAAAATATCCTTATCCTCAATATTCGTTTATACAAGGAGGAGATGGAGGCATGGAATATCCTATGGCTACTTTAATAAGCGGGCCTTCATTGGGAACCGTTTTTCATGAATGGATGCATAGTTGGTATCAGATGATGTTGGGTACGAATGAAAGTTTATATGCCTGGATGGACGAAGGCTTTGCTAGTTATGCGGAAGACCTGGTTTCTGCCTTTTATTATAAACGTCCTTCCATAACAGAATACAAGGATGCGCTAAAAGACAATCCAGCTAACGAAGGACTTAAAAAATTAGTAGCTGCCTTGCCTGAAAATCATGCTGGTTCCTATGACAGTTATTTTTCTTTGGTGAAGAGTGGCTTGGAAGAACCGATGACAACACATGCTGATCATTACAATACGAATTTCGCTTATAGCACAGATGCCTATTCAAAGGGAGAAGTTTTCATGGAGCAGCTGGGCTATATCATTGGTGATGCTGCCAGAGATAAAACATTGCTAGAGTATTATAAAATTTGGAAATACAAGCATCCTAATCCAACTGATTTTATGCGTGTATGCGAAAAGGTGAGTGGTTTGCAATTAGATTGGTATAAGATGTATTGGATAAATACAACAAAGACAATCAACTATAGCATCGACAGTTTATGGGAAGAAAATAATATGACTAAAATTCGTTTAAGGCGAATTGGTCAAATGCCTATGCCTATTGATTTGGGAATTACATTTAAAGATGCACATACTGAAATGCATTCTATTCCATTAGATTTAATGTTTGGCGCCAAACAAAAGGAAAACGACGATCAGAAGTGGATTGTAGAACAAGAGTGGCATTGGACTAGCCCCACTTATATATTGTCTATTCAATCAAGATTGGTTGATATTATAAAAGTAGAAATTGATCCTTCTAAAAGAATGGCTGACGTAGATAGGAAGAACAATTTATTGGAGCTCAACTGGCAATAGAATATTGTTTATTTAACAGGCTGGTAGAGGATGAATTTCTCTTTAAAATATTCTTCCGAGAATAGCTTGTCAACTTCCCATATAAATGGTTTGCATCCGCTTTCTTGAATTTCTTTTGCTAAGTCGCCACCTTTTAAACAAATAAGTCCGTTTGGTATTCCATCTTCAACTGTATTGTTTTTTTTGATCAGCGGCTTACTCCAGCGCCATAAATCTCCAAGTGGGGCAACTGCTCTTGAAATGACTACATCAAATTTATTATTCTTTATATCTTCTGCACGCGAATGGTCTACGGTGATATTATTGAGTCCAATTTCAGTGGCAATTTCCTGCACTACCAACAACTTTTTATTAATACTGTCTACTAAATGGAAGGAGGTGGTGGGAAATAAAATAGCCAGTGGTATACCAGGGAATCCGCCGCCACAACCCAGGTCCATTACTTTTGTAGATTCGTTGAAATTGAAATTAGCCGCAATGGCCAATGAATGCAGCACGTGGTGCAGATAAAAATTATCAAGATCTTTTCTACTGATCACATTGATCTTATTATTCCATTCTGTGTATAGCGGTTTTAATAAACTCAATTGTCTAAACTGCTCTTCAGTAAAATCGTCAAAATATTTTTTAATTATTTCCATTGGCGCAAATCAATCAGTTGTTTGTTGGATTAATTATTATTTCCAAGTAGGTCTTGGTTTTGTTATCAACGAAAAGGAGAATATTAAATAATAAAAAAACATCCATAAGTCAAAAAACAAAAACAATGGCATCAGGTCTTTCTCATTTAATTTTTGTAAAGCTTTCCAATATATAACTACCTGAATGAATAGTCGAATTCCAAAAATGCCCACTCCTAATTGCCAATTGTAAAAGATACAACTAGTAATGAGTAAAGGATAAAATAGGAATTGCGAAAAAGCATATAGTCCCAATAGAATCTTATGCAAGGGCTTGTAATACTTGCTAGTGGAGTAATGTCTTTTTTTCTGTTTAAACCACTGCGACCAGCTAGTAGCAGGCAGGCTAAGTGTAAAGCTATTGGGGTCGATATTGATTTTTGTATTTTTCTTATTTGCAGCCATATTTATAA
>CANFJP010000127.1 GCA_947447485.1 Chitinophagaceae bacterium
GGTAAATCATGGCGGTTGCCAATTGATAAATAGCAGGAAAGTCTTTAAACTCTAGTGATTGATTTTTATCAATGCTTTCGTAAAGGAAAATGACTCTATTAGAGAGATTGTTTTTCCTGATGAACGCTTTTACTTCATGTAGGTATTTCCCACCCTTGCCAATTACAACAAGAGGAATGGGATTTGCCTCAGGTAGCATTAGCATTGCCTTACAAATGGATAAAAGATTTTTTCTTTCTATAATAGACCCCACATATAAAAAGAATTCATCCGGAAGGGTGTATTTTTTTTTGATGGCTATTTTTTCTGCATCAGCAACTGGTTGATAAAAATTTGCATCGCAGCTTTGATAACAAACAGTTATTTTCTTTTCATCAATTTTGTAAAAATCGATAATGTCTTGTTTGGTTTGTTCGCTGATGGCTATAATGCGATCGGCATGTTTGCAGGCGTTTTTAAATTTATATCGATAAATAATTCGGTCTATTCTATTGAACTGCTCGGGGTATCTTTCAAAAATTAAATCATGAATGGTGACTACTGATTTGATACCTGTATGTTGAATGCCCAATGGTATTTCGTGACTCAATCCATGATAGATATCGATGTTGTAATTTTTCAATTCATTTTTTACCAAGCTACTTCTCCACCATCCTTTGAGTTTTTGTAAGAAGAAGCCCTTCGGGGTTACTACATGACAATGGGGATATGCTGCCGCATTGAATCGTGTGGTTATTTTGGGAGCTATTAAATAGTAATCGTTTTCCACAAACTTCTGCGCAAGAGATTGCACCAATGTTCGGCTATAGTTTCCTAGGCCTGTATTGTTTTGGTAGATCCTTTTAGCGTCAAAAGCTATTTTCATGTTTGGCATTTTCAAAACAAATATAAATCCAATAAATTATAACGAGTTTGTTAAATTATCAGATAAGATTATTAAGTTCGTGAAAATATTCTGTATGGATCTAAAGTCTTTAATTGAATCGGCTTGGAGTAATCGCGATCTACTTCAATACGAAACGTATCAGCAAGCTGTTAGAGAAGTGATAGCGCAAGTAGACAAAGGACAATTAAGAACGGCTGAGCCAATGGGGGATTCATGGAAAGTGAATGAATGGGTAAAACAAGCGATATTACTATATTTCGCCATTCAGCCCATGGAGACTCACGTATTGCCGCCTTTTGAATTTTACGACAAAATGAAATTGAAGAGTGGGTATAAAGAATTGGGTGTGCGGGCTGTTCCTCATGCAGTTGCCAGATATGGCGCTTTTCTTGGAAGGAATGTGGTGTTAATGCCTTCTTATGTAAATATAGGGGCGTATGTGGATGAAGGCACGATGGTAGATACTTGGGCAACTGTAGGAAGTTGTGCGCAAATTGGCAAACATGTTCATTTAAGTGGCGGGGTAGGAATAGGGGGCGTATTAGAGCCCTTGCAAGCAAGCCCGGTGATTATTGAAGATGGTTGTTTTATTGGAAGCCGGTGTATTGTGGTGGAAGGGGTAAGAGTTGGTAAGGAAGCGGTATTAGGTGCCAATGTAGTGTTGACGCAATCCACTAAAATTATTGATGTCAGTGGAAGTGAGCCTGTTGAAACCAAAGGATATATTCCTGAAAGAAGCGTGGTGATTCCTGGAAGTTATACAAAGAAATTTCCCGCAGGAGAATATCAAGTAAGTTGCGCGTTGATTATTGGGAAAAGAAAACTCAGTACAGATCTTAAAACAAGTTTGAATGATGCGTTGAGAGAGTTTAATGTAGCAATCTAAAAGTAAATTGATTCATTATAAAAAAAGCTCCAAGTAATTGGAGCTTTTTAATTTGTATGTATTCTTTATTATGATTTAGCTACCGTAAATACTCTTGATAAATTAAATCCGAATCTGATTTCTCCTTTACCCCAGCTATTAGAAGTTTGAGTTATGAAGGCTTTTTCATTCATACCTGTAGCATTTGAAAAATGCAATTGAAATACGTGACCGCCTGTTTCAATGTCAAATCCTATTGATAATGGATTTTTCATTTTTGAAAGCATTGATTCGGAATTATTGTTATTCTCCTCTCCAACTGTTTTCACGATGTAATGATAATCTGCTACGAGGGCAGTACGCTTAGATAATTTATATCTTGCGCCTATTCCTATAGCGTATACATCATTAGGATCTGTAGACAGCGGAACGATGTTTAAATGTACCATCGTAGGTGCCAATTGTACACTAATTTTTTCATTGAATTTTCTTCCAACGATTACTTCATTATAAAAAGCCATGCGGCTGGTGAAAAAGTTTTTTCTATCTGGGAATTGCCAAGGCATTGTGCTGATGGTAGCTCCAGTGACCAATACAACAGAAACGGGGGAAGGTCTTTCTCCTCCAATTGATTGTTGAATAGGTCTGTATTTCACAAAACCATCCCACTCTTTATTGAAAGTGCTTCTTCCTATTCCTACTGTTAGATTTTTTAAAATACCATAATCAAATCCAAAGCGCATGGTTGCTTGATCTAACCCAAAGAGGTTTGAAAAACCAGAGTTTACAAGACCAAAGCGATGCAGGATTCTTACATCTAGTACCCCTTTGCCGATAAACTCCATTGAGTGACCATTGACAACTCTACTTGATTTAAATGCATTTTTAACGTATTCTTTTGGATTGTCTCCTTTATCAACCATTGACAAAAGATCAACTTGAGCAAAAGCTACATTTGAAAATAATAATATTGCTATGCAGCTTGTTAGTTTGGGCATTTTTACAGTCATTATACTTATTGTTTTATAAGAGAATAGTTACAATTAATTTTTATTCTAGCATCTTTTGCTAGCTTATCTTTTACAACACCTGGGATAAGTATGTTATAATCTTCTAGTACAACAACAAATTCTGAAGTTGTTGTAACGGTTTCGCCTGAAACTTTCATGGTACCCTTTGCTACAACATCTTTCTTCACGCCATGTATTTCAAGGGAACCTTTTACCTCAGCAGGGTAGGTGCCATCTTTAGAAAAATTTATTTTATCTAGATTGGTGATTTTTCCTGTGAAAGTTGATTTGGGGAATTTGTCGCTCTCCATGTAATTTTCATTAAAGTGATCCTGCATCAGTTGGCTCCAGAATTCAAATCCTTTTACCATTATTGAAAACTGAATTTGTCCAGATACTGCATCAAATACAGAGAGCGTGGCTTTATTGGTGCCTGATATATTTTCTACTCCTGTGCCTGCATCAAAAAATGCTGTTCCGGTTTTAGTGGAATAGAGTTTTTTTTGAGCAGAAACTTGTAAGGTGCTCAAAGCAATAAAAGAATATAGAATGATTTTTTTCATATTTTTTTAATTGAAAATTATTTGTTTAAAAAACAGCTTTTTAAAAATACATTTTTTTCAGAGGGGAGAAGACTCATGGCTTCATCTTCGGCAGAAGGAAAATCAAATCCAACATAAATGCCTTTGATAGAAGTTTGTTTGCCTTGAAGAAGTGAAGGCTTGCATTTAGAAAAAGCCAAACTATCAAAACTGAAATTGATGAAGGCAGATTCTCCACATTCCATCGTAACGGTATGATCAGCTTCTTTCACTTCCTTGATGATACCTTCAATAGCAATATTCTGTTCTTTTATCTGCTTGTTAAAGGTGGTGTCTTTAGAAAGTAATTCCAACAGCTGAGTGCTTTTATAAGTCGCTTTTGGTGCAGATTCCTCTGCAGTTGCTGGTTTACTAGTAAAAAGATTTACCACAGAGAAAAAAGCCTTTAAGGTTTTGTCGGGTGAAATTAAATAGCTACCAATAATAGTAATGATAATCACCGCAATAACAATCATCAATTTTTTCGCCCAATTTCTCATAATAATATCGAATGATGCGTAAGCTAATTATTAATTAGTGTAAAGATGTCCAGCTGCTATCCAGTCTGCGATGGCTTGTTTTTCATTACTGGTTAAATTCACGCCAGTTTTGTTGAAAGGCATGCGATCGTTTATTACAGAAGCATCGTTAATTGCATTCCAATGACTAACAATACTGCAATCGCCATCAAAATTATAACTACCTCCATTACCGCCGTTCGTATGACAAGTGCTCCCACTACATCTCGAATTGAGGATAACTTTTACATTGGTGTACAGCGGTCCTTGAATAGAACCTGCTACTATGCAACTCCCAGGGTACAATGTTTCATCTTTATCGTAATAGCAACTTTCAACTCCAAGAATGATGATTGACAAAA
>CANFJP010000128.1 GCA_947447485.1 Chitinophagaceae bacterium
AGCGCTCATCCTTTTGCGAAGCATCATCCGATAGAGTTGCAACAGTTCTTGGATGTAGTTTCTTTTAGACCAGCTGGTAGCCTTTATCTTTTCTAAGACAAAAGCGGAGGTGATGTTTTGTTGTAGCATTTTATTTGATTTTATTAAAACAAAAGTAGGGGGGTAGTCCTCCATCTATGTAAGGACTCGGATTTAAAACAAACCATTATTTTTAATCGATAAAAACCTCATATATTCCATTGTTGTTTCTATGGATGTTTTTTATTACAAAACCATTGCCTGTATTGGTTTTCTCCACGAGGTCAAAGGTGTCCCAGTCTTTAGGAATGGCGGGGAAATACAGTGTAAATCGCTTATGGTCACCCACTTTGGTAAAAAAGTGTTTATTGGGCGCAATGGGTACATTTTCTACGTGCTGTAGTTCTAAATCGGTGTTGTTGGTAGTAGGAGAGGTTAAATAAGTAGTGGCATAAATATTAAGCCAACCTCCATTAATATATTTATGTTTGGAGACATAATTACAATGAATAGTGGTTTGGCTTTCCTCTTTAATTTCCTCTTTTAATTTTTTGAGGGTACTTTCATCGATTGAAACATCAAACTTTCTAACTGGCTGGATATTTTTATTCATGTAGTAGTTTTTAATAAATCAAAGCTACCAATACACACCTCCATCTATTGGAGGTGTAAAAAGACTAGTAGTCCTCAACAAAATGGAGGCCTGTACCCCCTATATTTGATAAGTAGTGACAAATATTTACCTAAATTGAATACCTAAACCAATCTATTATGGCCAAACAACACCAGGAGCTCATTCAGTTTTTGCAGAAAAACAATTTTAAAGCCGATTGCTCTCAATGTGGAACCCCTTTTCAGTTAAAAGAGGCGGTACTTTTTCCTATTGATGAATTTACGCCGGAGGTAAAAGATAAAATGAATGAGATAAAAGAAGCCCTGAAAGAAAGGAAGTTGACTTTACAGCAATTAACGGCCAAGAAAAAACAGAAAATTGAAAATACTACTCAAAGTGTAAACATGGGTTTTATATTAGAGCGATTGGCGCCGGTATTAGAGCAATTCCGATTTAATAAAAACGATTGCAGAAGCTTATTTGATCCTATAGATTATGTCATATTTGACGGGTTGCACAAAAATGGCAAAGTGCAAAAAATATTTTTCATTGATATAAAGTCGGGTGCTGCCAAATTGAAAAAGAATCAGAAAGCCATTAAGACAAAAATTGAAGAGAAAAAAGTAGAATTTAAATTATATTAATACACGTAAAAATAGTTGATATGCAACATCAGGAAATGTTATTATTTTTTCAATACCAGCGAGAAGTTTTTGGAATTTGTCCTTGCTGTAATGAATTCTTCCGCTTGAGTGACTGTAAAATTTATAAAGACGAGAGAAAAAGCTCCGATTGGCTAGATAAGCTGGGCAATGAAGATAAAAAGTTGGATGTGTTTGAAGCTAAGGTTAACGAGGATTTGAATTTTTACAATGAAGTAGCCAGGGAGAAGGGTAGAAAAGAAGCCAATAAGAAAATGAAAAAGGTAGATAAAATCTTTACTCCTCAGAAGTTAAATCCCGATGATGCTAAAGTAATTTTTCATCCGGTAGATTTTGTGGTGTTCAATGGAATGAAAAATGGTAGCAACGGTGATGCTTTAAAAAACATCATCTTGCTAGATGGAGAAAGAAAAACCCCCGAACACAAGCAAATTCAAAAGAGTATTATAAAGGCCGTAGAAAGCGAAAGCTACGAATGGATAACCATGCGAGTAGCAGAAGATGGTGCGATTAGTGAGGAATGATTATAATGATGAAAATACTTAAAAAATGAGTCAATTATTTGCACAATTCGGCTATTGCACTATTCCTAAAAACACTCTTTTATTTCGGGGACATAAGAACGCTGATTTTAATGACTGTATGTTTTTTTCAACGAAAAAATGGGTAGCCGGCTGTTTTAATGATTCAATTCAGGTTTATAAATCGATTAAAGATATCCAAGTTTTATTTTTAATTGATGAGATTAATTCAAATACCTGGTCTTCTTCGGCTTTACCTAAACTTTATAATAAGCTTTTCCCACATGAAAAAAGGTTTGGGTTTAATGATCTAGATATCAAACATTCAAATATAAACAGACGAAATAAATTAATACAGAAACTTTTTGAAGAACATGAAATTTCAGGTTGGTTTACATCGCTCGAAAACAAGGTGGAATTAGAAATTTGCTTATTTGACAAACAAGCAAATACAAATCAACTGAAACTAATTGATATCGTTGATAGTAATAGCAACAATTATCTAAAGGACAGTTTAGATAGAATTAAAATCTTACCATCGGAAATATTTTATAAAAATACAAGTCAAAAGTTATTAAATTCCTCAAATATTCTCTTGGAAGATAAAGACCACTATAAAAGTTACCAAAAAAAGATGAATTCTTGGATTAAACAAGAGGTACAAAATGGGATGGGCATGCTTGAAGCCAAACACTATCTTTTTGACTTACGAACAAAATTGAAAATATGAATGATGAAAAGAGAAGCGATATTGTTGATGTTTTTTTTACACCTCCAATAGATGTAGTTCTGGCATCTTATTTTTAAATCATAAATAATGTTACAAGAATGAACTTATCAGAAGACGAAAAAAGAAGAATTCTAGGGCTCATCAAAAAAATCACAGACATAAGCATAGGTTCTAATGACCCCTCGGGCTTTTGTTTTTCAAGTTCTATAGCTCTTTCATTATTTTTAAAAATAAATAACATTAATACATCAATACAAGGTGGGACGTATAATAATTTCCACCATTTTTGGTTGTCACTTGACAATTACCAAGGTGTGATAATTGATGCAACATTAAAACAGTTTGACAAAAACCAGTCGGATATATACATTGGCGAAAAAGACGGTAACAAAATAACAAGAGAATACCAACTCAAAACTTATGATTTAATTGAATGGCTAAACATATATGGCATTTGGCGAGAACCTATTTTAGATAAAACATATCAATTACAACGTACAGAAGATTTCAAAGAGAAAGTTGTAATAAGTTCTTTTATTCAGGCAGCCATAATAAATTCTGATATTGAGCAAATGGCTGATAAAAATGATTTCTTAAAAACATATTCTTTTAAATTCTATTTTTCTACAATTTATCAGGGGCTTAGAGAAAAATGGAGTAAGAATGAAAAAGTCATTAAAATTCTGCAGAATAAATTACCAGATAAGTTCGACAAGCTTTTGAATAAAGCTTTAAAATTATAGACGTGAAATATCAATACAGTCAAACTTTTTAGATAAAACAAAAAATGACTAATAAACATTGAATATGGAATCTTTCAAACTAAATAAAACCAAATCTTCAATTATATTTTCTTTAGAAGGCCTAGATAGCTTTTTGCATATACGAGAGATAACGTTGATAACAAATGAAAATGTAAATAATTCCCTTTCTAGCACTATTTCTTCAATACAATTGGGCTACGAATTATCATATACTGTTTTTAGTGATGAGCAAGGTCGTTTTGTTGATGACCATAAAAAAAGCTTCCCTATTATTCTTTGTGTCAATCCTAATCAGTCACATCCAGTCTTTCCAATTGACCTAAAAATAAAAAATTTGAGATTCACTGTAGGAAATAATCCTATTCAGAGTTGCTTTACTGAATTAAAAATTGAATTGATTGAAAGAAGATCAATAAATCAAGAATATGAATTTAAATTTGACATTGAATCACATTGCATCAAAGAAAAAGTAACCGCAAACTGTTAAACGTTTGATTCTATCAAGAATTCTAAAAAATCATTTACACCTCCAATAGATGGAGGTTACCCACTGCTATATTTGTTTAACACACTTATTACATTATGCAAGTTGTTACACAATTATACCAGATTGATGGTTGTCAATCGGTATTAAGAGATGAGTTTGTCAATAATACAAACAAATGGGAGCTAACCGATACTCAAACAGAAACGTCTATCATCAAAGACGGGTACTATGGGCTGAACAACAAATCGTCTTCCCGCTGGAATTATTATAAATTAAATGCCCCCATCAAATTGGATCAGGGTTTTATGCTGGATGCCAGTATTGAACTGTTGAAAAAAAATCAATTCGGACATTTCGGGTTG
>CANFJP010000129.1 GCA_947447485.1 Chitinophagaceae bacterium
CATGAGGATTGTTTGTATAAATCTGCTCTTTAATATTGTTGTTGAGTTTTATTAACGAAGTATTTTCAGTTGCCCAAACGCCATATAAAATCAAAGCGCCCGGAAGAATCAGTGAACTTGGCTTTAGCGTATTTATTTTTAATGTATGTTGAATAGTATCAACTTGCTGGGCATGAGAAGTAATAGTGAAGGCTAGTTGAAATAACAATAATAAAGTTAATCCTACCAATTTTTTTTTCATGAATCTATCAAGAAAATGAAGCAAGTTAAAATCCCTAATGTGTATATCAATTATGCATTCCCCATGCGTTTCAAATGCATTGAGTGAGATAGGATGGCATCTCTCATTCTTTTGAATTCAATGTATTTAATATCGAATTCATCGCAAGTGTTTTTGATGATTTTGCTAATAGCAGGGTAGTGAATATGGGAGATCTTTGGAAACAAATGATGTTCAATTTGGAAATTCAATCCTCCAACAAGCCAAGAGATCAATTTGCTTTTAGTAGCAAAGTTGGCAGTTGTTTGTATTTGATGAATCGCCCATTCGTTTTCAATGTCATTATTATCTGCAGGTACAGGGAAGGTGGTTTCTTCAACTGTATGAGCCAATTGAAACACAATACTCAATACAAGTCCAGCCACCATGGTAATGATTAAAAATCCTACTAACCAGTTAACAAAACCTAATTTGTAAATCGGCAATCCAATCATCATAAAATAGTATCCAATTTTTGCAATCCAAAAAGCGAAATGATCGAATCTGCTTAATTTTTTTATAGGAACGATTCCTACTCTTTTTCTAAAATATTTTGTGTAGTCAGAGGCAAAAACCCAAACGATTAATAACAGTGGATAGAGTAGCCACACATAAATATGTTGAAAGCGGTGAATGAAATATTTTTTCTGAGTAGAACACATACGCAACATTGGCTTGATTTCTATGTCGTCATCTATTCCGTCGATGTTTGTATAGGTATGATGCACAATATTGTGTTTGTTATTCCACATCAGTGCACTCGCTCCAAGGGCATTCACAGAAAACGCCGCAATTTTATTCCAAAATTTACTGCTACTAAAACTTCCGTGTCCACCATCGTGCATTACATTGAATCCAATAGCAGCGGTTAATCCGCCCATCATTAAACATTCAACAACTCCTATCCAGGGAAGAGGAGTGAAAAATACAACATTTACGTACAAGGCTACATAGGCGCTCCAAAGTAAAACAGCTTTGAAGTAAAGCGAAAAATCACCTGTTGTCTGTAAGTTTTTTTCAGCAAAATAATCCTGCACTCTTTTCTTTAATTCTTGATGAAAAGAAGAGCTTTGTTGGTTTCTGAATTTAGGAGTAATCATATTAATAAGTTTGTTGGATATTATGTGTTTTCTTTTATAAGAGCATCAAAACTCTTGATGCCAATTTTTTTTGTTGATATAAACCCTTCTGCAAATTTCACACCAATCATTTTTCCAAACATCTCATGCCTATGAATTACTCCGTCTAAAAAGGCAGGAGTGGAGATATAAGTTTGAGGCCCTTCGATGCCAGGATGATGAAATTGTGTTTTATATGCTCTAATAGCTTCAAGTTTTTTATCAAATACTGAAGATATGTCAACTAAAAAGTCGGGTTCTAAATACCTGTCTTGAATATAGTTTAACACATATTTGGGACGCCATGCTTTTTGAGCAATGCCATTTAAGGATGTTTCAATTTTTGATAGGCCAGATAAAAATGCAGCATCTGTAACCAACGACGATCCTTTGCCATGATCAGGATGTCTGTCTTCCGGAGCATTACAAATGATAATATCTGGGCAATAATTCCGAATCGTTTGAATGACTTTAATTTGACTTTCCTTGTCATTTAAGAAGAATCCGTCTGCCAGTTGTAAGTTTTCTCTGATGGCTACCCCCATTATTTCAGCAGCATTGTGTGCTTCTTCATAGCGAGATGCTACGGATCCTCTTGTGCCTAATTCTCCTTCGGTTAGGTCAATGATTCCGACTTTTTTCCCATTGTTTCTTTCCAATAAGAGTACGCCAGAACAACTAAGTTCTACGTCATCAGGATGAGCTCCAAAGGCAAGAATGTCTAATTTCATTTTGATGATTGGTAAGTCTTCGGCAAGTTAACCTAAATATGGATAAAAATGCCTTCTTGTGGAATAGATGTGAACTAAAATAACAGGGAGATACTACAAAGAAGAATGCTTCGAAATCTCAGTATAACCATATAATCGCTGTACTTCTTTAACAATCCGCTCTATGGCCTGGTCTTCATCATTAGGGTTGTATGATTGCTTTAAATTAGTGTCGAAAAAGAAAGCAACGGTTTGGTAGATCCTGGCAGTTAAACCACTCTTGTATTCCTTAATTATTTCGTAGCAATTATCACCTGTTTCTCTGTTTATTAATTTCATTAATATTTTCCCCTGGTAAACAGAAAGATTGGTGAGGGGGGTAGTGAATTCTTTCTTTAATTCTTTTTCTCTTGAATTGATGTATCGCTTTCTTAATGTATTGTCATTGATGGAGCGTAATTTATCATTGATATCATTCATTAAAATCCCTGATTTTCTTGCATAAGGATAAGTGACATAAACAGCATTCCTTAATCTGTTATATGCAGCTATCGCTCTTTTCTGAGCATCTGTTAATTGTGCATAAACGTATAGATTGCTTAAAGTAGAAATGATAACAGTATCACCTTCGTAGATAAATGCTCGCATTTGTAAAGTATCATAAATTCCAATTTGAGCGGTACTTACTTTACATAAGCTAGTTATAAAAACAACAAGTAAAATTCGTTTTATTAGCATAGTGAATTTGAAGAAACTCATTGCTGTAAATTTACAAAAAGCATTTTATTCTTTAGTGTATATAAAAAGCTAATATAATCTTAAAGAAATCTGCCTATTTAACGAAATCAATTAGCCAACAGAAACATATAAAACAATCCACTGGTAACAAGTATAAGTGCTATGGCGGTTTGTACGCTTGTCCACTCAAGTCTTTTCATCAAACTCATTAGAATGCCAATAGCCATGATTAGCAAGCCAAGCCAAACCAATGCGATATAAGGGAAAACAAAAGCTTTTACTGCTACGAAATCTATTGGATTTTTGGATTCTTTGATGCCTATTTTTATTTTCTTTTCTGCCCCCACACCTAAGAATCTTACAAATAGGTTTTGAGCATAAAGGGTATCGTCTATTTGTAGAATGCCTAGATTATCTGCTTTTATGATGGGCATTGCTTTGTAATGCATCGTGTCTTTGCTTACAAATTGAATATCGGCCATTAAAGCAATATCGTTATTGCTAAGCGTGTATTTTGAACTAATAGGATTTTTTATAACCTTATTTAAAATGAAGTAACCATTATTATAATATCCAGTATCGCCTTCTGCTAATTCAGTTGTTTTGAATTGCGCTGTGTCAATTGTTTTCTCATCATTTAGCGCATAAGAAATATAAGTAAAGATGTCTCTTGTAAGAAAGGATTTCGTATCTGGATTGCTGCTCATGTTATTGTCTTTCATCAGATAAACATCAGGCTGCAATCTAAATGTTTGCGTAGGGTCGTTTGGTAAGCTGTTTTTCTTTTTAAACTGTAAGAAATAAAATTTTCTACCTTTTTCATTGCCAACAGAATCTTTTGTATAAGTGACTTCGTATTCGCCCATTTTAGTGGGGATGTCTCTAATAAGCGTTAGGTTTTCACGGGGATCGTCTTGCTGCTTCGTCATGGGATCTTTGCCAATTTGCAGACTAATGCCATTAACAGCACTATCACTTATAACAACCTTGTTGCTACTCGAAATTAGCATGCCTGCAATCATTATGGCAAATCCAGCATGCGCAACAGAACCTCCTGCGTTTTTAAATTTATTATTGAGCCCAACAGAAATGTACATCGCATTTGCAACAGCCGCATAAATAGCTGCAAAAAATGCAGCATAGATGGCAGCTAAAAAGCCTGGGCCATTTTTATAGAAATGGAAAGGATAAAAAATAGCAACAAGAATTGTAATAATCGCTGCAATGAATGTAGGAAGGGCAATCTTTTTTAAAAAATAATTAGTAGGAGTTGATTTGTATTTAAAA
>CANFJP010000130.1 GCA_947447485.1 Chitinophagaceae bacterium
CTTTATGAGTATTTTAAGTAACCCTCCAAAAAATATACACGTTATTTACAATCCTGTATATGATGATAGCATTTATGAATTGGCAAAAGAAGAAATAATAGATTTAACTAATAGAATCAATCATCAGCATCAATTGGTTTGCATTGGTCGACTAGACAAGGGAAAAAATCAAAAGCTTTTAATAGAAGCAGTTAATATTTTATCTAAAAAGGGTTATCGGTTATTGGTTTATCTTATTGGGGAGGGTATTGAAAGGGATAACCTCCAGCGCTTGATAAATAAGTTTGAGTTGCAGGAATCTATAAAGCTAATTGGTTATCAAAATAACCCCTTCCAATACTTAAGTAAATCAAATTTATTGGTTTCTGTATCAAATTATGAGGGCTTTGGAAATACCTTAGTAGAAGCCTTGGCTTTGGGAATAAATGTTGTAAGTACCGATTGTCCAAGTGGCCCCAACGAAATATTAGAGGGTGGTAAATTTGGCTTCTTATGTCCTGTTGATGACGCAGCATTATTAAGTGATGCTATTGAATATGCATTAAAAAATCCCATTGATAGTGAAATATTAAAACAAAGAGCGCAAGCTTTTTCTATACCTGTTATTATTAAAGAATATTTAGACTTAATTCAAACTTAATGTGCGGCATAGCTGGATTTATTTCTACTCATTATAGTAAAGAACATCTTTATAAAATGACCAATAGCATTGCTCATCGGGGGCCTGATGCAGAAGGTTTTTTTGAAGATGAAACTCATGGAGTTTATTTAGGCCATCAACGCTTATCTATACTAGATTTAAGTACTACGGCAAATCAACCAATGACAAGTCATTGTGGAAGATATGTGATGGTGTATAATGGAGAGATTTATAATTACAAAGAGATTAGAGATTCAAAATTTTCATCTCATAAATGGATTACAACAAGTGATACAGAAGTAGTTTTAGAAACTTTTGCAAAATATGGAACTGCATGTTTTAGTTGGTTTAATGGGATGTTTGCTCTTGCTATTTGGGATACGCAAAATAAAGAACTCGTTATTGCAAGAGATCAAATAGGTATAAAGCCGTTGTTTATATATCAAGATGAAAACATTATTGCCTTTGCTTCAGAAATCAAATCTATTAAATCGATTGTTCCTCAGCTGGAAATCAATAAAGTGGCCATCCCTTATTTTCTTCACTTGGGCTACATTCCACATCCTATAACAATCTACAAAAATTTATACAAGTTTGGAGCAGGAGAATATGCGGTTATCAAACAATCAACTATTACTTCTCACCAGTATTGGAGTATTACCGAAAGTATTTTACCAACTGTAGTGACCAATGAAAAGGAAGCGAAGGTTGAATTAAATAAATTATTGATTGATGCAGTTGAAAAACAATTGGTGAGTGATGTGCCTATTGGAACTTTTTTAAGTGGTGGAACAGATAGCAGTATTGTTACTGCGATTGCTTCAAAAGTTTCTCCAAAAAAAATAAACACATTCAGTATTGCCGTAACAGACGGAAAGATAAATGAGGCGCCTTTCGCAGCTACTACCGCTCAATATCTTGGCACCAACCATCACGAAATGCCCATCACTGAAAAAGAAATTATGCAGATGGTGCCCTGCCTATTAGAAATATATGATGAACCATTCTGTGACGCATCTGCATTCCCTACATTAATGGTGAGTAAACTTGCTAAGCAACACGTTAGCGTTGTGTTAAGTGGTGACGGAGGAGATGAATTGTTTTTAGGGTATGGCAGATATCAGTGGGCTAAGCGATTACAACATCCGTTATCAAAAATAGGTAAGCTACCCATTCATTTGTGTTCTCAATTAATGCCTGACAGATATAAAAGAGTAGGAAAATTATTTCAACATCATCCAAGAGGCCATTTTAAAAGTCATTTATTTAGTCAGGAACAAAATTTCTTTTCTGAACTTGAATTAAAGGAGTTATTGACTGACAATCATTTCGACTTTACGAATATTAATTATTCAATTGCTGGAAGATCGCTCAACGAATATGAATCACAAAGCTTTTGGGATATTGAAAACTATCTAAAAGATGATTTGTTGGTGAAGGTAGACAGAGCAAGCATGCATTACTCTTTAGAAACAAGGGTCCCCTTGTTAGACAAGCACTTAGTTGAATTTGCAATCAATTTATCAAGTGACTTAAAAATACGCGAGGGCGTTTCTAAATATTTATTAAAAGAGGTTTTATATGATCTTATTCCAAAAAAAATAATGGAAAGACCTAAATGGGGATTTGGTATTCCATTAGACAAATGGCTTACAACAGAACTCCGATGGATGGTGGACGAATATTGTAGTGAAAAAATGTGTAATAATTTTAATATTGTGAATGCTGCCAACGTAACCAGATTGGTTAAAAAGTTTTTGGAAGGGCAACATCATTTGTTTAATCGTGTTTGGTCAATCATAATGATACATTGGTTTTTAACCAAGCAAACAGAAAGTAAAATAATTCATGAGTAAAAAAGTATTATATCTTTCTTATGATGGCCTAACAGATCCATTAGGACAAAGCCAGGTTTTGCCATATGTAAAAGGATTGAGCAAATTAGGCTATCGATTTACTATTTTAAGTTGCGATAAGCCTGATAGGTACAAGAAATTAAAACAACACATTCAGGAGCTATGTGATGAAGATAATATTGAATGGGTTAGCTTTCCATTTCAATCAAGTATACCCATAGTTTCTAAAATTATTGACAAGATTCGATTTAAAAGACTAGCCTTTCAACTACACAAAAAAAACAAATACGAGTTGGTTCATTGTAGAAGTTATGTGGCTGCAGAAATAGGGCTCTTATTAAAACAAAGGTATGGCCTAAAGTTTTTATTTGATATGCGTGGTTTTTGGGCAGACGAGAAAATAGACACCAATGCCTGGAATGTAAAAAATCCACTATTTCGATTACTGTATAATCATTATAAAAATCTTGAAAAGAAATTTTTACAACAAGCTGACGCTATAACATGCTTGACTGCTGCTGCAAAAAAAGAAATTATTCGTTGGGGCTATTTATCCGAAAAGCAATCTCGGTTGCACATTATCCCCTGTTGTGTAAATACAGATTTGTTTCATTTGAATGCTATTACAGCTGCTCAGCAAATAAAATATAGAAACGAATTAAGCATAAATGAAACAGATTATGTCATCAACTATTTGGGTAGTATAGGAACTTGGTACATGCTTTCTGATATGTTGGACTTTTTTAAAGTCTTACTTATTAAAAAGCCAACGGCTAAATTTCTATTTATTACAGGAGATAGTCATGAGCATATTAAAGCATTGGCAAAACAGAAGGATATTGCAATTGAAAAAATTATTGTTCGTCAAGCACAACGCAACGAAGTTCCTATAATGCTTTCCCTTTCTGCATTTTCTATTTACTTTATTAAGCCGTTGTATAGCAAAATGGCAAGTAGCCCTACTAAATTAGGAGAAATAATGTCAATGGGTATTCCGGTTGTATGCAATGCAGGTATTGGCGATACAGAAGCTATTATTCAGCAATTCAATGCTGGAATATTGGTAGATGATTTTAATATTCAATCCTATCAATCAGCTATTGAAAAGCTTTCTAATACCGAATTCAATCCCAATACAATTAGATCAGGTGCAATTGAATCTTTTTCATTGAACAACGGAATTCATTTATATAATGATATCTATTCTAAAGTATTAGCTTCATAATTAATTTGGTCAATATTTTTTAATGTCTGAAACAACAATACAAGTATACTTTCCTGCGCAATATCCTATTGGCACTTCGCCTTCTCAAAGGTTTCGGATAGAACAGTATTGCTCTTATCTACTAAACGAAAATATTGTTTTTCATATTGATCCTTTTATTACTGAAAAGTATTATCCTATTTTTTTTAATAGGGGCTTTCTATTTAAAAAGATACTTGGAACGTTGAATGGATTCCTTAGAAGATGTTGGTCTCTTATAAAAATCCATCAGTATGACTATATTTTCATTCAAAGAGAAGCTAGTCCTATAGGGCCTCCA
>CANFJP010000131.1 GCA_947447485.1 Chitinophagaceae bacterium
AACCGAAAATTGAAATAAAAAGAAGGCTAGATGATGTTATTTCAAATAAAGAGTTGAGAAAAAGCTTTTTGACATTTTTTGCAAAAATATCTGGCAACGATTTTGAAAAACTTTGCATGATTATTAGGCCGCCATATTATGACAATATGTATTTAGGGTATTTAGCCAAAGTAAGTAGAAGGCAGACCGAAATATTAGCAAATTGTATTTTAAAAAACTTTCCCTATATCCCAAATTCATCAGAAATTAAAGAGGATGAAGAGCCTGCAGAAACACAAAAAGACGCGCCCGTTTTAACGGCAGTTGATCCTGCTGAATACATTGGAGGCGAAGCTGCAATGATGAAATATATTTCAAAAAATTTGATATTGCCCAAAGCTGAGGCGGCTTCTAATGAAGAAATAGATTTAAAGATCTTGGTGAGCATTGTTATCGAAAAAGATGGTTCTATAACTCAAATTAAGTTAGAGAATGTAACTCCAGAAATGCTACAATATGAAAGTGCTGTTATTCAATGCTTTCAAAAAATGCCTAAATGGAAACCTGCCCAACAGAAGGGTGTACCTGTAAAGTCAATAAAAAGAGTCCCTATAAGAATAGTGGTATAAGAGCTTTTTTAGTAAACATTACTTTAATACCTTTTTTGTCAATAAATCAGTAACTATTAGTTTATCGTTTTCGTGAGCAAGTTTCTCAGCAGAATCTGGATTGAAAGATTTTGTTTGTGCAGAGTAAAGCAATGCTTTGGTTTCTAAATCGTATAAATTATATTCTAAAAAATAATTGGTTTCTTCTGAGTAGTAGCCAGGTTCATACGTACGATCGTACATGGTAGAATAATACCCCCAAAATCTCCTGTGGTAAATAGTGTAAGGCGTATAATATACGCGACCTGGAACATAATATTTTTCCTTTTCTTTATTTAACATTACAATCGTTAAGACCGCTTCCACTCCGCTATTGGTTAATTTATTGATTGCTTGGCTTTCGGATAGATTTTCAAATGCTTTTGGCCCATATGTTTTATATGCAGAAATCACAGTGTATCCTTTTTCTGATAAATCTCCTAGTAAATGGTTTTCTATATTTTCTCGCAGTTCATGATCATCATTTCCACCAACCAGCGCTACGACCATGATTTTATTATGTTTTATTGCAGGAGTGCTTTCGCTTTTCCAAGAACTCGTTATTAAAGACGATTCACATCCTATGGTTGCATTGGCAACAAGCAAGATTATTATTGTGTATATTCTCATTGTATAATTTTAATTAGGAAGGTAAAACGGCTAAATTATTATATCAATGATGTAGATGTTATTTGATAAGGACAATAATCAGTCTCTTATTAAAAAGCATTCTTATTGTAAATATCCTCATAAAAAGTAACGTTGTTTTTGTTATTAATCCATGCAGTATGGTATAACACAAATACGGCAGTCTTTTCTGCAATGGGAATAATGATGGGAGGTTGGTTTTTTATACAGCCTTTTATTATGAGTGTATCAATGGCTAAATGATTGCGTTTTAGTAGGCAATAAGCTAATTCTTGCGCCTTTTGAACACGAATACACCCATGACTAAAAAATCGTTTATTCATGCTGAATAAGTATTTATTTGGGGTGTCATGTAGATAGACACTAAAGGGGTTGTAAAAATTTAATTTATATAAGCCCAATGAGTTTTCGCAACCTGTTAATTGTCGAAATGTATAGGGAAAATTACTTGTACTTAATTGGTTCCAGTTAATTGTATTCGGTTTTACAATGTTTCCTCGAACTGATAGCACTTCTAATTTGTTTGCTGATAAATAATTTGCATTTCTTTTAATTGCGGGCAAAATTTCTGTTGTAGCTATTTTATAAGGCACATGCCAATAAGGATAAAGTACAACTTCATTGATGTTGCTGGCTAAGGTGGGGGTAGGAGTTGATTTTTTTCCAATGATAACGTTAGATTCAAGAATTAATTTCCCCCGTTCATACAGTAAAAGGCTAGCGGAGGGAACGTTTACAACAATGATTGTTGAATTATTTTTTAAACAGCTAAGCCACCTAATGGTATTAAGTGTTTCAGATAGTTCTTTAATTCGGTATTTTATTGGCTTGTTTAAAGCATCCAGTGTGGTGCTTTTTAACCGACCATCAATTATTAATCCATAATCTTCCTGAGCTTTTTTAATGGCATTCTTAATGAATAAATCTGTAAGATGCATGCTATCTGTTGCTAAATAACCTAATTGGTATAGCCTATTAATCAATGGCTTATTGTAAGTATTTACAATAGATGACTTAACAGGTATTTCAATAAATGAGTTATTGGAGACAATATTCAAATAAAATAGTAAATATTTTTTTACTGACTGATAGTCTGGATCTTTAGATTCGATTTTATTTAATAGTCTATTTATCCCTTTCTCCAAAAGACAATCTTTAATAGTTGGTGCAATAAGATAACATGAAGGATTGTATTTGATTCCATTGTATTGTATTTCGTTGTGTATATTTCCTATTAATACATCATAAACAAATCCTATTGCAGCCGCTGTGATGCTTATATCTGCATTTGTAGAATCAATAGATATTGTTTTTTTTTCTATTATTCTTCTGATTAATTTGATTTGATATTCATTTGAATCTAGGCCTAAGTAGCTGCTTTTTTGTATTAGCAATAAAAATGAGTGTAAATTTTCTCTGTCGCTGGTAAGCCAATAATTATTAAATTCATTTCCTGTGTAGATTTCTTTTAACTCTGAAAAGTATCGAATGGGTTGATTCTTTTGATTGTAGTTATGGAGTGCAATATAAATGGGGGTAGATGGTTCTTGGGCTCCAGCAATTATAGGAATGATAATGAGTAGAAATAACAGTATGGTATAATGAATATCTTTTTTTCTATTCATTATAGAAATTAAAGGGGTTTTGTAGAAACCATATTTCATATTGGATTGATTTCATTATTTTAAATTCGTTATTTTTATTATAAAACAGACCTGTTTTCTCCTATAGTCGATTTAACGAATTTTTTTATTTCATTTGGCAAAACGCTAACAATATCTTCCATTTCTCCTTTGCTTATAAAAAACTGAAGCGTCCTAAAAACTGCGCTGACTGCTATTTTGGCTCTTTCATCATTTCCGAAATCATACCCTGCAGTTAAGCCATCTTCATGTCTGATTTCATCAAGGAATTCTTTCAGGTGGGAGATTCGTTTATTATTTGCAAGAACCTTCCATCCATCTATGTATATTCCCTTCAGTGCCATCGGGAGTTGTGAGATCAACTGAAAAGACTCTTCCAGGGTAAGTCTTTTTCTCAATGCATGAAGTACAGCCCTTAATATTCTTCCTGCATTGTCTTTATGAATGACAAGGTCTTCCGCAAGCATATTTACTATCTCGTTTCCCTTTGCTGCGTATTTGTCAAAATCTAACGACATCTTTTTTATTTTTTTTCATTCAAATCAAGCTCGAAACTCATCTTTGCAGTTATTCTGTATTCTATAATCTTATTTTCTGTAACTATAGCGCTTTGGTCTTGTATCCATACTGATTTTATATTGTGTAATGTTTTTGCTGCGTGCTTAACGGCTATTTGTGTTGCATCTTCCCAGCTTTTTGTTGAGTTTGCCATTACCTCTACTACTTTAACTATACTCATTGTAAATATTTTTATTGGTTAATAATAATTTAAAACTGATTTGATTTAGTCTGCTCTTCTATATAATTTTTTTAATAGAAAATTAATTCCTGTTGATAGAATTGATTTTTGATTCAATAGTGGTACCTTTTTTTCAAATATTGTTGACAATAATTGCGCAATGATTTCTTTTGATGTTAAGCTTTCTTTTATCGACTTCCAATCATTTTGAATGCTGATTTCTAATTTTATGAAATCTTCTTTTAATGTGTCTTTTTCTATTGCTAGATCTTTAATAGAATATATATTCCTCATTTATTAAAAAGTTTTTTTATTAGTAGGTTCATAATGGGTATTTGTATGATTTTCTTTCTTGCTTTCCAGAAAAATAGGCCCACAA
>CANFJP010000132.1 GCA_947447485.1 Chitinophagaceae bacterium
CAGCGTTATACTACTCAAATAGAACATTACGATTTACTAGCTGCGCATTTTGATGCTATTAAAAGAATCAATAGTATTCTGTTGGATTTTAGCAGAGACATTTGGAGTTACGTAAGCATGGATTATTTTAAACAAAAAGTCAAAAAAGGCGAAGTGGGAAGCAGCGCAATGCCGCATAAAGTAAATCCCATCGATTTTGAGAATGCTGAAGGCAATTTAGGACTTGCCAATGCTCTATTTGAACATTTATCTGCCAAGCTCCCTATATCGCGTTTACAAAGAGACCTGACAGACAGTACAGTATTAAGAAATGTTGGAGTGCCTGTTGCGCATACTATTATTTCTATCAAATCAATAGAAAAAGGGCTCAACAAGCTTATTTTAAATGAATTGGCTTTAAAAAGAGACCTTGAGGGGAATTGGGCTGTTGTGGCTGAAGCTATACAAACTATATTGCGCAGAGAACAATACCCTGCTCCTTATGAGGCATTGAAAGCATTAACCCGTGGAAATAACATTGATAAAAAAGCGATTCATGCTTTTATAGGGAAGTTAAAAGTGTCTGCTAAGATTAAAGCGGAATTGAAAAAGATCACCCCGCATAATTATGTGGGAATATAATAGGTTTAAGGTTTAATGTTTGAGGTTAATAAATTGATACAATAAGCACAGTCACTTTAGTCATTACAAATCGTTGATATTTCAACCCTTTAAACCTTTTCAACCCCTGAAACCTATGAAACTCACTTATGTATTTCCGAAGTAAAATGAAACTCTAAATCAGGGTTATTCACTCTTTCTGTATTTAGGAACCATTCACTTTCTGCTAGATACACTAAATGACCGTCTTTATCTTCTGCAATGTTTCCTTGCTTATACTTTGCAAAGTCTTCTAGCTTTTTGGGATCTTTACTAGTTAGCCAGCAAGCCTTATAAAAGGGCAAATTATTCATTTGCACAGATGCTCCATATTCCTGTAATAAGCGATATTGAATAACTTCAAACTGCAATTCACCCACACAACCAATGATTTTCTTGTTTCCCCCAAATTGAGTGAATAATTGGGCTACCCCTTCATCAGTAAGTTGCATTAATCCTTTTTCTAACTGCTTAGTTTTCATAGGATCCTTATTGACTACCTCTTTAAATATTTCAGGTGAAAAACTGGGTATTCCAGTGAAGTAAAAACCTTCTCCTTCGGTGAGCGTATCTCCAATTTTAAAGTTTCCTGTATCAAAAAGCCCTACTACATCACCAGGATAAGCTTCTTCGATAACATCCTTCTGACGAGCAAGAAAACTGTAAGGATTATTGAAACGTACATCCTTATCCAATCTAACATGGTTGTAATAAGTATTTCTTGCAAACCTTCCACTACAAACTCTTAAAAAGGCAATCCTGTCTCTGTGCTTGGGATCTAGATTGGCATGTATCTTAAATATAAATCCGCTAAACTTATCTTCTTCAGGTTTTACATCACGTGTAGTCGTTTGTCGAGGTCTGGGTGTGGGGGCTATTCGAATAAAAGTATCCAACATTTCTCTTACACCAAAATTATTAACGGCACTACCAAAGAAAACGGGCGCTGTTCTTCCTGCTAGATAGTCTTCTTCATTCAATTCTCCATAAACTCCATCAATTAGCTCTACATCTTCTCTCAATGTATTCGCATCTTTTTCTCCAATCGTATTATCAAGAATAGGGTCATTAAGATTACTTATTTTAAGTAAATCCTCATCGTTTGCTTTTGTACCCGCTTTAAATAAAATCAAACTTTTTTCATGCAAGTCATACACTCCCTTGAAATCTTTTCCACTATTAATGGGAACGGTCATTGGGTGTAATTGAATCTTTAGTTCATTTTCTATTTCTTCTAATAAATCAAATCTATTTTTTCCATCTCTATCCATTTTATTGATAAAGACAATTACTGGAGTTTTACGCATGGCTATGACTTCCATTAATCTGCGCGTTTGTGCTTCTACTCCATTTACGCTGTCAATCACCAACACAACGCTATCTACTGCAGTCAATGTGCGATAAGTATCTTCAGCAAAATCCTTATGGCCGGGAGTATCTAGTAGATTTATTAAAAAGTCTTTGTATTCAAAAGTCATTACAGAAGTGGCCACACTGATACCACGCTGGCGTTCAATTTCCATGAAATCACTAGTGGCATGCTTCTTTATTTTATTGCTTTTTACCGCTCCAGCTGTTTGGATGGCGCCCCCAAATAACAGAAATTTTTCTGTCAAGGTAGTTTTACCAGCATCCGGATGAGAAATAATGGCAAAAGTCTTGCGTTTATTGATTTCGTTGATGTATTTCATATAAGTGTGCAAATGTACTATAAATTGGTTTTATAGGTTTCTGGGGTTGAATAGGTTTCAAAGGCTACCCATTAAACTTATGAAACCTTTTAAACTTGTTAAAGCTTCTATCAATCATCCTTAAATTGACTAAATTTGTATTCTAAATAAAACGGGGCTGACCGGTATTGACAGCATAGCTCTTTGTAAGTGTAAGCATGTAGTGCGTTGGATAATTAGCACTTTAATCTGAATATTCAAACTTCAAATGGCAATACTTCGTATGCCATGGCTGCTTAGTCGATAGACTAGCATCCATTTGGGCCGCGGAACAGGTTTACCTGTTACCATGTTCTGCCGCCGACTCAAAACAAACACAGGTTGCTGCAATTGAATGAAGTGACGATTGCTCAAGATTATTCTTCTAAGGAAATGATTGGTTTGTTATGCCCCGGTTATTTCTCTACAATCAATGCATAAATAAACATGTAGAAAGCTTATGACGAATATGTTTGGACCAGGGTTCGATTCCCTGCAGCTCCACGAGTAAAAATCGTAAGTACTTCTTGCGATTTTTATTTTTTTCTAAACTTTATTTTGAAAATAATGGAGTGTGTTTAGGAGGAAAAAAAGCTCATATTGAGGGTGTCATTCTGATTAAAACCTATACGACATGCCTGTTGTTAGGAAATTATTCTCTTTCATTAGCAGAATTGAACTTCCAATTGCAACATCCAGCTGAAGTCTTTCGGTAATAAGATATAATATTCCTGCATCTACATTATGTGAGGGTCTTTGATCTTTCTCAAAAATTGAAAAGTATTCAAAAAACGTAGATATTTTTTCACTTGGCGAATAACCAAAATTAAAAGTGCAGTCCATTGTGTTGAAGGTTGGAGATGTTCCAATATTATAGCTCAGTGAAATTCTTTCAGTCACATCATTTTGAAATGCTAGCTTTAAATCAATTGGATTTTCTGAACTCTTATAGTTATTGCTTGCAAATTTTCCTGGTCTTATATAACCTACAAATGTTATTGCTGGAATTAAATTATCTTGTTTTAAGATACGTTGTTTTAAACTTATGCCTAATGGCATAATGCCTTTTGATACATTCATTTGAGCATAATCAAGGAGCAATCTAGCCTCAGTACTTTTAGTAATGCCATATCTCAGCATCAAATTATTTTGAAAGCTATTTTTTGCTATTTGAATCCCCTCTTCCAATTGAAAGCATTTTTTGGGCAAAACATATGTTCCATCGCTTTGATCAGGCCTGTCTGTATTGATAGGATTTTGAGCAAATACAATTTGTACAATCAAAATAGAAACGGATAAAAATAATAATGATTTCAATTAGATGTAGGTTGTAATAAAAATGATTCTTTATTAAGACTTTACATTGCTTAATACCTCATCGAAATAAATCGCATGCTGACTTTCATGATACAGGCATACACCATTTTTAATTAATAATACTTGAGGAGATTGGTGTTCAACCTCAAATATACTTGCAATCGCATTTGAAACAGATCGATATTGAAGTAGATCTAAATAATAACATTCAACTTCAGAAGTATCTGGTTCTTTATCCAGTCTATTTTTAACCATGCTGCTGATAGAACAACGAGTGCTGTGTTTAAAAATCAACTGAGGCACTTCGTTTGAACG
>CANFJP010000133.1 GCA_947447485.1 Chitinophagaceae bacterium
GGCAACTGCATCAGAACCATCCAACATGGCTTCTGTTTCACGATTTGGACTAGCCACAGAACCTGTATCTAAATGATCGCGCCCAATTACAATCGGTGCTTTTACTTTTCCTGTTCTTACCAATTCATTGAAAGCCAAACCTGCTTTTTCTCTTTCTCCCTGACCAATCCAACAAATACGTGCAGGTAATCCCTGAAATGCAATTTTTTCTTTTGCCATTTTCATCCAGCGAATCATGCCTGTATTTTCAGGAAACAAATTCATCATCACCTCATCGGTTACACGAATGTCTTCAGGATCACCACTCAATGCAGCCCATCTAAACGGCCCCTTGCCTTCACAAAACAAAGGACGAATATAAGCAGGTACAAAACCAGGGAAATCAAAGGCATTTTCCAATCCACGTTCTTTTGCTCTTGCACGAATATTGTTGCCATAATCAAATGTAATAGCCCCCATTTGCTGTAGTTTCAACATGAGCTCCACATGCAGGCGCATGCTTTCATAACTAAGATTGATGTATTCATTCGGGTTTTCTTCTCGCAGCTTATTGGCTTCTTCATTTGATAAATGATGAGGAATGTATCCAATCAACGGATCATGCGCACTGGTTTGATCAGTAAGTGTATCGGGAACAATTTCTCTTTCGATTAATCGTTGTAGTAAGTTAACAGCATTACACAACACCCCTATGCTAATTGCTTTTCCAGCAGCTTTGTATTCCAATGCTTTGTCGATGGCTTCATCTATATTCAAATATTTTTCATCGAGGTATTTGGTTTCAATTCTTTTATCAATACGCCATTCTTCTACCTCCGCAACCAATGCAACGCCTTCATTCATGGTGATGGCCAAAGGCTGAGCCCCACCCATTCCTCCTGGTCCAGCTGTAACATTGAGCGTGCCTTTTAAACTGCCTCCAAAGTGTTTTGTAGCGGCAGACCCATAGGTTTCATAGGTGCCCTGCACAATACCCTGACTGCCTATATAAATCCAACTACCTGCAGTCATTTGTCCGTACATCATCAATCCTTTCTTTTCCAACTCATCAAAATGTTTCCAGTTGGCCCAATTTGGAACCAATTGTGAATTGCTGATCAATACGCGGGGGGCATCTTTATGTGTTTTCAACATCGCAACCGGCTTGCCACTTTGTATCAACAACGTTTCATCTTCTTCTAACTCTTTCAATGCTTCAATAATCAAATCGAGCGATTCAATATTTCTGGCAGCTTTTCCTCTTCCGCCATATACAATTAGTTCTTCGGGACGCTCTGCTACTTCAGGATCAAGGTTATTGAGCAACATCCTTAGGGCAGCTTCTTGCACCCAACCCTTGCAGTTGAGCGTTGTTCCTGTGGGTGTTTTATATTTTGCGAAATCGTATTTTAATTGTGTCATGCTAATACTGTGTAATATTTTATTATAAAAATTGTATAATTATATAGCGTACGTTTTTAAAAATTGTATAGAGGCCTTCATGTCTGTGTGTAGAATTCTATCCGCTTCATTAAAACTCACTTCTTTTCTAAAGGCAGTAATGATTTTTTCTAACGTAGGTGAAGTTTTGAGAGGCCTGCGGAATTCGATGGCCTGCACTGCTGTAAGCAATTCGATGGCCAGTACTTTTTCTACATTATCAATGATGCGTTTGCATTTAACGGCTCCGTTAGCCCCCATACTTACATGATCTTCCTGATTATTGCTAGACGGAATAGAATCTACGCTACTAGGCGTGCTCAATTGTTTGTTTTCGCTTACAATTCCTGCAGCAGTATATTGAGGAATCATGAATCCTGAATTCAGTCCGGGATTCTTTACCAAAAAAGGCGGCAGGTTTCTTTGTCCACTGATTAATTGATAGGTTCTTCTTTCGCTGATATTCGCCAATTCACTCATCGCTATTGAAAGAAAATCAAGTGCCAATGCAAGGGGTTGTCCGTGGAAATTCCCCCCACTGATGATCAAGTCTTCGTCTGGGAAAATATTAGGATTGTCTGTCACCGCATTCATCTCTTTTACAAAAATCGATTGTACGTAATCGATGGTATCTTTTGTAGCACCGTGCACCTGAGGGACACACCTGAATGAATACGGATCTTGTACTTGAGATTTTTTTTGTACAGCGATACTGCTTCCATCCAGCAAATTTCTTAGTGTAGCCGCTACAGTTAATTGCCCCTTGTGTAAACGAACAGCATGAATGTGCTCATTTAAAGGATATGACACACAATCAAAGGCATCAAAGCTAATAGCAGCAATCACATTGGCCCATTTCATCAACCTTTCTGCTTGCGCCAAATTATGCAATCCATATGCACTCATGAATTGAGTACCATTGATCAAAGCCAATCCCTCTTTGCTTTTAAGGGATATCGCATTCCATCCAAGTTGTTTCAATGCGTCTGCTGCCGACATTTTTTTACCCTTCAAATACACTTCCCCCAATCCTATTAAGGGCAAACTCAAATGACTCAACGGAGCCAAATCTCCCGACGCACCCAAGGATCCTTGAGTATATATAATGGGCAACACATCATGATTATACATCTCTACCAGGCGTTGAACTGTTTCCAATTGCACACCTGAATGACCATAGCTAAGCGATTTAATTTTTAACACCATCATCAGCCTAACGATTTCTGCGGGCACTTCCTCTCCCAATCCGCAGGCATGAGATTTTAATAAATTATCTTGTAGGGTGCTTAACTGATCTTTATCAATTTGAACATTTTGTAAAAACCCAAAACCTGTATTAATCCCATAAAAAAGTTCATTGGAACCAGCCATTTTTTTATCGAGGTAATCACGACATTTCACAATACTTTCCTGCGCACTCGATGTGATCTCAATCGGCTGATTATTCTCCATCAACGCTTGAATCTGACTAAAATCAGTATGGTTTCTATCTATCTGTAAAGGCGAATGGCTCATGAATTAATTTTACAGTTTATTTAAATAAATTAACTTGTTCAAAAGTAGTAAAACTAAACGACTATACAAATGATGGATGTTTAGTCGTTGAGGCCTTTAGACGACCAAACAACTCAACAACTCAACACCTCAACAACTCAACAATACTATATGAAACAATATTCACTTTTATTTCTTCTCGCCCTAACTACCAATCTTGCATTTTCTCAAACCGTAACATTGCTATCCAGCGGCACTAAAACATCCTTAAGAGGGTTGAGTGTAGTGGATGACAATACTGTTTGGGTAAGTGGCAGCAATGGAACAATAGGCAGAAGTACGGATGCGGGAAATCATTGGGAATGGAAAAAAGTAAAAGGATTTGAGCAAACAGATTTTAGAGACATTGAAGCATTTGATTCCAATACTGCTGTTATAATGGGAATTGATTGTCCGGCTAGAATATTGAAAACAACAGACGGGGGCAATAGCTGGAAAATGGTTTTTGAAGATACTACCAAAGGCATGTTTTTGGATGCGATGGATTTTGAAAACGATCAATCAGGAATAGTAATTGGAGATCCAATAGAAGGAAGATTATTTATTGCACGTACAACCAATGGAGGAAATAGTTGGGAAAAAGAGCCGTTGAACAAAAGACCTTTGCTTGATAGCGGGGAAGCTTGTTTTGCTAGCAGCGGCACCAATGTTAGACTCTACCAAGGCAAGGCATATTTTATTACTGGGGGCATGCGAGCCAATTTGTATTATGATGGAAATAAAATAAATCTTCCGATTATCCAAGGAACTGAAACAACCGGAGCCAATTCCATTGCCATAAAAAACAAGCATACATTTATCATTGTAGGTGGCGATTTCATTACAAAAGATTCCACTACTCAAAACATTTCCCTTACCAACAATGCGGGCAACACATTTTCATACTCCACTACTCCCCCATATGGATACAGAAGTTGCATTGAATATTTAAATAAAAATAATTGGATTAGCTGCGGTATAAACGGTGTTGAC
>CANFJP010000134.1 GCA_947447485.1 Chitinophagaceae bacterium
AATCTTGATTCTAAATGTTGCACTTTAGTGAAACTTAATTATATTTGTATGTCGAATAGAAAATATCGAAAAGTCGCTTTTTATAAAGATTATTTTCAAGCATTCTTTGAAGAGCTTCCTTACAAAGTGAAGGCAAAAATAATTTGGACGTTGGAGGTTATAGAGGATTTACCAAGGGTGCCGGAAAGCTATTTGAAACACATAGAAGGCACCAATGGAATCTATGAAATAAGGGTCCAATGGGGAAGAAACATCTATAGGATTTTTTGCTTTTTTGATAAAGGAGCTATCATTATTATCGCTAACGGATTTCAAAAGAAAACACAAAAAACACCTAAACAAGTAATTGAATTTGCAATTAAAATAAAATCCGAATATGAGTCAGAAAAAAAATAAAAAAATATTAACGCTCGAAGAATTCAAGGAAAAAAATTTCGGAAAGAGGTCCACTACAAAACGCAATATACTGGAATCGGGATATGAAAATTTCAAAATTGGATTATTGCTTCATGAAGCTAGATTGGAAAAGGGATTAACCCAGGA
The DNA here is from genome assembly GCA_947447485.1 of Chitinophagaceae bacterium. Taxonomy (GTDB): domain Bacteria; phylum Bacteroidota; class Bacteroidia; order Chitinophagales; family Chitinophagaceae; genus Ferruginibacter. Next base: position 544 of record CANFJP010000134.1, read on the forward strand.
ACAGTTGGCTGTAAAAACCGGAACCACTAAATCTTATATTTCAAAAATAGAGAACAACGTTAAAGAAGTTAGAATTTCCACTCTTCAAAAAATAGTGGAACTAGGATTGGGTGGCCATTTGGATTTATCGATAAGGTTGTGATAATCGGTGCACCGCTGGCGCGGGTAAGAAAGTTTAAAGTTTGAGGTTGGATGTGACGCTGGAGGGGTTGAAGAAGTTGAATTCCTGCCTCACGGCAGTAGTTGAAAAGGTTTAAGAAGTTGATTTTTGATGTTAGATACTAGATATCTCATACAACGTTAAACCTTAAACGTTGAACGTTAAACGCCTACCGGCAGGTTAAACCTTTAATGCACTTCCACCCTTCCAACCAAAACGTACTTACAAGCGCCACGATTACGCAAGTGAATAATTGCATTGGGTTTAATAATGACAAAGAAAACAATCCTCTAACAAACGGAACATACAACATAACAGCAAGGAGTAACAGCGTAATGAAGATAATGAATGCCACTAGATTGTTTTTATACCTAATCGTTTTAACAATAGACTCAGTGAATGAACGATTTGTTAGCATCAGAAAAATATTGCTACACAACAGTGTAATAAAAATAACCGTACGAATGGCTTCATCATTGACCCCTAACGAAAGGTAATAATATCCAATACCCATACAACCTGCCGTAATCATCAAGCCCTGAACAATACTCATTAACAATTGCTTAAAGGAAAGAAAAGTACTGGATAGTTTACGCGGCATACGAAGCATCGTTCCTGTTTCTATAGGCTCGTTTTCAAAAACGATGGAGCAGGTAGGCCCCATAATCAACTCAAGAAAAATGACATGCACCGGAGAAAATACATTGGTAAATTTCCAGCTTAATAACAAGGGCAACAATACAATCAATATGATTGGAATGTGAATAGACACAATGTATTGAATGGCCTTTTTTAAATTGTCGTAAATTTTTCTTCCCAACGCAACCGCATCAGTCATGTGAAATAAATCATCGTCTACCAATATCAGCGATGCCGCACTCTTGGCCACTTCCGCTCCCCTAGTGCCCATGGCTATTCCAATATGTGCCGCCTTCAACGCCGGTGCATCATTAACCCCATCGCCTGTCATGGCCACTATTTCACCATTGTCTTTTAATGCCTCAATTACTTTCAACTTGGCTTCAGGAAACATCCTTGCGTAAATATGTACAGCATTTACTTTTTGTCGCAATGCCTCATTGCTTAAATGCAAAATTTGCTCTCCGGTAAGCACATCGTACTGTTCACACAATTTTATTTGCTTGGCAATGGCCACGGCCGTTTCTGCATAATCACCTGTAATCATTTTCACTGCAATGCCTGCACGATGAAAAATATTGATCGTCTCCACAATATTTTCTTTAGGAGGATCCTGAAAAACAATCAAGCCCAAAAACTCAAATACAAATTCTTCCTGCAACGTTGGCCAATGCTGTTCTTTCCAACTTCCCTTGCCTACGCCCAACACCCTGTATCCGCCTTTGGCATATTCAATGGATTGCTGTTCAAAAAAATCTTGGTCTTCTTTTGATAAGTTACTCTGTTGTAAAATTGCCTCGGGAGCACCCTTTACCGCTATAACAACTTCCTCTTTTTCATTCTTAAAAATATGTGTCATCATCGGCGGCTTGCCACTCAAAGGATATTCATGTATTTGCTGGTATTGTGATCGGCAGTCTTCCACCGCATGCAACGCATATAAATCATGAATCGCTTTTTCCATAGGATCGAATGGATTGGTTTCACTCGCCCACATTGCATACTCAATTAACATTGACGGAATTTCTGCTTGCTTATTAACTTGTATAGATTTTTTATTAGCCGCATCATACAAAAACTCAATACTCATTTTATTTTGAGTAATGGTGCCTGTTTTATCTGCACAAATCACCGTTGCAGATCCCAGCGTTTCAACATATTGCGGCTGCTTTACAATGATGTTATTTTTCAATAATCGAAAGGCCCCCAATGCCTGAAAAGTACTAAATGCTACCGGAATTTCTTCTGGAAGAATACTCATGGCGAGGGTAAGTCCTTGTAAAAAGGATTGTACAAAATTTCCTGAATGATAATAATTAAATCCTATTACAATTAGAAATGCTATTACACCCACCCACACCATATTTTTAACAAAAGACCGTATCTGTTGTTGCAAAGGTGTTTTCACCACAATGATTTCTTTGAGCGACACGCCAATTTTACCAAACATCGTTTGCAAGCCCACTTCCGTTACTTGAACTGTCGCACTACCGCCTACAACCAGTGTGCCTTTATATACATTGTTATTGGCCGTTTTTATGACGGCAAAAGATTCCCCTGTAAGAATAGATTCATTGAGCGACAAATCATTTGCCACAACGATTAATCCATCCGCAGCAATAATTTCTCCTTCTTCTAACAATATAACATCACCTACTACGATTTCTTCTGCCGCAATTTTTACAATTTTACCGTCACGCATAACGGCAGCTTTGGTCGCCGACAATTTATGCAATGCCTTTACTGCATTTCTACTTTTATAATCTTGATAAATGGAAATGCTCGCTACCAAGAAGATTGATATGAGCATGATAATGCCTTCGCTGATGCTTCCTACAATAAAATAAATAAAACAAGCAACCAATAACAATATAAACATTGGCTCAAGCACTACTTCTTTGAGCACTTTCCAGAATACTCGATCTTCTTGTATATCGAGCGTATTACTTCCATGCAGGAGTCTGCTTTGTAATACTTCTTCTGATGTGAGACCTTTTATCACGCTTCGCTGGTTAAAAATTTAAGTCGCTTCGCTGGTTCAAAGTTTAACGTTGAAACTTGAACGTTGAATCCCTACGGGTAGTTTAGACGTTTAAGTGTTTAGTTGTCTGATTAAATAACAAACGACTAGTCGACTAAACAACTAAACTATCTCAACCTTTCTCTTATATCCAATCCAAATTTCGTGGCAGTTTTTTGAGCAATTTCATATCCTGCATCTGCATGTCTGATAACACCCATTCCAGGATCATTTCTTAGTACTCTGCTTAATCTTGCCGCAGCTTCTGGTGTGCCATCTGCTACAATCACCATACCGGCATGAATACTATAACCCATTCCTACGCCACCGCCATGATGCAACGACACCCAGCTTGCACCACCGGCTGTATTCACCAATGCATTTAACACTGGCCAATCAGCTACTGCATCACTTCCATCGAGCATGGCTTCTGTTTCGCGATTAGGACTTGCCACCGATCCTGTATCTAAATGATCTCGTCCAATTACAATAGGTGCTTTTACTTTTCTGGTACGCACCAATTCATTAAATGCCAATCCCGCTTTTTCTCTATCGCCCTGTCCTAT
>CANFJP010000135.1 GCA_947447485.1 Chitinophagaceae bacterium
ATGTGCTAGTATACGTACCACCTAAAGCATTTGAAAAGCTATACCCTGTTAATGGACCAACAGTGATGTTCGCCGTTGTTAATGCCGCTCCACTAATGGTAAAGGTATTTATACCAGGCAATAACCCAACGCATACATTGCCAAATGTAGATAAAGTAGATGCTGTAATTGTTGGTACTGAAACGGCCACAGGCGTACCTGTTAGCATATTTGATGAAGTACCTGGATTAACTGCATTAATTGCCTGAATGATAACTGAGTATTGTGTACCGTTAGTTAATCCAGTTATTACAATAGGGCTCGTTGTTTGAAGAGGAGAACAAGCAGTAAAAGATGCTCCATTATCTGTAGAATATTGATAATTAGTTATTATAGAACCTCCATCAGATGTTGGGGCTGTAAAATTTACAGTAAGTTGACCATCTCCAGGGGTGATGGAGGTAATGCTTGGCGCTCCTGGAGCAGTAGCTGCACCAGAAGGTGTAACATCTGCCCAAGTTGTTCCTACTCTCATTTCATCAATTTCTAAAGCTCCTGGAGCTTCTGTTGCTGCGCCAGGCTGTCTTAATAGCACCCTTTGAATAGATGTTAAATCAGTGCCTGTATTAGTTAATGAAGCATCGGCAGTAGGCTGAGTTCCACCTAAGCTTGTTGGATTCACCCATATTTTACTGATATCATTAGCTAACCCAGAAACGGATTCAAGAGATAATACAACTAAATAAGTAGTATTTAAACTGAACGTATTAGAAAGCCAAGTAGTATTTACAGCAGTGGTTCTTGGATTTAAACCAATATTAAAATCTGATGTACCACTTAACCTAAGCCAAATAGTTGATGCATACCCTGTAGTAGCATCTGTAAGGGCTACAGTATACCCTCCAGTTGTACCGAGCGTTCCGATTGATGTAACTTTTAATAAGAACGAGCAATATACAGTACCGCTTGTTTGGCTAGTAAACCCACGGTAATAATCTGCACCAGTACCCCCATAAGTTACTTTATTACCTGCTGAAGCAGCTAGTCCAGAATAAGAAAGATTTCCTGCTGCTACTAAAATAGAATCTCCCGTGTTAACTCTTGTCCAAGTTGCAGCACTCTGAGTATACAATCCTAATGCAGCATCAGGGGTATAATTAAATTGTTCTGTGATTAAGGCTTGTGTAAAACCAGCATTACTTATAAGCAAAGTGGTTACCAATGCGATACAAAAAACAACGGCCCTTTTAATTGGTAGAATTTTATTTATCATACTAGATATTTTTAAAAGACATTTAATTTTTCAATTAAATCAAAACTTTGAATAAAGAGCCATCGCTTTAGGAGATGGCTCTTTTGAATGTTGTTATTTTTAATTACAAACCAAGAATTCTGATATTGTCGAGTTCCCAAGTAGATGAAGCACCAGGATCTGATCCTTCATATACAAAAGCGATATAAGCAGTTCCGTTATATGAACTCAAATCAATGTTTCCTGATGAAATATATCCCGGGAAATTTGAAGAACTGGCTGGTGACAATGTAGCCAATGATGTAATGTCTGTCCAGTTGCCTGCCCAAGGGTTACCCGTTCCTGTGTATGATCCATCATTAGAAATATATACTTTCAATGTAGAAGATCCATTACTAGAGTAATCTTGTTGTGTAGAGAAACTCAATGTTTCAGTAGTTGTATTATCCATATTAACCCCACTTGTAACCAGCCAAGTTTTAACTTGAGCAGGATTGGTAGCGCCAAATGCAGATAAATAAGCATATTTATTACCACTGTAAATTTTAGCAGAATAGGTTCTAGTTCCTACTTCTGGCATATTAGCCCAGCCATTAATACTAACGGGATTATAAGGTGCAGTAGCAGTTGCATTTTGTGATTCAAAATCTTCATTCAACAATACAATGGTTCCTGGAGGTGGTGCACCGCAACGACCGTTATTAAATTCAACATCCGTAACATCACGAAGCAGCAATTGTTTAGTGGTGTTGGCGCTTGTTGGAGACGATCTGTAGATTGTATAAATAGCCGTAATGTTACCATTCCCTGTTGGCAAAGGAGTTCCAGCAAAATTCGCATAGCCACTTGTACGTATGGTAGTAGTTAAGGCACTTCCACAACCCAATGATATCAATCTATTTACAGTGCTCTTGTAAGAAGAAGTATCGCCATAAGTTTTTGAAGTATCACTTGAAATGAATTCGTATCCCTCCAATTTTACTAATGCGTTTATATAACGATTGTCTAATCCTGTCCCCAAATCGGCAATGGTTACCGTAAGAGGTACTACTGGATTATTTAAAGATCCACCAATTAAGTGCTGATTTACAATTGCACCTGGAATACCTTGAATAGAAGGCAATCCATCAATAACTGCTTTGTATCCTAGAACCATATTACTATAAGAATCAGTTATGGTTAACCCATTACATTTTACATACACTCTTCTTCCTACTGGATAACTTGCATATAAGCTATATGCATCCACTAGTAATTGGATAGCACCAGTGGTATCTTGTATAAACAATTGCTTATAGATATTACCACTCTTATCATTAGCCACTACAATACCAGAGATGATTACGTCAGTACTAATTAAATCAAATACACCAGGGATGGTGTGATAAGATTTTAAATTTTGAATGCTCGTATTAGCAACAAGATTTACATCTCCTGGTGCAGGAGGAGCATCATATGTTTTTTTACAAGCACTGAATGTGCTAATGACAGCAATTAAAATTACCGCTGAAAACAATTGTTGAATTTTATTCATAATATATATTTTAAAAAGTTTGTTTAATTTTTATGTTTAGAATCTTAGTGCAACACTCGCAAGGAAATTTGTTCCATAAGCATAGAATTGTTTTGCAGGGAATTTGTCTACATTCTTTTCTGCAAAATCAAATCTCAATTGCTCATACCCTCCAGAAACAATATTGGTATTGTTTAATAAATTATTTACCCCAATATTGAATGCAAGGAATGTTCTTTTACCTAATCCTTTAAATCTATTATTCATCAACCAAGAATACCCGAAATACAAATCAACAGTGTTTTGAGGACTTAGCTTGGTTTGATCTAATACTTCATGCCACAAAGCTGATGTAGGATCTACTCCATTTACCGCATCCGCTGTTCTGCGAATAGGATTAAAAGCCAACCACATATCATCAAAATGATTGAAGTTAAGGTTCACATACCAATATTTTGGTGAGCGGTAATTAAACCCTATGTTATATGCTTGTTGTGGTGTAGGTACATTGTAATTTTTAGAATAGATAATCTGATCTTTTGAAATAACAGTTGAGCTATTGTCGGATGTAACTGTTGCAACCTGACGAGTATCGTATGTAAATCTTCCAATACCAGCTGCTGCATTAACCGTAAAACCTCTAAACACAATCACTTCTGATCCTAATTCAAGTCCCATGTGTTCTTTACCTATATTATTTAAAGCATAATTTACAACTGTTCTTAATTGATCATTGTAAAAGGTAAGCACATCTGTTTGATGTTCAAATTTTGTATAATAAGCCGTTGCTCTAAACTTAACAGTTGGAGCAATCAATGCGTATCCTCCTTCTATAGAAGCAACGTGTTCGCTTCTAAGATCATCTTGTACAAAATCCCTTGTAGAAGGTGCTAAATAGGCATTGTTAAAGAAGGGCGCTCTTGTTTCGTATCTTGAGTTCAAGAACAAATAATGCATTTTAGCAACTTTGTAACTCAATCCCGCTTTTGCTGCATAATTATAAAATTCATGTTCTGCAGATTTTCCGTAAGAGTTATCAAGGAATAATCCTGATCTTACGTTTCCTACTCTCCAGAAATTAGTATAAGAATTTTCTGCGCCCACAAAGAAATCAAGTCCTCTTAATTTTACGTTTGTTTGAATCCATCCCGTAGCTTTTTGAATATTGATATCATA
>CANFJP010000136.1 GCA_947447485.1 Chitinophagaceae bacterium
AGCTGGATTCTTTACAAAATTAAAATACAGATTAACTGATAAGATTGTTGCGATAAGCTCATCTGTAAAAAATATGCTTTCTGCGTTTACTTCTAGAACTGATATTGAAATCATTTCAGATGTAGTGGTTGAAAATAAATTAAATAAAGGTCTAGCCGATGCGGGGTTAAAAAATATTCAACTTGACAATAAGCACATCATAGCCACTATTGCTGCCTTGACTTTGGAGAAAAATCCATTTGATACAATCAAAGCAATCAAGCTGGTAAAAGAAAAAAGAAAGGATGTTGTTTTCTTGCATTTTGGAGAAGGAGTATTAATGGAAGAAATGAAACAGTTGATTATTGATAATGATTTGTCCGATACTTATTTTTTAATGGGTTTCGTTGAAAATGTAACTGATTATTTTTCGGCATTTGAGATTTTTATTATGAATTCCAATAATGAAGGATTGTGTAGCAGTGTGTTAGACGCCTTTATTTATAAGGTGCCTGTAGTATCCACTACTGCAGGGGGGTTAAGCGATTTGATAAAGGAAGATCGAGCAACGTTTTGTGAGATCAATAATCCAAGTATGATGGCCGATAAAATTGATTTTCTTATACAAAATCCAGCAAGTGTCATAAGTAGTGTCAACAATGCCTATAATTATGTATTACAAAATCATAGTGCAGAACACATTGCCCAACAATATGCTGAATTAATTAATACAATGTTAAACCCCGCTAGTAAAATTTAATGCAAGCTTCTATTGTTATATCTTATTATAAAAATCTTTCTACTCTAGAAATAATCTTGCGCGCATTAAATGCTCAAACGGCTAAAAATTGTTTTGAAGTCATTGTTTCGGAAGATGACAATGCTCCCGCTACTGTTGAGTTGCTACATTCTTTAAAGCCAATTATTCAATTTCCCCTTATTCATATTGCTCAAACCGATCTTGGTTTCCGAAAGTGCATTTCATTAAATCGTTCCATAGAAGCAGCCAACTCCGATTTTTTAATCTTCATTGATGGTGATTGTATTCCTCATAAAAAATTGGTAGCATCTTATATAGAAAGAAAAAAGCCCAAAACTGTTTTTTATGGGAGAAGGGTAATGTTGAGTGAATCTATCTCAACAAAGATCCTTCTTTCTAAAAAGCTTTCTCTCCTACATTTATTTAATTTGATTAAATCCAAATGCAAGCGCATTGAAGAAGGGATTTACTTTCCTCTTGCCAATAAACTCATTCAAAATAAAAAAGAAAATATTTTATTGGGTTGCAATATGGGTATTAATAAAGCCGATTTGCTTGCAATCAATGGATTTGATGAAGATTATTTATTTCCAGGTGGCGGAGAAGATTCTGATATAGAATGGAGATTAAAGAAAATCGAAGGAATAAAATTTGTGTCTATGAAATTCATGGCCATTGTATATCATCTGTATCATCCTGAAAGATTTGATAGTGTTCAACAAAAGAAGAGTACGGATTTCATGAATAAAAAAATCATCTCTGGGAACTTTTTTTGTAAAAACGGCCTAACAAAAATCAATTCCTAATGAAGTTATTATTTATTAATAGTGCGAGTACTGATTACTTACAAGATCTTACTTTCTCAGGATTGGTAAAGTTATTGGGGTCCCACAATGTGATAGATTATCCGTGGAATGTAAAATATCATTTACCTATCAAAAATTATCCTAAAAACTTAGGATATACTCACTTTTCATTAAATTGTCATTTATCAATAGACTTCCATTCATTTGATGCTATTATTCTTGCTTCTGCCAAAAAAGATTCGCTGGCAACGTTAAAAAAAATATTACCAAAGGTTGCTAATAAGCCTATTGTATTTCTTGATGGGGGCGATAGACCCGAAATAGGAGGCGATTTTTGTAGATTAGGAATTGAAGAGGAATATAAGGACTTGATTAAGCAACGTCCATTCGATATTATTTTTAAGCGGGAATACTTTTTAAATGATCATGTAGAAATGCTTCATGTGCATCCCTTTCCCTTTTCATTTCCGTACAATGTATCTATTCCAACTATTGCAGAAAGTGATAAAAAATATGATGTTTCTTTTTGGGCACAGCAAAAGCCTGCTATCAGAGAAAAGGCTTTAACCATGTTGCAAGGAAAATATGATTGTGAAAAAAACGGAACAACGCTCAACCAGGATTTTAAAACATACAATAGAAAGGGAAAGTTTTATCTTGAAGAAATAGCTAGATGTAAAATTGTATTGAACTTCAGAGGTGGCGGATGGGATACTATGAGATATTGGGAAGTTCCCGCTGCCAGTTCTTTTATGATTAGTCAAAAGCCACAAATAGTGATACCCAATAATTTTGAAGACGGGAAGCATTTGATTTGGTGTTCGGATTCTTTAGATGACTTGCTTGATAAAATTGATTATTATTTGCGAAATGATAGCGAAAGAAGAAAAATTGAACAACAAGGGAAAGAGCACCTACTCAAATATCACTTAAATGTAAACAGGGCTCAGTTTTTAATAGATACGATTGAAAGTTATTTAAGTTAATATTACATTGTATTATTGTATAATAAAACTATACGTTTGATAAATTTTATTTTCTAATGCATCAATGGCAAAATAACATAGCGTTGTTGAAATCGGGGGATGTAAAATCTCTTGCTCGTTGTATTTCTTTAATTGAAAATGAACAAGCAGGGTATGAGGATTTTTTAAAATCTTTACCACCTACTTCAACACCTATTATTGGTATTACAGGTCCGCCAGGTGCAGGTAAAAGTACGCTAACGGATTGTTTGATTGAATCATTGGTGGCTCATGATAAAAAAGTGGCAGTGTTGTGCATTGATCCATCCTCTCCTTTTAATATGGGTGCATTATTGGGCGACAGAATAAGAATGAGTGAGTGGTACAACAATCCCAATGTATATATTCGTTCGTTGGCCACAAGAGGCGCTTTAGGCGGGTTGCATCCTAAAATAATTGAAATTACGGATGTATTAAAATTTGCTCAGTTTGATTATATCATTATCGAAACGGTGGGAGTTGGCCAAAGTGAAATTGAAATTGCCGGCCTTGCAGATGTAACGATTGTAACAATTGTACCTGAGGCAGGAGATGAAATACAAACAATGAAAGCTGGCTTGATGGAAATTGCAGATATTTTTGTTGTAAACAAATCAGACAGACCCGGCGCAGATATTTTTGCCAATAATCTTCGTCTAATGCTTGCTCCTGCATTCTCTTCTCATAGCAATGAAATCCCTATTATAAAAACCATCGCCTCTCAAAAAAAAGGAATCAATGAGTTGTATGATGCTATTTTACATTGCATTCAACATAGTGATTTCAACGATAAAAAATATTATTTACTTACCGAAAAAGTGTGGGCGCTCATTCAGAAAAAAAGAATGAAAGGAGTCGATAAAAAACTAATTCTCGATACATTAATTAAAATATCTGGCGAGGATAATTTTAATCTGTATGAATTTGCAGATCGGTTTTAGTGTATTTGATCAATGATTAAACGGAAGCTTCGTCATTTTCGGAAGCCTGATTCTTCCACCAGCGATAAGCAATGACGCCTACTACTGCAAAAGGCGCCAACATTAAATAAAGAATTCCATTATTCAATCCAAGTGCGGGTTTCTCGCCCAATTGTTGTGCTGTTTTCGTGCACATAGAACATTGCGCATCCGAGTGTATTGGTGCAATTAGAAGGATTAATAAAAGCAATGCTAT
>CANFJP010000137.1 GCA_947447485.1 Chitinophagaceae bacterium
AGTTCTACTTTCTTTGGATCAACCAATACAAATTTTAATTGTGATGGATGTTTACTATACAACAATGAAACTAGTATTGCATTCAGCCCAACCGACTTACCCTGACCTGTAGCACCCGCCATTAATAAGTGAGGCATGCTTGCAAGGTCAACAATGAAATTCTCATTGTCAATTTTCTTTCCAATAGCAATAGGTAAAGAGAAATTATTTTTAGTAAACTTATCAGAAGCAAGCAAAGTTTTCATGCTGACTACCGTCTTTTTAGCGTTGGGGACTTCAATACCAATCGTTCCCTTACCTGGAATAGGAGCAATAATACGAATACCCAGTGCAGCCAAACTCAATGCGATATCGTCTTCTAGATTTTTTATTCTTGATATACGAACACCTGCAGCAGGAATGATTTCATACAATGTAACCGTTGGACCCACCGTAGCTGAAATCTTTTGTATATCTATATCGTAATTTTTCAGCGTATTAATAATCTGATTTTTATTATTCTCAAGCTCAGCAGGATCCTGAATGATTTTTTCACTTCCGTGATTTTCTAACAAATCCAATGAAGGATACTTATAATCACGCAAATCCAAAATAGGATCATAAGGCTTCATCAAGGGCTTGTCTACAGCTATTGCTTCCTCTTCTTTGGGCAAGTCGGCCGTTTTAATTTCTAGTTCCAATCCAGATGCAGGTGCTTTTGAAGGAGTTGATTCTATAACAGGAGTAGCACTTAATACAATTTTAGCAGGTGCGTCTTCAATAACCGGTTCTTCAATGGGCTCGATATCATCTTCCAAAACAGGTGTGCTTTCGTCCTCCTTTTCTATTTTTTCTGAACGCTTGAGCAAATTTCCAGTTGCAGGCGCTGCTTCTTCCTCAATAAATAATTGTTCTTCTACAGGACTTTCGATAGTGGCCTCTTTTTTGGCAGTGGGCAATTTGAAAGAAGGATTAAAACGCCAAATGAAATAGGTAAAAAATGAAATGAAAATAAAGCCGTAAGTACCAATCTTTCCAATGGTTTTATATAGCCAATCTGTACACATGTCTCCTACTGCTCCTCCCCATGAGAACTCACTTGAGCCCATTGCTACTGCCGCAGTAACGCTTATTAGCGGCAAACCTATAATGATGTATTTTAAGTTTCTTTGAATGGAAAAAATCTTCTTACCAAAAAATAGATTTACGCCTAAAACAAAAAACAAAGAACAAAGGAAATACGAAGCAATCCCAAATCCCTTATAAATGAAAAAATGAGAAATGAATGCGCCAAATGTTCCCATCAAATTTGAAACCTGGGTATCGGTTCCTAATAAAAGGCGATAGCCTTCCTTAAAGACTTTGTCTTGATCTTCATCCCATGTAAATAAATAAGAGGTAAAAGCAATAAATAATAATAATGCAAACAATAATAAAACACTGCCTACAATTTTATGGGTACGCTCATCATTAAGCAAATGCTTTAATGTGATTTTTTCAATTTTATCTTCTTGGAGATTTTCCTGATCAGATAATTTTACTTTTGTTTTTTTTGCCATCGGTTACAAAGATATTAAATACAATCATGTTTTAGACACCCGGTTGTATGTTTATCAAACACGCTCAACAGGTGCTGTAGGTTGATTTTTGGTTACTCCGCTGAAAAGCAAGATCCAGCCTAAAATAAAGCACCCTCCACCGAAAGGCGTAATGATTCCTATAATCGAATATAGAGGACCTGCAATGGCCAACGCATATAGCGATCCGCTAAATAACAACATGCCTATTAAAAAACACCTGCCCGCCCAAATCATCCTTTCATTCACACAATCTTTATAGATAATACCAATAGCAAGCAAACCCAACACATGATAAAATTGATAGCGAACACCTGTTTCAAAAATAGCTAGTGATTTCTCTGAGAGTATTTCTTTTAAAGTGTGGGCTCCGAAAGCACCTAACAATACACTCAATGCACCTAGCAATGCAGCTATTTTTATGAAATTCTTATGCATATTAATGAGATTAGATAATTTGATGAATGGTTTGATTGTTTAGGGTTGCTGTGGAAAAACGAAATTGAGCTTTATGATAAAATTGATTTCTTTCAGCTAAGGTGCTTTCAATAAAAGACATTAACTTTTCTAATGAAAGATTTTTTAACAAAGGTCTTTGCGCTATATTCTTTACAATATTTTTATATAAAAAATCGGACGATCCTTCTAAAAACAAGGTTATTCCATTTGCATTCATCCACTCCATATTATCTTCATAGCAAGGGGCTCCACCGCCACAAGAAATGATACAATTCTCTGAAAAGGGAGTTTGTTTCAGCACTATAGATTCTTTTTCTCTGAAATACTTTTCTCCTTTTTCATCAAACAATGCAGCTATAGATTTTTTTTCAGAATGCTCCACCAATTCATCAATATCATAGAATTCGATTCCGATTTCTGATGCCCATATTCTACCCCAATGAGTTTTCCCCGATCCCATAAAGCCAATAAGAAAAATACGCATGGTGTAAATTTACCGATGTGAGACTGAATAATAAGGGAGGAAATAAAATCTTTTTTGAATGAAAGCTGCGAAAAACCTAGTCTACTCAATGACGCTAACTTTTCTTTTTGTAATCCCCGCGTTTCCATGCTTTGATAAATTCAGCCCACGCAAAAGGATTTAAAATATTGAGTGGTGGTACTTGTCCAGAATAGTATAGTTTACTGGTTTTTTGACGCATGTATTGAGAGGATGCTTCTCTTCCATCTGCAGGCAAGGAAGACATCAATACCCTTCTCGTAGCAAGACTATTGTTACTTCTAGCGATTTCAATATTATCATCTGGGACTTTAGTATTTACAAAATCTCTTTCAAACTGCTGCCTACTCAACCGCTGCTTGATGATCGTAGCAGGAAGAAAGACAGTGTCTGTAACCATCAGCTGAACAATACTGAATTGATTGCCTTTAAGATCTCTTGGTATTTCAACGATTTTAGGCTTAAACCCAATACAAGTAAATTCTACTGCATCTCCTTTTAGTGCTACAATACTAAATACCCCTCGGTCATTTGATAAAGTACCTCTATTTTGGCCTTTTATCATAATACTCACTACAGGAAGCGCTTGCAAACTATCAGCCGTCATCACTACTCCATACAATTGTACTACAGAATCTTTGAAAGTTTCAAATTGAGCTTTTGCAGTGATGGGTATGATACAAACGAGTAGTATACAATATCGTAATGCTTTATTCATGAGGGCTATTCCCAAAATTTTAAATGATGTGAAATGTAACAGTCGATATCTGAGGAATAGATTGCATATTAAGCCTATTCAACACAAAAATACTAACTAACCTCGATTTTCTGTAATTGATAACCAAAGTAAGCCCTTCAATGTTTAATTTTGCAGTTCATACTGTATTTTAACAAATAATTGAAAAATGACCAACGAAGCAATTTTAAAAGCATTAAGCAATGTACAAGAACCAGATTTAGGAAAAGACTTAGTAACGCTTAATATGATTAAGGACATCGTTATAGAAGGGAACAATGTTTCATTCACTGTAATCCTGACTACGCCTGCTTGTCCTATGAAGGATATGATTATGAATGCTTGTATTAATGCAGTTAAATTGCTAGTGAATAAAGAAGCTGTGGTAACGGTTAATTTCACCAGTAACACCAGCAGCAACCGACTTGATCCAAAAACGGTTCTTGGTGGTGTAAAAAATATCATTGCAG
>CANFJP010000138.1 GCA_947447485.1 Chitinophagaceae bacterium
AATTCTCTTTGAGAAAAATTAGTATTAATATCTCTATCAATCATCGATTTCTTATCAAATAAACTACTGAAATCAGCTAGATTGTCTCCTATTAACATCACTATTTCATGAGTGAGTGAAACTTGTTGTCTTCTTATCTCTTTACTAGAAGTCCCATTCCTAGTGATTAAATGAGCAGCATCAGCATTAGGCAAATCGAAATGAGCAAGATTTTTTAAAGTGCTTTCACGCTCTCTTTCTTCTCTATTGGTAATGTAAAAAATCTCTACTCCTTTAGACGCAGCATATTTAAAAAAAGAAGGTGCTCCTGGCACGCTATCTGCAATGCTTTTAATAGACCATTCATACCATGATTGAGGGTCATACTCTTTCCCTATCAATCCTTGATGAACGGCATAAGCACTATTATCTAACACTGTTTCATCTATGTCTGTTATGATTGCTTTTGGCTTTTCATTATTGTACGAATACTGATTAAGTCTGAGTGCAGCCAGATTATATGCTTGCAAACACAATGCTTTGTATTCTGCTGATTTTTGTTGATAAACCGCCGTAAAAAGCTTCCCATTCACTACAACAGATGCTTGATTAGGCAACGTCTTTTCTATGATTTTAGTGGATGTACAAGAGATTGCAAACATAGAAAAAAACAAAAAACACTTTTTCATAAATGAAAGTTTAAATAAAATTACACTTTAAAAATTAAATTAACATTCGTTTTCTAAAATAAAACGGCTAAAGCATACCTTCACATTATAAAAAGTCAAATTGAAAACAGGCATACAACTCATTATACTTTCCTTTCTACTCTACTCTTGCTTTTCTCCAAGCTATATACATAAAAGAAATGTACAAGCCCAAGAAAAATTAATTATAAAAGATTCAAATCTATTATCCAATCAAGCTCAGGGAATTGACTTCATCGCTTACGGAGAAAACCCTTCCCCATGGAAGCTAACGATGGATTTTGATAAAGAATTTGTTTTCACAAGTTCTAATAGCAACAAATTAGTATTACAACCCGTACTGCCTTCTACAATATCAGCTGCAGCAGAGAATTACACTATAATAAAAGACAATCAACCCATCCTTATTACTTTATTTAAAAATGGATGCGCCAATTCAACAAACAATGCTTTACTCAGTAAGAATACAACAATCAAAATAAAAGATGTAGTTTATAGTGGCTGCGGCCAGTTTTTATACGATTATAGAATAAATGAAAAATGGACACTAGATTACGTCAACAATGAAAAGCAACAAGCATCAAATTTTACCAAAGGCTTGCCTTCCATTCAATTAAACATAGGAAAAGAAAAGATGATTGGCAATGACGGAAATAATGAAGTATCTGCTTCAATAGAAGTTAGAGGAAATAGAATTAAATTTTCTCCCTTTCAAATGAACAGTACCCTCCAATCGATAAACAATAAAGTAACAAAGATTTTTAATGCCTATTTAAGCAATCAATTAGTAGAATATAGATTAAAAGACAATTGTCTTTATTTCTACTTAATTGATGACAGCCAATTAATTTTTAAAAGAGTTGAATAAGCAAGGCTAAAAGCAATAAAAAAAATCTACTCTTCTTCTAAGAAACCCCACACCTCTTTAAGTGCGTTTAACGGTTCACCTATAATCTGAGGTTGATCATAGTGGCCTTTGATATTTTTTTGACGATAGGCTTCGTATAAACTTACTGCGCAAGCAACAGAAATATTAAGTGATTTTATAATGCCTACTTGTGGAATAATAAAGTTGCCGTCTGCAAGTGCTATCAATTCTTCACTTACCCCACTGTGCTCATTCCCAAAAATCAAGGCTACCTCTTCCGTAAGATTCAGTTCATATAAATCAACCGCATCACTACTTAAATGTGTTGTATAAATCTTTTTATACCTTTTCCTTAACGCATCAAAACAAGATTGAACATCCGAAAACTGATGAATGGTAAGCCACTTGGCTGCACTTGAACTGCTTTTGGCGCCCCATTTTTTATGACGGGGTATATGGGTATTCAAAATATAAATCTCTTGTATCCCTACTGCATCACATGTTCGCATAACAGCAGAAATATTATGAGGATCTGATACATTTTCTAATACGATGGTAAGGTTAAGCTGCCTTTTACTTAATACCTTATGGAGTCTTTCTGAACGTTCGGGAGTCATATATGCGAAAATCGTATAATTGTTGGAACAAAACACGCTTATTAAAATATTTTTTAAACCAAGAAATCATTTACTACTTTTAATGATAAAATAAATTATATGATCAGACTATTTACCTTGATTTGCATCTGTACATGCTTATTTGCATGTAGCAACAACAACACCGCTACAAAAAAAGATGTATTAGCGGTTAATATTGATAGCTCCGTTTTGCCTGGAGACGACTTTTTTTTATACTCTAATGGTAATTGGATTAAAAACAACCCTATCCCGGGAGAACAATCGAGCTGGGGAATAGCCAATCTGGTAATAGAAGAGAATTATAAACGCCTAAGAGAAATAAGTGAGAAAGCAGCCGCTTCAAAAGCAACTACAGGCTCCAATGATCAAAAAATTGGCGATTTCTGGACAATGGCTATGGATACAATCAAAATTGAAAAAGATGGATTGGCTCCTATTAAACCATTGTTAGATAAAATCAATGCAATCACTGATATCAATTCATTGATCAGCACCATTGCGGAATGCAAAAAAATTGGATCTTCTTCTCTATTCTCAGATTATGTTTCTCAAGATTCTAAGCAAAGCGATGTAATGGCTTATCAACTTTCTCAAGGGGGTATTGGATTGCCTGAAAGAGAGTACTATTTTAAAACAGATTCATCCACCATTAATATTAGAAATGAATATCTACAATATATTTCTAATATACTTACCTTATCTGGTATCAATCAACAACAAGCAACAGAGGCAGCAAAAAATATTCTTCAATTAGAAACAAAACTAGCAACTGCTTCAAGAAAAATTGAAGACCTCAGAGATCCTTATAAGAACTACAATAAATTTGCTATTAAAGATTTAGGGAAACTATCTAGCAATATCAACTGGACAAATTACCTTGCCACCATTGGCGTTCATGCGGTAGACTCTGTGGTAGTAGGTCAACCTGAATTTTTTACAGCCTTAAATGACCTATTGAAAAATGTTCCACTCGCTACATGGAAAAGCTACGTCACATTCAATTTAATTAGCGACCTCTCTGGTGTGCTGCCAGATGCCTATGGACAAGAAGCGTTTAATTTCAATAAATTATTTAGCGGAGCAAAACAAAGAAAACCAAGATGGAAAAGAGCCATTCAAATGGAAGAAGATGCTATGGGAGAAATGCTTGGCCAATTGTATGTGAAAGAGTTTTTCAACGAAACAGCAAAGAAAAGATACACTAACATGGTGGAAGCCATTCGCGAAGCGTTGAAAGACAGAATTGGAAAACTCACCTGGATGAGTGATAGTACAAAAACAAAAGCTTATTTGAAACTAGCTTCTATAAAAAGTAAAGTGGGCTATCCTGAAAAATGGAAAGATTTCACTACTATGAACATTGGAAAGGAAAGTTTGGCTAAAAATTATATGAACAGCAGATTGTGGTGGCATCATTTTAATTACGATAAATTAGGCAAGGCGGTTGACAGAGATGAATGGGATATGTATCCACAAACGTATAATGCTTATTACAACCCAAGCAACAATGAAAT
>CANFJP010000139.1 GCA_947447485.1 Chitinophagaceae bacterium
CCAATTATTCAAGACTTAAGTTGTCTTTCTTTTTCCCTCCCTTTATATTGTTATTAGCAATTTTTTTATTTCTATATAGTCATGACGCTTTAAATGTGGGCAATTATGTACTCATTCAACAAAAATGTTTCATTCACATCAATTCAGCCTTATCGCAATTCCCCCAAACGATTTACAACCTTACACAGTTAGGAGATGAATTGATTTTTTTATCACTCCTAAGCATTCTTATATTGAATGCACCTAAGATTTGGGAAGCATTAATAGTGGGGTCGCTTATTTCTGCGTTGTTTTCCCTTTTACTAAAGAACTTCTTTTTGGTTCCAAGACCAGCTACTGTGTTGAATCATAATAGTTTTGTAATTATTGGAAAGGTTTTGTCTGGCAATGCCAGTTTTCCTTCCGGGCATTCAATTACAATTTTTACCATTCTTACAGTTCTTTTGTTTGCATTTATGCCGTTAAAACTATCCAGTAAAATTGTCTGGTCTACATTCATATTCATTACAGGAACATTGTTGGTATTTTCGAGAGTAGGGGTAGGAGCTCACTATCCACTAGACGTGATAGTTGGAAGCATTATCGGGTATATATGTGGGCTGATAGGTATTCTTCTTGTTCTGAAGTACCCCATTTCGAATTGGATGAACAGTAAGAAGTACTACCCAATTTTTATATTTATTTTTGTTGTATGTTGTATTTCGTTGGTCAATAGGATTATTTATGAGCATTTGATCATATATTATTTTTCATTGATTAGTTTAAGTCTTTCACTATATAAAATGATTGCTAGTTATGTTAAAAGGTGATGTAAAAGCGACTCATTTTGTTTTATTCATGAGTCTCCTTAATTTCTTATTCTTTCATACTCAATTTTACACTTTTGTTTTTAGTGATGTTAATTATAAAAGCTTTAGTGGCTTTTCAGTTATTATTAGTTTGATCATTCTAATGCTTGCTTTGAATTTCTTTATTTTTTATCTGATTTTTTTTCTGTCCCGTAGGGTGGGTAAATTTTTATTGATCTTATTTTTCATTCTTAACTCAATTGCGGTTTATTTCATCAATACTTACCATGTTATCATTGATGAAAGCATGATCGGGAATTTACTAAATACCAATTACGAGGAGTCGAGTAGTTTTTTTTCGTTTAAAATAATTTTCTACATTTTGCTATTGGGCGTCCTACCTAGTATTTATATATTTAGAGTTAAAATAATAAAATCAACATTCAAGCAATTTCTAATTACGGCTTCTCTTACTTTCTTGTTTATTCTCACATTAGCATTTGCTAATGCTCCTCATTGGTTGTGGATAGACAAGAATTCAAAAAGATTAGGAGGTCTTGCGATGCCTTGGTCTTATTCTGTAAATACTTCGCTTTTTTATTTTCATAAGTTTAAAGAAAACGAAAAAGAAATTTTATTGCCAAATGCCTCTATAAAAGATAGTACAAAATCGGTTATGGTATTAGTAATAGGTGAATCTGCGCGAAAAGAAAACTTTTCCTTATACGGATATTCTAAAAATACCAATCCGCTGCTGTCTAAAAGGAATAATTTATATCATTTTGATGCAACTTCTTCTGCTACTTACACAACCGCAGGAGTGAAATCTATTTTAGAATATACCGAGTCGAATGATTTGTATGAAATTTTGCCCAACTATTTATATCGTAATAATGTAGATGTTATTTGGAAGTCTACCAACTGGGGTGAACCGCCGATTCATATAAATGATTACAAAAACAAAGACGCCTTAATGCAAAACTGTAAAGGCGAAACCTGTAATTATGACGAATTGCTTTTGAATGGTCTGAAAGAACAAATATCAGCCAGCAAAAAAAACAAAATATTGATTGTATTACATACTAGTACAAGTCATGGACCTGCATATAGTACGAAATACCCACCTCAGTTTGAAGTATTCAAGCCTGTTTGTAATAGTGTTGATCTAGGAAATTGTTCTCAAACAGAGCTAATCAATGCATATGATAATACGATTGTTTATACTGACTATATTTTAAATAAGTTGATTGACAATCTTTCTCAATTAAAATTGTATAAAAGTGCTATGATTTTCGTTTCAGATCATGGCGAATCTTTGGGAGAAAAAAATCTATATATGCATGGTCTTCCTTTGAGCATTGCTCCTAAAGAACAGTATGAAATTCCTTTCATCGTATGGGTGTCGGACAGCTCAAAACTGCTAAAGCCGAATACATTATTGTCTCAACACAATGTATTTCACAGCGTTTTAAACTTTCTAAACATACAAAGTCCGATTTACGACGAGAAGATGAATATTTTTAAATAAAGAGGTATAAAATTTTCCTTTGCTACCCTCGTCCTTTTAAATGGGGGAAGACAAACACCTCAAGCCTTGCTATGTTCTTTTTGCTATAACTCGTTAAACTTTAAACCTTTTAAACGCAAAAACTCCGCAATGCGGAGTTTTTGATTGTCGGGATGACAAGATTGCCTTCGCTTCGCTCGGCCATCTAAATGGAGGCGGACAAACACATCAAGCCTTGCTCGTTTCAATTCATGAACCTTAAACCTCTTAAACTTTAAACCTTTTAAACGCAAAAGCTCCGCAATGCGGAGTTTTTGATTGTCGGGATGACAAGATTGCATTTTGTAAATTACTAAATTAATTGGCATAATATTTGATAATTTATTTAGTAAATTATTTATTCCAATATTATTTATATATTACAATTATGGGAAAACATTTAAAATTAGTTTCTTCTGCATATTTAAATGAATATTCAACTAAGGTAAAAGTTGACTGGTTTGATGTAGCTAATAAATTTAAAACCAAGACACAATTTTCACTTGAAGATTTTGAATATTATATCATTTCTTCATCACTCTATTCATCTAAGATTGAGGGTAATACTTTAGATGCGAACAGTTTTTTCAGAAATAGAGGAAAGGTAACATCTCCTAAGAAAAAAGAAGTTCAAGAAATTGAATCACTCATGGATGCTTATAAATTTGCCTCAGAAAATAAATTAAATAGAACAAGTTTTTTAAAAGCCCATGCTATTTTGTCCAAAACTCTTCTACCATCAAAAGAAAGAGGTGCCTTGAGAAAAGAAAAAGTGGGAGTAAGAGATTCAAAAACGTTAAAGCCGGTATATTTAGCAGTAGAACCTGAATTTTTAAAGGAAGAATTTGATAAATTATTTGATGACATTGATGAACTTTTGAAAAGAGAGCTAAGTCATAAGGAAATTTTTTATTTCGCTTCTATGATACATTTGTGGCTAGCTATGATACACCCGTTTAATGATGGCAATGGCCGCTCTGCTAGATTATTAGAAAAATGGTTTTTAGTATCTAAGCTTGGGGTTGTTGCTTGGTCAATAAATTCTGAAAAATATTATTGGGATAATCGTCCTGAATATTATCAAAATATTGCCCTTGGCTTTAATTATTATGTGCTTTATTGGAACAGATGTGTTCCGTTTTTGTTGATGTTACCAAGAGCTTTGCAATTGTCATAACTGTCAACATACTAAGATTAACTTTTTTAATTCCAATTTTAAGATTCTTAATCTAATTTCTTAAATACATTAAATACGAAAAAACCTCAGCAAAAATGCAGAGGTTTTTTTCTTTTTTGTCGGGATGACAAGATTCGAACTTGCGACCCCACGCCCCCCAGACGTGTGCGCTACCGGGCTGCGC
>CANFJP010000140.1 GCA_947447485.1 Chitinophagaceae bacterium
ACAATCATCTTGCCATTGAAGTATTTACACAGTAGCGGTTTGGTAATATCGTCAGCAGTAGGGCCTAGTCCTCCTGTAATCAATATAATAGAGGAATGGGCAGACTCTTCATCGAGTGCTTTCCATATTTCATCCCAAGTATCACCCACGGCTACCCGTCGTTTAACAAGAATACCTATTTTATTTAACTCCTGCGCTATCCAGGCACTATTGGTGTCAATCACTTGGCCAATAAGTAGCTCGTCTCCAATAGTAATAATAGATGCATTAATCATGCTTCAAATGTAAAACTTTTGTAGTTTACATTGGCGTAGTGATGAAATTTAAAAAGTAGTTTCATCAGTTTTGTAAAATAAAAATCGGGCTTCCTATATTTTAAGTAATTTTACTAATTATTCATATAAATCAATTCTAATGCAAGCGCAAAATATCACTAATCATATACGCAAGGTTCCTAAAGCGTTTTATCTAGCTGTTCTATTGGCTCTTTTTGTTATGGTGGTGGCACTCTTGTTTTCTTGTAGTTATACTACAGCATTGAGAGGGTTATTAGTGCCTGTTTTATTTTCTTGTTTAGCTGTTGGCATAATGCTGGTAGCTTATTTTGCTCGTGCATTTGCATTAAAAGCGCAAGACAGAGCTATCAGAGCAGAAGAAAATCTTAGATGTTTTGTGATATCAGGTAAATTATTAAATAGTAAACTTTCAATATCACAAATTATTGCACTTCGCTTCGCTTCTGATGAAGAGTTTATTGATTTGTCTCAAAAAGCTGTAAGTGAAAACTTAAGTAATCAGCAAATTAAAGAATCCATTAAAAATTGGAGAGCAGATCATTATAGAGTGTAGTGATTAGATGAAACAGCATTCATAATCTTCAAACTGCCAACCTTCGTTTTAAATATGTTTACATCAGAAACAACCGTTCGTATTCATTATGCGCTGACTGATCAGATGGGGTTTGTTTATTACGGCCATTATGCTCAATTTTATGAAATAGGTCGTACAGAAGCCATTCGTGCTTTAGGGTATACTTATAAGGATATTGAATCGATGGGAATTATCATGCCAGTAGTAGACATTCACTTTCGTTTTTTGCACCCAGCAAAATATGACGATCTCATCACTATTAAGACTACATTAAAAGAGATGCCTTCCAATCATAAAATTATATTTCATGGCGAAATATATAATGAGGCAGGGACGCTATTAAATATGGGAGATGTTACACTTTTCTTTATGCAGGCAGATGGAATGAAGAAATCCGAAATGCCCATAGTACTTAAAGAAAAATTAGAAACTTTTTTTACCGTTTAAGTAATCTTATCTCCCTGTCATTCCGTCTACACTAACTTTTCCAGGGCCTACAAGTAGCAATGCAAGATATGCTCCAAGGTATAATGCTGCCATTTCTCCTTTGCCAAAAAAATCGTGATTGTTTACCATGAAAAGTGCTACTATCATTACAATGATAATAGGAATAGCGGCTAATCTTGTAAACAATCCTATTACAATAAAGAGTGCACAAAAGAATTCTGCAAAAATTACTAATAGTAATGAGGTGGTGCTTCCTATGCCCATAAAATTCATGAAATGAGCTCTGTAAGCAGCGAAATGAACTAGTTTGTCATATCCATGGCTCATCATCAAAATACCGAAAACGATTCTTAATAATAAAGTAGCTGTATTAAAAGCTCCTGCAGAGTAATGAGTAGTGATCAGTCTTTTCATTTTTTTTGGTTTAAAGGAATCAATGATTTATAAAAATAAAGCATCGCATCAATATTTAAAAATATTATTTTGTCTTCCCTTTAACAATGAGTATCTGGTTTGTGTATATTGGATGCGTATTTTTAATGAGATTTGTATAATCAAATAACCTATAAAAAATCCTATACGATTGATACCTTTGCTGTAGCATCTTGAAATAACAAATCATATGAGTATACAAAAGATTTTTATTGCCCTTGCATTTCAATTGTGTGTTTTTTGCTTAGTGGCGCAACCCACTCATCAAATTGCAGATATTGATAAGAAGTATAAAGAAGCCACATCTTTCATTTCAAAGGGTGATTATGTAATAGCCTATCCTTTATTCAAAGAGCTGATAGATGCTTATCCTGAAAATAGCAAAACCAATCACACCTATATCAATGATGATATTCTTTATTCGTATATTTTATGCGAATTGAAATTAATGCTTCCTGTTGCAGAGGAAGCAGCAACCGAGTATATTCTCAATAGCAACAATGAAGCAAGAAAACAAATGATGAGTTTTCATTTAGCACATTATTGTTTTTTAAATTACAATTTCAATAAAGCAATTGAATATTTTAATCTGGCTTCTTATGACAATTTAAATAATGATCAAATTGCAGATGCTAAATTTGAAAAGGCCTACGCTTATTTTAATGAAAAGAAATTTGCTGCAGCCAAACCGTTGTTCAATGAAATTCATCAAATCCCCAGCAATCAATATTATCTGGCATCTAATTATTATTATGGCTTTATCTCTTATTATGAAAAAGACTATGCTGAAGCTTTAAAGTCTTTTAAGTTAGTAGAGCATGATGAGGCTTATAGTCAAGTTGTTCCTTATTATATTGCTGAAATTTATTACTCTCAAGGTAAAAATGCCGAGGCATTGAATTATGCAGAATCACTTTTAGCAAAAGGAGTCAAATTGTATTATGAAAAGAATTTGAAGCTTTTAATTGGTCAGCTACATTTTGAAAACAAATCGTATGATAAAGCACTTCCTTTTATTGAGTACTATGTCGCAAATTCAAAAGAAATTTCAAATGAAATATTATATGAATTAAGCTATTGTTATTATGCAACTAAAAATGCTCCAAAAGCAATGGAAGGGTTTAAGCAATTAAGTAGCAGCAAGGATTCTATGGGGCAAAACAGCATGTATCTTTTAGGCGGATTGTATTTAGATGTTAATGACAAAACCAGCGCAAGGAATGCTTTTCAATTTTGTGCATATAATAGTAGCAATGCTACCCAACAAAGAATCTCTCGGTTCAATTATGCAAAATTATCTGCAGAATTAGGATTTCAAGATGTTGCACTAAATGAAATTAAATTGTATTTGTCAGATTATCCCCATGCTGATAATGAAACAGAAGCAAAGGAGCTGTTGATTAATCTTTTAGCCAATACAAACAATTTTAAAGACGCCCTCGATCTGTATAATTCATTTGGTACCCCAACAGTATTGATGCAAAAAGTGTATCCTAGATTATTGTATGGCAGAGCCATTGAATATATTAACGATCAGCAATTATTTTCTGCAGATACTTTATTAGCTAATATTACCACATCCAAACAAACAGACAATATTTTTTATTATGCTCATTTTTGGAGAGCTGAAATAGCGTATAGAAATCAACGCTTCGATGAGGCAATTAAATTTGCAAGTGTATATCTTCAAGGCAATCCGCCCTCACAAGGAGAAGCCAATGCAATCGCTGCAAAATACATTGCGGGGTACAGTTGGTTTCAAAAAGAAAATTATAAAAACGCATTGCCTTTTTTTGAACCCATTGGGAAGTCTTCTAAAGCCAATTCGAGTCTCTTAGAACAGGA
>CANFJP010000141.1 GCA_947447485.1 Chitinophagaceae bacterium
GTCTTGTGAAGACATATCATTGCTTCTAGACCTAGAATCTAGTTTTGTATTTAAATCATCTGCATTATCGTAATATTTCAAAAAGTGATCAAATTCAAGTGCTGCCACTCTTTGAAGCACTTCTTCTTTTGATACCTTTTCAAATTTTTGTATTAGATCTGGCAAGTAAGTTTCGTAATCGCCATGTGAAATATCAGTTTGGATTAATTTGTCCATAAAATGGAAAAATTGTTTTCTACAAACATCCTTTCCGCTTGGGATATCAAATTTGTGAAATTTAGCATTCACCATTCTTTCAAGCTGCTTAATTTTAAAAAGCTCTCTTGTATGGCAGATTGAAATACAAATACCGCTTTTTCCTGCTCTTGCAGTACGTCCACTTCTATGGGTGTATACTTCCATGTCATCAGGAAGTTCAAAATTGATTACGTGTGTGATACCGTCAACATCAATCCCTCTAGCTGCTACGTCGGTTGCAATCAGAAGCTGTAAGGTTTTATTACGGAATCTTCCCATTACCTTATCACGCTGTTGTTGTGTTAAATCACCATGAAGCGCTTCAATGTCGTAACCGGCTTTAGACAAACGTTCAGAAATTTCTTGTGCATCTGCTTTGGTACGAGTGAAAATAATTCCATACATACCAGGATTGAAATCGATTAAGCGTTTTAATGTTTCATAACGATGAGGAGCAGGGGCAACAAAATACTGATGATCAATATTAACGTTTCCGCTATTCTTTTTTCCTACAGTAATTTCTTTAGGATTCGTCATGAAATTTTTTGAGATAGCTCTCACTTCAGGCGGCATGGTAGCGCTGAAAAGCCATATACTTTCTCTATTGATGGTGTTTTTTAAAACAAAATCGATGTCGTCTCTAAATCCCATGTTGAGCATTTCATCTGCTTCATCCAATACTACATATTTTACTTTCTGTAAATCAATTGCTTTTCTTTCGATTAAATCAATCAATCTACCTGGGGTAGCGATCACAATTTGCACTCCTTGTCTAAGGTTGCGTATTTGCATAGTGATAGATGCTCCACCATATACGGCTTCCGTATTTACTCCTTTAAGGTGTTTTTTAAAAGATTGTAAATCATTCGTGATTTGCAAACAGAGTTCTCTTGTAGGGCATACAATTAATGCCTGAGGAAAACGTTCGGCAGGATTGATTAATTGCATTAACGGCAAACCAAAGGCAGCCGTTTTTCCCGTTCCGGTTTGAGCCAAACCAACAAAATCGGTTGTTCCAGATAATAGCACTGGAATGGCTTGTTCTTGAATAGGGGTTGGCGTAGTAAAGCCAAGATCAGTAATTGATTGTACAATTTCGGGTTTGAGGCCCAATGCTTCAAATGTGTTCATTATGTTTTTTTATTAATTAAAGACCCATATTGCATCATGCAATACTTCTATGTGGTCAAAAAAAGATTTTTTTGATGGTCACATGTTATGCTTCGGGCCGTTGGGAGAGATACCTATTAAGTAGAAAATGGCTTTAAGCCAGTAGTCAACAGCAACTGAGCATGTCATGTAATTCTCAGTTATTCAATATTCGCCGCAAAGGTACGCTTTTATTTTCAATAAAACAAGAACGTACTAGAATCAGTGAGTTTAACGTAATATTCATTGTATTTCTATTGATTCGTTGGTATATTTAAAGTATAAATGTTCCTTTTGGACGAAATTGTCCTGCTTCACTCAAAAAACACCTACTTATGAAAAAGAAATTCATTTTGTTGCTGGTTGTATTTTCCTTTTGCAGTGCCGTAATAATGGCACAGGGTTTTCAATTTGGGGTTAAAGCCGGAGCTGATTTGCAGAAAATCGAGGGAAAATTATTAACTCAATCATTTTCATTTGGATACCATGCGGGTGTGTATGCTCAAGTATCAATCAATAAAACATTCAGTATTCAACCAGAGTTTTATTACAGTGAAGTAAAGTTAGACACAGCGACTAATTTTTCTACTGTATATCATTTAACCGATGCGTCGTCCATAAAATTCGGCTATATTAATATTCCTGTGTTGTTGAATATTAAAGCAGGCAAAAAGTTTACTTTACAAATGGGGCCAAGATTTGGTATTTTGGCCAATACCAACGCATCTTTATTAAGCAATGGCCAGGATGCAGTTAAGAAAGGGGATTTGGCCTTGGTAGCAGGAATGAAATTTTCTTTTTCCAGAGTAAATGTATATGGTAGATATCAGGTAGGTCTTTCTAATATAAACGATGTGTCGAGTCAGGAAAAATGGAAGAGCCAAACAATCCACTTGGGGGTAGGATTGAGGATAATTTAATCAGGGGCGAAGGGTAGTGTAAGTGCCGTCATCGTTCATCTGAATAACTGTACTAGGAATGCCTGGATCCTGATCGTCTTGTCGGTGTTGAACTATATAGTCAACCCCTTTTTTTATTTTGTTGTCTATATCACTGAAAATACTTGGAGGCGGGTATCCGGATACGTTAGAAGAGGTAGATACAATCGGCTTTCCAAAAGCGTTTATTAATTTCTTGCAAAATTCATCTTTCACTATTCTAATTCCAATACTGCCATCAGTATTTATAAGATTTTTCGCAAGGTTGATGGCGTTCTTGTAAATAATCGTCACTGGCTTTGATACCCCTTTAATGTAATCGTATATTTTTAATTGTTCCTCGCCAGTGTAGTTTACAATATCTTCCTCCTTGGCTAATAAAATGATCATGCTTTTGGCTTCGTTTCTGTCTTTTAATTTATAGACTGCTGCAACGGCGCTTTCGTTTGTTGCATCACACCCAATTCCCCAAACTGTATCTGTAGGATAGAGAATGAGTCCTCCTTCGTGCAAGGTTTTCAAACAAGCTTGTATATCGTCATCAATGATCATGCATCAAATTTAAATAAACATCCATTACTTTGGTTGCACAGGTATTGGCATTAAATAACGCAGCTTGTGTTGCGCTTTTTGCTCTAAGAGTACTAGCCAATGTCTTGTTCTCTACAATAGACTGCATCGCCTTTGCGATTTCTGCTGGCTGAAACGGATTTATATACAAAGCAGCCTCTCCACCTACTTCAGGCATACAAGAAAGGTTTGAAGTGATTATAGGAATATTGCTCGCCATGGCTTCTAATATCGGAATCCCAAAGCCTTCAAATATTGAAGGGTAAATCATGGCGGTTGCCAATTGATAAATAGCAGGAAAGTCTTTAAACTCTAGTGATTGATTTTTATCAATGCTTTCGTAAAGGAAAATGACTCTATTAGAGAGATTGTTTTTCCTGATGAAAGCTTTTACTTCATGTAGATAATTTCCACCCTTGCCAATTACAACAAGAGGAATGGTATTTGCCTCAGGTAGCATTAGCATTGCCTTACAAATGGATAAAAGATTTTTTCTTTCTATAACAGACCCCACATATAAAAAGAATTCATCCGGAAGGGTGTATTTTTTTTTGATTGCTATTTTTTCTGCATCAGCAACTGGTTGATAAAAATTTGCATCGCAGCTTTGATAACAAACAGTTATTTTCTTTTCATCAATTTTGTA
>CANFJP010000142.1 GCA_947447485.1 Chitinophagaceae bacterium
ATCAGCGATGTGTATGCGATGGGAGGAAAACCATTAATGGCTGTTGCAATTCTTGGGTGGCCAGTTGAAAAACTATCCAACACCCTTGCCCAACAAGTACTAGAAGGCGCTAGAGATATTTGTAAAGAAGCCGGCATTCCATTGGCGGGAGGACACAGTATTGATACAGCAGAACCAATGTTTGGATTAGCGGTTACCGGAATGGTAGACATTAAAAACCTAAAGAAAAACAACACAGCGCTTGAGGGGGATTATTTGTTTCTAACAAAACCCATTGGTGTCGGTATTTTAGCGACTGCTCAAAAAAGAGAATTGATTTCAAACGACGATGCAGCATTTATGATTAAACAAATGAGCCTTCTAAATAAAATTGGAGAACAACTGGGATCCATAGGCGGAGTAACTGCCATTACCGATGTAACAGGATTTGGTTTATTAGGTCATTTAATTGAGATGGCAGAGGGGGCAAACTTGTCGGCTGAGTTGTATTATTCCGACTTACCTATTATATCAAGCGCTAAAGAATATCTTTCTCAAAGAATAGTTCCGGATGCTACCTATAGAAACTGGAATAGCTATAGCGAAAAAGTAAGTTTTGAAAAAGGAGTAAATGTAATGGAGGCTTTTAATATACTTCCCGACCCACAAACAAACGGCGGATTACTGTTTACCGTTTCAAAACATGCGATAGAAGAGGTAATCTTACTATTAGAAAAAAGCGGATACGCCGAACACATTAAGCCAATTGGCCAAATGATTAATAAAAGAGAGAAAGTAATAGAAGTAAAAATCTAAGAAAGTTTGTCAATAGCATCTGCTAGTGCTCGATCTTTTTCTGTAACTACATTTCCTGCATCGTGAGTGCTTAACCAAATCTCTACCGTATTATATACATTGGTCCATAGCGGATGATGATTCATTGCTTCTGCTAGGTTGGCTACTTTCGTCATAAAAGCAAATGCTTCCAAAAAAGTAGAAAATTGGAATTTTTTATAAAGACGATTTTCTTTTTCTACCCACATCAAGCAATCTTTAAAGAATTAAATGTTGTTTATTTTTTATTTTTTCATTGGTCATTTCATTTACCAATTGTACAGAAGGCAATAATTTTATTAAACCTTGTAGTGTTTTGATTTCTTCTGCATCTACCTCCTCTCCTTTTATAAGCCATAAAAAATCGAGATGCTTAAATTCTGGAAGCAAATATTCTCCATCATAATGATTGTGGTATAAATAATGCATCAAACAAGACCCAGGAACTCCGTATTCATAAATAGAAAAATAATAATTTCTATTCTTTTTCTTTAGTTGTATTTCTAAGCTATTATTGATTCTAAATTCATAACCCAATTTTTGATTGATGTGCCAAGTAAATTGATAGTCTTTAATAGGTGCTACAATACCGAGGAGATGCGCCCCTTCAAAAAATTCTTCCGCTAATAATTCGTTGTCAATTTTTAATTTCATTGCCGCAAGACTTGGTTCTTTCCACAACAAAGGTAATCATCCGTATCTTTCTTTAATTCGTAAATCATATCAATTTCATTCGTAGTACTTTTGTAGTCACCTTCAAATTCAGGAAAAGAGCCTTTTGAGTAAACAAATCAACATAGCATTAGTAGGAAATCCCAATAGCGGAAAAAGCTCTTTATTCAATTCGTTAACCGGACTGCATCAGAAAGTGGGTAATTTTCCTGGAGTTACCGTTGATAAGAAGACGGGCCTATCTATCATATCAGATGAGATAACGGCTAATTTTATTGATTTGCCAGGCATGTATAGCCTTTACCCCAAACGGGCAGATGAATGGGTTTCATATAAAGTTTTATTACATCAAGATGAATTCATAAAGCCAGATTTAATCATATTGGTGGCAGACGCGAGTAATTTAAAGCGCAACCTTTTATTTTGTACGCAGATAATAGATTTTAATATACCGGTAGTAGTGGCCCTTTCTATGATGGACTTGGCCAAGCAGTCGGGCACCCAAATTGACGTACCCGGACTAGAAAGAGAATTAGGGGTTCCTATTGTACCTATTAATCCAAGAAAGAATAAAGGGATTGATGCATTAAAGAAAATCATTGAATCGACTATTGAAAACAATGCCCCATTAAACAATAGGTCTTTTATTTATAGTGGAATGTTGGCGCCAAAGGCCATAAGTGAGGTGCAGCAAATTTTACCCTTGGCCAGCGACTATATGGCAATTCATTACCTCATTAATCATCGCAACCTTGCTTTTAATGAAAAGGTTAAAAAACAAATTGAAGAAATAGCCCTCCGCAATAAGTTTAATTCTACTAGAACACAAGCTGAAGAGATAATGCAACGTTACGCGCGCATTAAGCATATTATGCAACAAA
The DNA here is from genome assembly GCA_947447485.1 of Chitinophagaceae bacterium. Classification (GTDB taxonomy): domain Bacteria; phylum Bacteroidota; class Bacteroidia; order Chitinophagales; family Chitinophagaceae; genus Ferruginibacter. The sequence goes on from CANFJP010000142.1 coordinate 2,367, forward strand.
CGGTTGTAGAAACAGACCCGCTTCAGAAATCTTTGTTTACTGAAAAACTTGATAGTGTTCTACTAGATAGAAAATGGGGCTATTTAATTTTAGTGGCTGTATTGTTTTTGCTTTTTCAAAGCGTATTTTGGCTTGCCAGATATCCAATGGATGGAATTGAATGGGTATTTGGAAAAATAGCAGCAATAGCATCTTCTTCCTTGCCAATCAATTGGGCCAGTGACTTATTTATAAATGGATTTCTTGCCGGACTAAGTGGCATTATGGTGTTTATCCCACAGATTATGATTTTGTTTGGATTAATTACCCTTCTCGAAGACACCGGATACATGGCTAGAATAAGTTTTTTAACGGATAAGCTTATGCGAAAAGTGGGGCTCAACGGAAAAAGCGTTATGCCAATGATTAGCGGGTTTGCTTGTGCCGTTCCGGCAATCATGAGTACAAGAAATATTGAGAATAAAAAAGAAAGGCTACTTACTATAATGATTACTCCGTTGATGAGCTGTAGCGCCCGATTGCCCGTTTATACTATATTAATAGCACTCGTGATTCCTTCAAAATTATATTTTGGTTTTTTAAGTTTACAAGGGATTGTGATGATGGGGTTATATTTATTGGGAACGATGATGTCTCTAATAGTAGCGTGGGTAATGCAATGGTTTATTCATATAAAAGAAAGAAGCTATTTTATATTAGAGCTTCCTGTGTACAGAAATCCCAGATGGAAAAACGTTTTGTACATCATGATTGAGAAAGCGAAAATATTTATTTTTGATGCGGGGAAAATTATCATGATTATTAGCTTGTTGTTGTGGGTACTAAACTCTTATGGACCTCCTCAAAAAATGAAAGAAATAAACGAATCGTATTCTCTACAAATAAAAAACAATCCGGCATCGACAGAAGAAATTACAAGAGAAAAAAAGGTTGCATTATTACAACATTCATTTGCAGGAATACTTGGAAAGAAAATAGAACCAGCCATTGCACCACTGGGATACGATTGGAAAATTGGCATTGCGCTCATTACGTCGTTTGCAGCAAGAGAAGTTTTTGTGGGTACGATGGCAACATTGTATAGCGTGGGAGACAATAACAAAAACAACAATACACTCAGACAAAAAATGAGTGCTGCTGTTAGAGAAGATGG
>CANFJP010000143.1 GCA_947447485.1 Chitinophagaceae bacterium
CAATACGCATGCACTTGAATTGCATCCTATCGTTCCAATGCAAATACGTAATGAAAGAAATAAAATATTGCGCAATTTGAGTTATGCCAAAATGCAATCTTTTACCCAACAGCATATTGGACAAACGCGAAAAGTGTTATTCGAAAGCGTGAATAAGAATGGAATGATGGAAGGATACAGCGACAACTACATCAAGATTACGGCGCCTTATAAGAAAGAATGGGAGAATGAAGTATTGGAATGGGTGATATAGTACTTATCGTTCAAGTCGTCTGCCTAATGGCAGACTGGTTCAAATCGTTCAACGTGTTAAACCCTAAACCTTAAACCTTGAACCTTTAAAAATTCCACTCTCTATGACCAAGGTGTTTTTCAAATAATTTTCTGTTGGAAGGATTTGTGAGGGCAGCGAGATGACGATCATGATGAAGATCGGTGCCTATGTAGGAGATTAAATCATTTTTTAATAAATATTCAGACACTTTTGCGGCTTCTTTACCGTAGTATCCTGTAAGAGATAATATATTTAATTGAAGAGAGAATCCCAACTCAACCAATCGATGAAATGCTTTGTTATTCCCGTAATAATAAGGATACCTTTCGGGGTGTGCTAAAATTGGCTTATACCCTGCTGTAATAATAGCGAATGAAAACAATCCTGGATCATCGGGCATAGAAGCATAAGAAAATTCCGTGAGTACAATATTATCTTTTATAGTCAGAAGCTTTTCTTCTTTGCGAAGCAATTCTAGGAAATAACTATCCATCATATATTCGGCAGCAGCCGTTACATCAAAAGTTATCTCCTGATTTTTCAATTCATTATTTAATAATGATAATGCATTATTGATTGTAGTTGAATCGTTTCGGTATAAATCTGAAATAATATGAGGAGTAGCCACTGATTTTGTAATGCCTAATTCCATCAACCCTTTAATAAGAGTAATAGAAGTCTCCAGATCAGGAGATCCGTCATCTATACCGGGAAGAATATGAGAATGAATGTCATTGGCTATGGGGAAATAGCTACAATCTTCAGCATATTTTTTTTTAGAAAATATTGAAAGCATTTATAAAGAATAGGTTATTGCGATTGAAGTAAGCACTAGCTTTTTGATATTGATGCAACTTACTCAGAGGCTTAAAAATAGAAACAATAAAAGGGAAAGGAATATTGTTGGTTTTCATCGCCAGATAATCTCTTCGATTGGCTCTTATGCGCATTCTTAAATCGTTGTTGCTTTGTCCGCCTCTTCTCATTTTTACAATGAGCTTTGGAAGATAGCATGCACTTGCTTTAAACTTATACAAATACCTCGACATCAATTCATAATCTGCTGCAGAATAATAGTGATTTTCGTAGCCTCCAAACTTTTTAAAAAGATCGGATTTGAAATAAAACGTAGGATGAGCAGGCATCCAACCGAGATTGAATAAAGAACGTTTAAACTCTCTGCCCTTCCAAACCCTGTATACTTCCTGAGTGTTTTCTTGTTCTACATATTCAAGATCCCCATACACGCAATCAACATGATTGTTTTCAAAAGATGCTACAATAGATGCAATCACATCATTTGTATCGAGCATATCATCGCTATTCAAAATACCAATCACGTCACCCGTAGCCATCGCCATACCCTTATTGATGGCATCGTACATTCCTTTGTCTGTTTCGGAAATCCAATTAGCAATAGTTGATTCGTATTTTTTAATAATGGAAACTGTCCCGTCTGTAGATTTCCCATCTATGATAATGTGTTCAATATCCTGATGGGTTTGATTGGCAATAGAAAGTATGCAATCTTCCAGATATTTCTCCGAATTGTATGTGGCTGTAATGATGGTTACTTTCATCGAAAAAAATTGGATAGTTCGAATAATGCATCATCAATTTAGTTAAAATTTGTTAAAACACCGCCAGAAATAAATAATAAATAGTTCATATAGTCAAAATAGAGGAATCTGTTAAATATTATCATTAAATACTATACAGATAATTCTCTCTCTCTTATTTTTACAGCAGGATTGCCACTATATATCCCAAAAGCATCCAATGAAGATGTAGCGACCGACCCAACTGAAAGTACCGCATGAGATTTTATGGTAACTCCCCCGCAAATGGTCGTTTTAGCACCTACCCATGCTCCTTCTTCAATCAAAATGGGCTTTACCATTAAATCGAAGCTTGTTTTTTTGTAATCATGGTTTCCACATAATAAAAGCGCTCCTTGGGAAATACAAACATTGTCTCCAATGGTTATAGTAGCCAAATTATCAATCCAAACTTGTTCCCCTATCCAAACATGATTGCCAATTTCCAATAACCAGGGGTATTTAATATTCACATGTGGTTTTATTACTACGCCTTTCCCTATTCTAGCCCCAAATAATTTCAATAGAAACGTTTTAATAATATAAATAGGAAACAAACCAGATTGAAAGACTATCAGGTTTACATAATACCAAATCAATTTCTTGAGTACGTTGCCAGAATGGTATTCTTTATTATTGTATGTAGACAAATCCACTTTCATTGTTAGATATTTAATTGAAACTTATTTAAAATATTAATAACCTACCAATAGGTATAAGCAATTATACTTCTGACTGATTAGTATGTTTTGAATTTCTATCAAAAAAATACATCATGATAAAAATAACTAAGTAAGCAAATATATTAAACCAAGTATGATGATCGAGTCCTAATGGCATTGGCCATCCTTTATTGATTGCTACTAAAAATAACCCAATGCGAGTGGTGTTGATTACCCACAACATCAACAACCCTCCCAATAACCAAAGTAGCTTTTTAACTAGAGGATTGGTAATTGCAATTACAAAAGCTGCCCAAAAACTCATCACCCCATATCCTGCACAACTATAAGAAACAAATACACCTTTGGCATTGACTACTTTTAATAAAAATCCTGGTAAAATTTCTGTTTGATATCCAAACCATGCTGCAATATAAGTAGCGCCATAAACAAGAGAGTGTCTTAGCCAACTTACATAATCAACATACTTTTCAATGAATGGAATATAATATCCTCCAGGAGTAGCTAGGCCACTTAGAAACTTTGTTCCGTAATAGAAGGCAAGGAAAAGGACTAAAAATTTTAAGACGAAGGTATAAAATGGATTAGTGAATTTCATAGATTGAATACTGTTAAGACGTTGAGGCGTTTAGTTGTTGAGATAAAAAACCAACCATCAAAATCATATTGCATATAGATTCTTTTTTAAGAACATGCTTAAAATAAATTAATTATTCAATTTTTGTCTTGATACACGATACGTTCAAAGTTCAACCTTATATTTATTTGAAAGTTAATGATTAATAGAAAATATAAATTATAAAATAGTATTCAACATTGAACGTATTAAAATCAGCTGAACCTTGAAGGTGGAATCTTGAACCTTATTCGTTGAACCTTACACGACACTCCCCCACATCACATCGTATTCCTGCTTCAGCTTTTCCCTATCAATTGCCTTGGCAGCGAATTCGCCTGCACCA
>CANFJP010000144.1 GCA_947447485.1 Chitinophagaceae bacterium
GAGAAAAAGCAGTACTGCTTAAAAGAAAAGCGGCTACTACAAATGTTGAATATTTAGTCATCTTTTTTTGTTTAAGAAATAAAAATAGTGTTATAATATAAAAGAAGGTTACCGTTAATATAAATTTTGCAAATTTTTACAAATCAAATCGAATTCCTTGCGCCAAAGGCAATTTGTCGGTATAATTGATTGTATTGGTTTGACGACGCATGTAAACTTTCCATGCATCACTTCCGCTTTCTCTTCCGCCCCCTGTTTCTTTTTCACCACCAAAAGCTCCGCCAATCTCCGCACCTGAAGTACCAATATTTACGTTGGCAATACCACAATCGCTTCCAGATTGTGATAAGAACAATTCTGCTTCTTTCAAATTATTAGTAACAATAGAAGAAGAAAGTCCTTGAGGCACTCCATTTTGTAAATCAATGGCTTCTTGCATTGTTTTGTATTTCATGATATAAAGAATGGGAGCAAAGGTTTCATGTTGTACAATAGCATAAGAATTTTTAGCTTCTGCAACACAAGGCTTAACATAGCATCCGCTTTCATATCCTTTTCCTTTTAATACACCGCCTTCTACAATAAACTTACCGCCTTCAGTCTTACATCTTTCTATAGAATGTAAATAAGCTTTTACGGCGTCTTTGTCAATCAATGGGCCTACATGATTTTTTTCATTTAACGGATTGCCAATTTTTAATTGCTTGTATGCATGAACAAGTTTGTCTTTAAACTTGCTGTATATTTTTTCATGTATGATCAATCTTCGAGTAGTGGTGCAACGTTGACCAGCAGTTCCCACTGCGCCAAATGTAGCGGCAATTAGGGCAATGTTTAAATCGGCTTCTTTTGAAATGATAATGGCATTGTTTCCACCGAGTTCTAATAAGCTTCTTCCAAGTCTTTGTGCTACAGTAGCTGCAACAGCCTTGCCCATTCTAGTGCTTCCAGTTGCTGAAACCAAAGGAACTTTTGGATCATTGCTCATCCATTCGCCTACTTCGCGTCCACCACTTATTAAGCAACTAACGCCTTCGGGCACATTGTTTTTCTTAAATACTGTTTCGATGATTTTCTGACAAGCAATGCCGCATAGAGGTGTTTTTTCGCTTGGCTTCCAGATAGATACATCTCCGCAAACCCAAGCTAGCATGCTATTCCAGCTCCAAACGGCTACAGGAAAGTTGAATGCTGAAATAATCCCCACAATTCCTAATGGGTGATATTGTTCATACATACGATGTCCTGGTCTTTCACTGTGCATGGTTAATCCATGTAATTGTCTTGATAGGCCAACAGCAAAATCGCAAATATCAATCATCTCTTGCACTTCGCCTAGCCCTTCTTGTAAGCTTTTGCCCATTTCATAACTTACCAGTTTGCCTAAAGGGTTTTTATTTTTTCTAAGTTCATCTCCGATTTGTCTAACAATTTCTCCTCTTTTTGGAGCAGGCCACAAGCGCCACTCTTTAAAAGCTTTTTCTGCTGTTTGAATGGCCGCTTTATACGCTTTTTTATCAGCTCCTGTAACGGAGCCGATTAGTTTTCCGTCTACAGGAGAGTAGGAGTGAATTTTTTCTCCAGTTGTTTTAATCCACTTAGCTCCGGTAGAAACACCCGAATTGTTTGATTGTATTTTTAATGCTGATAAAAATTCCATTTGATTTTGTAGTTTAATATATTTTTAATAATGAGTAGTATTAATATTGTTCTTTGCTGTTAGGAAAATCTTTGCTTTTAATATCAGTAATATATTGTTTTACTGCAGTGTTTATTTGTTCGCTTAAATTCAAGTATTGACGAAGGAATCGAGGTTTAAATTCGGTGTTAATACCTAGCATGTCATGCATCACCAATACTTGTCCATCGCAATGTCCGCCTGCACCTATGCCTATTGTAGGGATGTGAATGCTTTCTGATACTTCTTTTGCCAATGCAGCAGGAATCTTCTCTAATACAATGGCAAAGCAGCCTGCCTCTTGAAGCAGTAAAGCATCTTTTTTTAATTTTAAAGCTTCATCTTCTTCTTTTGCTCTAACAGAATAAGTTCCAAATTTGTATATGCTTTGTGGAGTAAGTCCTAAATGTCCCATTACAGGAATTCCTGTGCCTACAATTCTTTTAATAGAATCCACCACCTCTTCACCTCCTTCTAATTTTACTGAATGTCCTCCGGTTTCTTTCATAATTCTAATAGCTGAGTTGAGGGCTTCTTTAGAATTTCCTTGGTATGATCCAAAGGGCATATCTACTACTACCAAGCATCTTTCAATTCCACGAACGACACTTTGAGCATGATAAATCATTTGGTCTAAGGTGATAGGAAGGGTGGTTTCGTGTCCGGCCATCACATTGCTTGCGCTGTCTCCCACTAAAATAATATCTATCCCTGCTTTATCAAATAGTTTAGCAAATGAAAAATCATAAGCGGTGATCATAGAAATTTTTTCACCCAATTCTTTCATTTTCTGTAAAGTATGGGTAGTAATTTTCTTTACTTCTTTTTTAGCTGGCATATATTTTTTTTAAGATTCAGATCTATGCGATTGGGGAGATGGTTCTGCGTTAGAATAAGACAAATCCTGCTTGGCTCGCTTGGAGGTGTAAAATTAAGTAGTTATCGGGAAATTAGGAACATCTCATTGGGGAATTGGGGGAGATTATAGCCGTAATTTATTCAGAAAGATGAGTAAAAGCAACAATTTGGGACGATCTGTCGTTTTCAGGTTATTTAACGCCTGTTTTAACTTCTTCCCAAAGGTGTTGAATGAGTCCGTCGGCCAATCCTATTTTGGGGACATATATTTCGTTCGCTCCCGACCAGCGCATTACATTGATATAAATGAGTAGGGCGGGAACAATCACATCGGCTCTATCGTCTCGGAGATTAAATTTTGCAATTCTTTCTTTGATGGAGAGGCTGCTTAATTCTTTGTAATAGTCTTTGAGCAGGTCTAAGTCAATCGGTTTACCATCCTTTTTTTTGCTCATAGAAAACACCTTATTGATGTTTCCGCCACTTCCAATGGCAACGATGTCTTTATAGTTTTTAGTTGATTGCTTGATGGTTTCTTTCATTTGATCCCAATTGCTCTCTGTTACCATTCCTTTTAAAATTCTGATGGTACCGATATTGAAGGATTCTTTAAAAATAAGTTTACCATTACTAAAAAAAGACACTTCCGTACTACCGCCACCCACATCGATGTACATATAACTATGGTCTTTATCTAAATTTTCCGCTACGTGATTTTCATAAATTAAATTGGCCTCTGTATCTCCTGAGATGATTTCAATGTCTAAGCCGGTTTCATTCTTCACTATCTTTAAAATACTTTTTGCATTACTAGCATCTCTCATGGCACTTGTGGCGCATGCTTTGATGGCATCCACTTGATATGCATTGATGAGGTGACGAAAGGCTTTTAACGTTTGGACTAGCATGTTGGTTTTTTCAGGAGAA
>CANFJP010000145.1 GCA_947447485.1 Chitinophagaceae bacterium
CAGTATCTTGTGCAGCAATTTCTTTTACTAATTTTTCTAGATTTTTAGCACGCCCGATTTTCTTTCCTTCAAATAACCCAACACTACCACCACTTAAAGAATATTTTCCTTTTACATATTTTCCTGACTTCTCTAATATAATTGCATTACTCGTATCGTTTAACGCCTCTTCCGTTTCAGCGATAAACACATTCCCCAGTACATGCTGTGCCAACTTAGCATATTGAGCATCTATTTCAACTACATCCAAAGCCTTGATAGTGCCTGCAGGTTGTTGAATGCTTTCAGCAGAAGTAAAACGATCTAAAATAAAGAAATTTGCTTTCCCTTTTTTGTTTTCATCCAATAGATGAACTGCCTGCAACCCTTCTTGTAAGTTATTAACTACATAGTAGTTTAGGTAAGGCTCCAATACATTCTCTACCGCCGTACGATATTGTTCTTTAACATAAATGATATCAGACAACAAAGGAGCTGTGTGATTCCAGCCAGCATTCTTGTGTAAGAACTTAACGCTTTCAGGATATCCTTCCATAGAGTCAATCAGACTCTTTAATAAATCATGTTCGTTTTTCTTTGCATCAAGCTTGCGATTCTCTTCTGCAAGATTATTGCGCAACCCATCAAGCATTTGCTGGGTTTGTAAAATTTGTTCTTTGGTAAACTCATGCTCCTCTTGCAACTGCTGTAAGCTCAGTTGAGCTTGAGCCAACTCCTCTTCTTTAACTTTTTTATCGGCCTCCAGCTGTTTGATTTGAGCCAAGCGCTGTGTCTTTTCTTCTTGAAGCTGAGCAATAGAACGTTGTAAATTTTGAATAGAAGTATCGGCAACGGCTACCTTCTTTTCTGCATCAAACTGATTGCGTTGAATCGACTGGTTTTCTATTCTAAGCGCATCTATACTGCTACGTTGATGATCGAATACTTTTCTTTTGTCTTCCACCGCATTTTGCAACCCTTGCAATTGGGCTTCCAACTGTTCTAACTTACCCTGTTCGTCATTGATTTGATTTCCAGTAAAGTCAATGCTTTCTTGTAATCCGCTAAACTGTCCTGCTGCTTTTAACAAAAATTCATCCAAGCTCGCACGACGCTCTTTCAAGTGTTGTAAGCGTTGTGCAGAAAGACTTTTTTCATTCTCCTTGTTGCGCACCTTGTCGAGCATTTCATTAAAGGCATGTTGCATTTGTTGCAAAGCCTTTTCTTTTTCCACGAAAGCAAGCTTTTCCTGTTCAAGCCCCGCTTCTTCTTTGGCTATAGAAGTTTCTAATTCTATTCTCTTATCTACCTCTTGCTGTTGTTGCTGATTTAAATCACGATAGGTAATATTAAATCCTTCCAATGCAGCTTTGGCAAGTTCTATGCTGACTTCTTTGTATTCTTTTTTAATTTCGAAATACTTCTCTGCTTTCTTTGCTTGATTTTCTAAACTTTTTAATTGATTGTTGATCTCAAAAAGCAAATCTTCAATACGCGCCAAATCCTGCTCGGTTGCATCCAGTTTTAATTTCGCTTCTTTCTTCCTTGTTTTGTAAATAGTAATACCCGCCGCCTGTTCAAGCATTTTACGACGACTATTTTCCTTGTCCTTGATGATGTCATCCACCATTCCCAATTCAATGATTGCATAACTATCGGTACTAATCCCAGTATCCATAAATAAATTATGGATGTCTTTCAAACGACAAGAAACATCGTTGAGACGATATTCGCTCTCTCCGCTTTTATAATATTTTCGGGTAACCGTTACTGTGTTAAATTCAGTAGGCAATAAATTCTTGGTATTCTCAAACGTAAGACTCACTTCTGCCAATCCGCTGGCGCTTCTTGTTTTGCTACCATTAAAAACCAAACTCTCCAAATTTTCACTTCGAAGATTACTGATTTTATGTTCGCCAATTACCCAGCGAATACTATCGATGATATTACTTTTTCCGCAACCATTGGGCCCGATTACTCCGGTGATTCCTTCATCAAAATTTAATACTGTTTTATCAGCAAAACTTTTAAACCCTTTTATTTCTAGACTCTTTAAACGCACTTTTTCAGATTTTATTAAGGCGGCAAACCTACGTGAAAATGATGGATTTTTTTACTCTATTTTATCAAAAACTATAATCTGCTTCTCTCCCATATTAAAAGGCCGAAAACCAGTCGCAGAATTGATTTTGAATAGACGTAAATGTACCGTTTAAAATGCAGTATTTTCGGGCTTTCCAGAGAATTACGGCTCTAATTATACACAGTTTTTTCACACCATATCCTTGGTAAAATTCTGTGAAAAAGTAGATTGATGATGACTAATCCACACCACATTGTTACTTTTGGCACTTAAATCATAAATTATGAAAGTACTTTTCTCCCTTTTATTGACATTATTGACATCTGTAGGATTTGCCCAAACAACCCTAGTTAAACAAGCCATTATTAGCACTACCACCAACGTCATTGCGCCGGAAGAGGAAGATGTTCAAAATATTCAAAACCAGGGTCAGCAGGGCGGAATGAACTTCAGAAACATGATGGATGGAGAAACAAAGTTTGTGACTTACCTTAAAAACGACCTTGTTAAAACGCAGATAAAATCAGAAATGGGGCGTTCTACCATTTTTAGAGACAATAGCAAAAAAACGACCACTACGATCATGGAAATGATGGGCAACAAAACAGGGTTCTTTATTACAGACGACGAGCAAGCTGAAATGCAAAAGAAAAGAGACAGTATGATGCGTGAAAGAAGAGCCAAAGACACTGCTAATAAAAGAGACCCTCAGCAATTCAATTATACTCCTGAAGTAAATGTTAGTTTCACCACAGAAACAAAAAAAATTGCTGGATATGACTGTAAAAAAGCTTTTGTAATTACCTCAAAATTCATGGGTAGAAAAGATACTTCCATTGTTTGGTACACTCCTGCATTTGCATTGCAAAACGTGGCTTCAACTGGTAGTTTTAGCGGAATGGGTATGATGGGAAATATGATGGGCGCTTCTCTTGGAGGACTGGATAAAATAGACGGATTTGTAATGCGTTATGAAATGAAATTACCTCGTGGAAGACGCATGGAAGTAGAAGTAACGAAAGTTGATCTAAAAGCCAATATACTCGACAAAGAATTTGAAACGCCTAAAGACATTGAAATAAAACCAATGAAAGAAATGCAAAACATGTTTGGTGGCGGACGTGGCGGAATGATGAGAATGCCTAGGGATTAACCTTGAATGTTTAAGGTTTAAAGTTTAATAAGTTATTACAGTAATTTCATTTTAAGAAAAAAAATCAACTTCTTCAACCTCGCCACCGGCGCGTCCAGCATCCAGACTACTATTTAACTATTAAATATTCTACTCTTTCAAAGTCAACGTTGAACCTTCAACCTTGAACTTTGAACCTTGAACATTGAACCTTCAACCTTGAACTTTAAGCCTTAAACCGCCA
>CANFJP010000146.1 GCA_947447485.1 Chitinophagaceae bacterium
GCGATCAGGCAAATAAGCCATCCGGTAATATTGTTAGTCTTTTTAAAATTCATATCTATATATGTTATAAGGTGACAAATATACTTATGTTTAATTTTATTTTATAGTCTTAACATCTTTTTACAGTTTAATGTTTAAAGTTTAACCTGCCGCTAGGCAGGAGTTCAATTCTTCAACGCGTATCTAGTATCCCGCATTCCCCCTATATTTGTTCTTTATGAAAAAAGCGTTTATTCAACTTCATATTGCTGTTTTTTTAGCTGGGTTTACCGCTGTGTTGGGAAAATTAATTGCATTAAATGAAGGATTATTGGTTTGGTATAGATTATTGATAACGGTAATGATATTGGGAGGCGTGATGCTTTTTAAAAATGAAATCAAGTCCATTGCTTGGAAGGACGCATTAAAGATTGCAGGAGTAGGATTGATCATTTCCATTCATTGGGTAACTTTTTATGGCAGTGTTAAATATGCAAATATTTCAGTGGCCTTGGTTTGTCTTTCTGCCAGCGGTTTTTTTACTGCTATTTTAGAGCCTATTATTATGCGAACTGAAATTATAGTAGCCGAAATATTACTTGGGTTTCTTGCTATTATTGGCATTTATATCATATTTGATTTTCATCCTGAGTATAAAGTAGGCATTATCTTTGGAATCATTTGCTCACTTGGGAGTGCGCTTTTCCCCATTTTTAATAGAAAGCTGGTGCGTACTTTTTCTCCTAAATTACTTACGCTGTATGAATTGGGTGGCGGGTTATTACTCCTAACTTGTTTGCTCCCTTTTTATTTTAAGCAATTTCCTCCAATCTATTATTTACCTTCTACTTCAGATTGGGCTTGGTTGTTTGTGCTAGCTTTTTTCTGCACTGTAATAAGTTTTGATTTGCAGCTAAAATCTTTGCAAAAAATTTCTGCGTTTACGGCAAACCTTACCTACAATCTAGAGCCAGTGTATGGTATAATACTGGCGTTTGTATTTTTCAACGAAAAGAAATTATTGCATACTCAATTTTATGTGGGGCTTGCTTTCATTATGCTTGCAATTATTTTACAAATGGCAAGGGTGCTACTCAAGTCGAGAAGATTACAGAAACAAAATATTGGATGATACAGAAGCAAATGATTTAAACATTGCATTTACTCCGCAATATTTTTCCTGAGATAAGGTGACTGCTTTTTCCATTTTTTGTTGATCTTCTGTTGCTAATTTTATTTTATACATCACCTGAACGTCTTTGAATATTTTTGGATGTTCTTCTGTTAAGGATGCTTTTATATCAATAGAAAAATCTGTAAACGATACTTTCATTTTGTGTAAGATAGAAACCACATCCATTCCTGTGCATCCTCCCAAAGCCGATAGCATTAATTTCTTTGGACTTGGGCCGGCTTGTTGGCTAAATTCATTGGTTGTATCCATTGGTACTTTAAATTGGTCAATATGGGCCATAAAAAACAAGCCATTATTAAGGGATACGGTGACTTCTTGGGTAGTCATTTTTTCTAATTTTTGGTCTTCAAATAAGTGATAATCAGTATAAATTAAGCATTTTTATGGTAAAAACGCCCTTTAATAGTGGATAATCAAAAACTTTTTAAACTTAATCTTTAAACTTTAAACTTTTCTCCATACATTTGCCGTCCAAAATTCAGGAACATGGCCAGAGTATGTCAGGTAACAGGAAAGAAGCCGATCACAGGTAATAAAGTGTCGCATTCCAACATTAAAACAAAGCGTAGGTTTTTGCCTAATTTGCAAACCAAGCGTTATTTTTTAGCTGAGGAAGATAAATGGGTTACATTAAAAGTTTCTACGGAAGCTATCAGAACCATCAATAAAAATGGTTTGTATTCTGTTGTAAAAGAGCTTCGTTCAGCTGGAGTAAAAATTTAATTAGCTTTTTAAAAATTAGCATAAAATGGCAAAGAAAGGAAATAGAGTTCAAGTTATTCTTGAGTGCACTGAGCACAAGACTAGCGGTTTAGCTGGTACTAGTCGCTACATCTCTACTAAGAATAAGAAAAATACTCCTGAGCGTTTGGAGTTAAAGAAATACAACTCAACGTTAAAGAAAGTAACTGTTCACAAAGAAATTAAATAATCTGTTGAATTTATTCAACTAATAAACTAGATTACCCATGGCAAAAGCAGCTAAAACCGCGATAAAGACCAAAGACCAGAAAGCAGCAGCGGATGCTAAGAACTGGACTAAAGTAATACGTACATTGCGTAGCCCTAAAACGGGTGCTTATACTTTTAAAGAAGCAATGGTTCACAAAGACAAGATTAAGGAACATTTGAGCTAATTGGCTCTTTGTAAAATATGTATGATAAAGCTGTTCTGTTCTTCAGAATGGCTTTATTTGTTTATAAAAAGCAGGGATATTTTGTAAAGCTATTTTTAATCATCATTTTCAATTTGTACGATGGGGTTATTCGATAAATTTTTCGGCAAAAAAGAACAGCAGGAAACGCTGGGGCAGGGTTTGCAAAAAACACGAGAAGGCTTTTTGGGGAAAATAGCCAAAGCGATTGTAGGTAAGAGTACCATTGATGAAGATGTATTGGATGAGGTGGAGAATGCGTTGGTGAGTGCAGATGTTGGAGTAGAAACTACAGTGAAAATTATTCATCAGTTAGAAAAAAGAATAGCGAAAGACAAATATCTACGTACAAATGAATTAGCTGGAATCATTCAAGAAGAAATAAAAAATATTCTCGTAGCTGCTCCAGAGGACCTTTCTTATAATAATTACGAATTGCCGATTGGGCATAAACCTCATGTGATGTTGGTGGTAGGGGTGAATGGTGTGGGCAAAACAACCACCATAGGAAAATTGGCATACAATTTCTCCAAAGCGGGCAAATCTGTTTTGCTAGGTGCTGCTGATACATTCAGGGCAGCTGCTGTAGATCAACTTACTATTTGGAGTGAAAGAGTGAATGTCCCCATTGTAAAAAAAGAAATGGGCAGTGATCCTGCATCCGTTGCCTATGATACGGTAATAAGTGGGGTGGCAAAAAATGTGGATGTTATTTTAATAGACACTGCAGGCAGATTGCATAACAAAGCCCATTTAATGGAGGAGTTGTCTAAGATTAAAAGAGTAATTCAAAAGGTTATTCCTGCTGCGCCACATGAAGTACTCTTGGTACTCGATGGAAGTACAGGCCAAAATGCATTGGAGCAAGCGAGGCATTTTACGGCCACTACAGAAGTAACCGCGCTTGCGGTAACTAAATTAGATGGTACCGCTAAAGGAGGCGTGGTATTAGCCATTGCGGATCAATTTAAGATACCTGTTAAGTTTATTGGAGTAGGCGAAAAGGCGGAAGATTTACTAGTGTTTGATAAGCAAGATTTTGTAGAAGGATTATTCCCCCTTCCAGAATAAAAAAGGAGCCCTTAAGATTAAGGGCTCCGGTTACCAA
>CANFJP010000147.1 GCA_947447485.1 Chitinophagaceae bacterium
ATTATATCAATTTGTACTGGATGTTTTTGTGACAGCATCAAACTTAACAGTCCAGTTCCTCCCCCAATATCCAACCCATTATTAATTGAATTATTCTTAATCTTATCTGCTATCCAAGCGCCAAATAAACAAGCATCTGTACAAACTTTCATTGCACATTTGTCTTGATGAATAATAAACTGTTTGAATTGAAAATAACTATTTGACAAGTTGGGATATTTAAATAAAATAAAATGCTAACAAACTACTCAATTACGATTCTGCTCTTGCAGTAGAAGCTACACTTATATCTGAAAATTCATTCGCAAGATATTTGTAATAACCAGCAATGGCGATCATTGCAGCATTGTCGGTACAATACTCAAACGAAGGTATAAATACATTCCAGCCATTTGCTTTGCCTCTTATTTCCAATTCAGATCGCAGGCCACTATTAGCGCTCACTCCGCCGGCAATACAGATGTCTTTTATTCCGGTTTCATTTGATGCTTTGGATAGCTTATTTAATAAGATAGTAACAATTCTATGTTGCACAGAAGCGCAGATATCAGCAAGATTGTTGTCTATAAATATTTTTCTTTCATCGGGTGTTGTAGAAAATTCTTCTTTATACACATTACTCGTACCTGCATTTTGCAAGAAATATAAAATAGACGTTTTTAAACCCGAAAAACTAAAGTCTAATCCAGGAATATTAGGCTCGGGAAAAGAATAAGCTTTCGGATTCCCTTGTTGGGCATATTTATCAATCAAAGGGCCTCCTGGATAAGGCAAGCCAAGTATTTTAGCTGTTTTATCAAAAGCTTCTCCTGCTGCATCATCAATGGTTTGTCCAATTACTTCCATTTCCAAAGGAGATTTACAGAGTACAATTTGCGTATGTCCACCACTAACAGTTAAACATAAAAAAGGAAATGAAGGCTTGGGCTCGTTAATCAAATTGGCTAGTACATGCGCTTGCATATGATGAACAGCTATTAAGGGTTTGCCTAAGGACAAAGACAATGATTTAGCAAACTGTGCACCCACCAATAAGGCACCTATCAAACCAGGAGCTTGTGTAAAAGCAATGGCATCAATATCAGCCATGTTGCATTTTGCTTGTTTCAATGCCGCATCTACAACAGGTACAATATTTTGCATGTGAGCCCTACTAGCCAGTTCGGGTACTACTCCTCCATATAACTCATGTATCTTTTGAGAAGCAATTACATTAGATAATATTTGCCCATTACAACACACCGAAGCAGCGGTTTCATCACAAGAAGACTCTATAGCAAGAATATTGATTTTCAATATAATATGTTTGTTATTTGAGATTAAACTATCAACTTCTAATGGCTGTCACCGGATCCATTTTAGCAGCTCTAGATGCTGGGATAATACCCGCTAATATACCCACTACCAAGCAAATGACAACTGTAATAAATATCATTGGCACAGATAAAAATACTGGAAAATCTAATGGGCCTGATAAAATGAGCGTTAAAATATACACGAGGAATAAACCTATTGCCCCACCTAGAATACATAAAATGGCTGCTTCCAATAGAAATTCAAATAGGATTGTCACTTTTTTTGCCCCAATTGCTTTTTTAAGACCGATAACGGAAGTGCGTTCTTTGACAGTAACAAACATTATGTTGGCGATACCAAACATGCCTACAATCAGACTAATGCCTCCAATAATAGACCCTACAATATTAATGGTTATGAAAGATTGCGATATGGCTTTACTAAATGCCTCCACGCTGTTTAAAGAAAAATTATCTTCTTGCGTTGGGCTTAATCTTCTTATTTGTCTCATGACACCTCTGAGCTCTTGCATGTATGCATCTGTTGTAATATCTGGTCTTCCTTTAGCAATTAATATAGGATTAGAATATTCGGGATCAAATAATTGTTTGGCAAATTTATTATTGAGCATAATACATTTATCATAATCCCATCCGATAAAATTCTTTCCTTCCTTTTTGATGACACCTATGATGGTTACTTTTTTCCCTTTTACATCCAACCGCTTCCCTATAGCGCGTTCAGCTGATCCAAATAAATCTTCTGCATTTACATACCCAATAATACAATTGTTTGTCCCTGCATTGAATTCGCTAGATGAAAAATACCTTCCTATTTCAAATTGAATAGGCTGAATGGAGATTTGCGCATCATTGATACCGTATACTCTAACATCCTCTAATACATCATCCTTATAAGACAAGTTGGTATTCGATTGCATTAAATAAGTGATTTCAGAAGTCATCATTGATCTTTCTTTAATCAATCCAGCTTCATCCAATTTCATAACTGGCCTTGCTCGCAATTTCCACATGGGCTTATTGGGGGCACCACTATAATCCCACTTATCAATATAAATGGTATTATTACCTAAACTCTTGATTTCATTTTGAATGTTTTGCTCAAGACTATTAACAGTTGTTAACACACCGATAATACAAAAAATACCGAATGCCACTCCTGTGAGACTGAGGGCAGTTCGCAATTTATTTACTCTTAATTCCTTGAAAGTAAGAACCAATGAATTTTGTAATATGCGAACCGATTTGAGCATACTGCAAAAATACAATAGTTACATTAGTGAGGTTGAAGAAATATTATGAGTGGGGATGATAGCTGCTAGTTTAGGAAGCGTTTGTAATTTACTATTTAACGTTAAACCTTAAACCTTAAACGTCGATCGTTCCTACTTCCCCCAGCCAAACCAATCATTCCCATTTGCATAGAGCATGAGTCCAAGTAAAAGAATCATACCCACAATTTGAGCATATTCAAGGAATTTCTCACTTGGTTTTCTACCTGTAATCATTTCAACCAAAGTAAAAACCACATGTCCACCATCTAAAGCCGGAATGGGTAAAAGATTCATAAAGGCTAGAACAATAGAAAAGAACGCGGTAATTGTCCAGAAATGCTCCCAGTCCCATCCTTGTCCAGAAAAAACTGAGCCCATGGCCTTGAATCCACCCACACCTTTATAAGCTCCTGTTTGAGGAGACAATATCTTTTTAAATTGATCAATGTAAAAACTCAGTTCATTACCCGCTCTTTTTATTCCAGCTGGAATGGCTGCAAAAAAACCATATTTAGTAATGGTGTATTTGTATATGCCTAAACTATCAAACTGCTCTGGCCTATTAGGTGATCCAAAGCCAAGTCTTCCGTCCTCGGGTAATGAAGTAATTAATGAAACAGTACTGTCATTTCGGCTAACCATTACCGATACAATAGATCCTTTTTTCTTATTCTTCATTTCAGTAGCATACTCATCATAAAAGGATGTATTGATGCTGTCTATTTTAATAATCTTATCGCCTTTGCGTAAGCCTGCTTTATATGC
>CANFJP010000148.1 GCA_947447485.1 Chitinophagaceae bacterium
TACGATGAATGAATTGTATCTATAAATATAGTAATAAATTCAATGAAATCGAGGATCGACTTGGAGGGAGGCGAGTTTCGGCAATGTTGGCAAGTGAGTAAATAAATAATTTCAAAGGTTGCAACTGTTTAAAAATTTACGTTGTTGGCTGTACCCTTTTAAACCCATTCAACTCATTAAACATTTGAAACCAACTGACTGTTCTTTATGGCTGCGATACCGGGCAATTCTTTTCCTTCAAAATATTCGAGCATGGCACCTCCGCCGGTAGATACATAACTTACTTTATCGGAAAGATTAAATTTATTAATGGCAGCCACGCTGTCGCCACCGCCGACTAAACTAAATGCTCCTTTGGTGGTAGCTTCTGCAACGGCCAATGCAATTGATTTGGTGCCGTTCTGAAATTTTTCCATTTCAAAAACACCCATTGGACCATTCCACAAAATGGTTTTGCTTTTGAGAATTACTTCCTTAAAATCCGCAATGGCTTTTTGCCCAATATCCAATCCCATCCATCCACTTGGAATACCAAAACTTTCGCAATTGGTAGTTTGTGCATCGGGTGCAAATTTGTCTGCAATGGTACTATCTATAGGCAAATGAATGTGGACCCCTTTTGATTTTGCTTTGGCTAGAATCTCGAGCGCTAGCGGCATACGATCATCTTCACACAATGAGTTTCCAATAACTTTTCCTTGTGCTTTCCAAAAAGTATAGGCCATTCCACCGCCAATAATAATATCGGTTGCGCGTTCTAGTAAGTTTTCTATTATTAAAATTTTATCGCTCACTTTTGCTCCTCCAATGATAGCTGTAAATGGCTTTTCGGCAGCATGCAACACCTTTTCGGCACTTGCTACTTCAGCATTCATCAGCAAGCCAAACATTTTTTTATCAGCAGGAAAAAAATCTGCTATAATTGCTGTAGAGGCATGCGCTCTGTGGGCGGTACCAAATGCATCGTTCACGTATACGTCTCCTAACTTGCTTAACTTTTCAGCAAATGCTCTGTCTCCTTTTTCTTCCTCTTTATAAAATCTTACATTCTCCAATAGCAAAACCTCTCCTGGTTTTAGAGCGGCCGATTTTTCAATTGCTTCAGCACCAATACAATCGTTGGCAAATTTTACCGTTGCCCCATTTAATAATTTTACTAAATGGTATATTATATGATGCAATGAAAATTTATCTTCTGGTCCAGTTTTTGGACGACCTAAATGGCTCATTAAAATAACACTACCGCCTTCTTCAAGAATTTTTTTAATGGTGGGTAAGGTAGCCGTCATGCGGGTATCATCCGTTATTTCAAATTGATCGTTTAGGGGAACGTTGAAGTCTACGCGAATGAGGACTTTCTTGTCTTTGAAAGAATAGGAGCTAAATGTTGACATTATAGATAAGTTTAAAAGGTTACAGATGTTCCAAAGGTTTAAAAAGTTCTTATGAATTAAAGCAACCTCTTAAACTCATTAAACTCCTGAAACTAGTTGAACGAAAATTTACCCAATCAATCCAGCAAAATGCTTTACTGTTCTTACCAATTGAGACACATAGCTCATTTCATTATCGTACCAACTCACCGTTTTAATCATTTGCTTATCTCCTACTGTCATCACTTTTGTTTGAGTGGCATCAAATAAAGAACCATAATGAATACCTATAATATCACTGCTAACAATTTCATCTTCGGTATAACCAAAGCTTTCGTTGCTCGCTGCTTTCATGGCTGCATTGATAGATTCTACGGTAGCTGATTTTTCAAGAATACTATATAATTCGGTCACCGAACCGGTGATCACTGGAACGCGTTGTGCGCCTCCATCTAATTTTCCTTTTAATTCTGGCAACACCAATCCTATTGCTTTTGCAGCACCGGTACTATTGGGTACAATGTTGGCAGCGGCAGCTCTTGCTCTACGAAGATCTCCTTTTGGATGAGGTGCATCCAATGTATTTTGATCATTGGTATATGCATGTATGGTACTCATAATTCCTGTAACGATTCCAAAATGATCATTCAATGTTTTTGCCATTGGCGCCAAACAGTTGGTGGTACAACTTGCACAACTGATAATCGTTTCACTGCCATCTAAAATACCATGATTCACATTGAATACAACTGTTTTAAGGTCTCCAGTTGCTGGAGCAGATATGACTACTCTTTTTGCGCCAGCCGTTAAATGGGCAGCCGCTTTGTCTTTATCGGTAAAGAATCCTGTGCTTTCAATGACTACATCCACATCATGAGCTCCCCAAGGAATTTGGGCTGGGTCTTTTTGGGCATATATTTTAACTTCATGTCCATTAACTATAATGGCATTGTCTGTATGCTTCACTTCTTCACCAAATCTTCCTTGAGCACTATCATATTTTAATAAATGAGCCAATACTGCGGGGCTTGTTAAATCATTGATGGCAACAACATCAATTCCTTTCATATTATAGATTTGACGAAAAACCAACCGGCCAATACGTCCAAAACCATTGATTGCGACCTTAACTGTGCTCATAAATAAAATTTGATTTTAAAACTTGTTTTTGCAGGGCAAAATTACAGAATATAGAGGGATAATATTATATTTTTTGGCCTTCTTATTACAATTACTCCTTCGCTTATTCAACTAAACCATTAATTTGGCTATTTTTTCAAAAAATTTGGAGGCATCCTTGTACAATAGTATCTTTGCCGTCCGATTTTAAAATGCCGCGTTGGTCAAGAGGTTAAGACGCCTCCCTTTCACGGAGGAATCACGGGTTCGAGTCCCGTACGTGGTACAACAAAAATCCCGCTTTTAGCGGGATTTTTTAGTTTAAGTGGTTTGAAAAGTTGAAGAAGTTTAATAGGTTGGGCAGAGACACTTCAACCCCTTCAACCTTTGAAACCTTTTAAACTTTATTGTCCGCTACTTCAAATACAAGTCAATATAATCCACCACCATTCCTCCTTCACAATTGGCTGTTTCTTTTAATCGCCAGTATTTTTTACCGGGCATGGCAACGAAATGATATTTTCCTTGGCGAACGCATGCAGCACCTTTGTTAATATAGGATACCTGTGTGTTGATGATTCCCTCAAATTCAAGATTTGTTGGTGTAAGTACCTTAAGCGTTCCGTCTATTTCGATAAAATCAGTATTCATGCTGTTCTTCTGTCCGCCCTTAATCTTGAAACGGCCGTCATGCAAGTCAGTTACCTGCACCACTCCTCTTTTTTCCCATCCAAGCCACTGAAGTGTAATGCCGATGCTTCCAGCGCGAAGAATAGCCGAAGGTTTGCTCGAACCGGTTCTTTCATAAAAA
>CANFJP010000149.1 GCA_947447485.1 Chitinophagaceae bacterium
AATTATTAAAACCTATTGTAGCAAGTAATATGCAAAAAGAAGTAACAATCATTGGCGCAGGTTTAGTAGGCTCATTGCTATCAATCTATCTTTCTAAACAAGGATACAAAGTGAAAGTGTATGAGCGTAGGCCCGACATGAGAAAAGCATCAATCAGTGCCGGACGATCAATCAACTTGGCCTTAAGCGATAGAGGCATCAAGGCTTTAGAAGAAGTGGGCATCATGGATGAAATTAGAAAAATTTCGATACCCATGCATGGCAGGCAAATGCATCTTGCAGATGGAAAACTAGTTTACCAAGCATATGGAAAAGACGGACAATTCATCAATTCAGTTTCAAGAGGTGACCTCAATCGGACATTGATGAATTTGGCAGAAAAACATCAGGTAGAAATATGCTTTAATGAAAGGTGTGACAATATTGATTGGAGTAAAAACGAAATTCATTTTACAAACACTGAAAGAAATCAACCACATGCAATAAAACAAGACCTGATTTTTGGAAGCGATGGCGCCTTTTCTGCAGCCAGACTTACACATCAAATGCAACATGACCGATTCCAATATCAACAATATTATATTGATTTCGGATACAAGGAACTAACTATTCCAGCAGGAGCAAATGGAGAATTTTTAATGGAAAAAAATGCTTTACACATTTGGCCAAGAGGAAACTACATGCTAATTGCCCTGCCAAATATGGATGGAAGTTTCACTTGTACGCTATTCTTTCCCTTTGAAGGCGACCCTTCTTTTGCTTCTTTAAATAGCAAAGAAAAAGTACGCTCCTTTTTTAATACTACCTTTTCTGATGCTGCCAAATTAATGCCCACATTGGAAGAAGATTTTTTTAACAACGCTACGGCATCCCTGGTTACAGTAAAATGTTTCCCTTGGATCAGAGAAGATAAGTTTGCATTGATTGGAGATGCAGCTCATGCCATTGTTCCATTTTTTGGACAAGGAATGAATTGCGGATTTGAGGATTGCTCGGTACTCAATCAATTGATTACAAAACATGCCCACAATTGGAACACTATTCTACAAGAGTACCAAACATTAAGAAAACCTGATGGCGATGCCATTGCCACACTGGCACTCAATAATTTTGTGGAAATGAGAGACAAAGTAGCGGATACCACTTTTCTATTACAAAAGAAAATTGAGGCCCAATTCAGCGCAAAGTATCCAGACAAATGGACCCCGGCATACAGCATGGTGACCTTTTCTCCAAACATAAGATATAGTGAAGCATTAGAAAAAGGCAACGCACAGCAATCCATTATGGATGAAATAATGCAAATAGAAAACATAAGTGAAATATGGAACAGCGAGCATATTGAAAATATAATGCTGGAGAAAATAAAAAAATAAATTACTATGACCCGTCAGGAATTGGTGCATCAAATAAAAACAAAGAAAACTTTTCTTTGCATAGGACTTGATACCGATATCAATAAAATTCCCGAGCACCTAAGAAGTCAGCCAGATGCAATTCTACAATTTAACAAAGCAATCATTGATGCTACAAAAGACCTGTGTGTTAGCTATAAAATCAATACCGCTTTTTACGAAGTATTGGGATCGAAAGGATGGGATATAATGGAACAAACAGTACATTATATACCTTCTACCCATTTCAAAATTGCAGATGCAAAGAGAGCCGATATTGGGAATACTTCTTCTTACTATGCAAAAGCATTTTTTGAAACATTGCCATTTGATGCCATTACAGTTGCACCCTATATGGGTGAAGATAGCATTCGACCTTTTTTGGAATACGAAAACAAATGGACCATTATATTAGGATTGACTAGCAACGAAGGTTCAAAAGACTTTGAAATGCTTACAATAAAAAATGAGAAAGCAAATTTCCTGTATGAACAAGTATTACAAACTGCTAGTAAATGGGGCAATGAAAACAATGTAATGTTTGTTGCTGGCGCCACCAAAGCGGAAGAATTTGCAAATATCAGAAAAATATTACCCAATCATTTTTTATTGGTTCCTGGCATTGGAGCACAAGGAGGAAACTTAAAAGATGTTGTACAGGCTGGCATGAATAAAGAATGCGGACTACTGGTAAACGCATCTAGGGCGATTATCTACGCAGGAAACGGAATTGATTTTGCAGCACAAGCCAGCGTGGCTGCTGAAAAATACAGAAATGAAATGAAAATTTATTTAGATTCAATAAACGAATAAAATAATAATATGAAAAAACACTTCGCAACTGCAATCTTATTCATTTTAATTATTGCCACTAGCAATAATTCATTTGGGCAAGCAGCTCCTGCTTCAGGAAAAATATTAGCTGAAGCCTATAAAAAAGCTGCAAAGGAAAAGAAAAACGTCATCGTAATTTTTCATGCTAGCTGGTGTGGTTGGTGCAAGAAAATGGATGCGGCTATTCATGACGAAACTTGCAGCAGTTTTTTTGACAATAATTATGTGATCACTTATTTAACTGTTGACGAATCAAAAGAAAACAAGCAACTAGAAAATGTAGGAGCTGATCTTGTTAGAAAAAAATATAACGGAGACAAAGCAGGATTGCCGTTTTGGTTAATTTTAGATAAAGAGGGAAAATTACTGGGTGATAGCTTTATACGCAAAGAAGGAGAGCCACTCAGCACTCCAGGAGAAAACATGGGCTGTCCCGCAGCGGAGGATGAAGTAGCTGCCTTTTGTCAATTATTAAAAAAGACTTCAAAAATGACTGATGAGCAATTAGAAGTAATTGCCAATAGATTTAAGAAAAATAAGTAAGCAAGAGAACGCTTGTTCTTTAAGCTTTGTCGTGAATTACTTCATTAAGAATGCGAGCAAAAAGTTCCGCCCATTTTGCATACTCTTTTCCGGAAGGATGCAATAAATCACTTGCAAGAAATACAGTATCCATTCCATCGGCTCGTTGAGAACGAGTAATTTCTATAAATTGGCATTGATGATGAATTGTAATTTGCATACAAGCTAGATTGTATGCGTCTATTTCTGTGGCTATTTGGGCAATTTTTTTTCCTTCTGCAAAAGGCGTTGCCCCCCAATCAGGAATACTAAATACGAAAACATTTTTATTTTTTCCCTTTGCAAAACGAATGGCTTTTTGCAATAATTGTTCAAACTCAAGCTTATAATTTTCTACACTTCTTCCTCTGTATTGATTATTAACTCCAATCAACAAAGTAACAAAGTCATAAGAGGGCAGCAATTTAGTTGTATCAATCGCGGATAATAATTCATCGGTAGTCCAGCCCGTTTTTGCTACTATTTCAGGAGCCAATATTCCTAC
>CANFJP010000150.1 GCA_947447485.1 Chitinophagaceae bacterium
AATAAAATCAAAAGATGTAGTATCTGTAGAACGCGAAACGAAATTATTTTTTGAGCAAGTATTGAAACTTACTCCTAGAGCATCCAATTAAAGTATTGATTATTTACTAAGGTGACTGGCGGCTTTTTGTGCAATGTTTCCCCAGTAGAAATGAGTAAAGAAATGATCATTGATATTTTGTTCTGTTGATTTGTATTGTATGACTGCTTGTGCGAATGACCTCCAGTTATTATCTTGAATAATTGTCAATTTGCCATTTGTTATGTCGGCAGGTACTCCAATAGCACCATTGATGGTACTTATGCAATCAAGATTATGCCCCAGAGCTTCTACTAGTTTTGTTTTAATTCCGCCGCCATCTATTACAGGGTTCAAGAAAATGTCAACACCTTTAAAGTATAGATTAATATCCTCCACAAATCCTGCGTAGATAATGTTTTGGGAATTGTATTCTTTTAATTCAGTGTAATAGCTAGGTAAATTCTTTCCGCAAATTAGTATTGTGTAATGGAAATTTTTCTCAGCAAAAAGCAATGGGTTGATATTGGTAATGATGGTATTGAGTGCATCAAGATTGGGCTTGTAATCCAATGTTCCGTTGAATAGTAGTAATTTATTTTCAGTAGGTAATTGATATTGTTCAATTATTTTTTTTCTAGCTGTTTGCTTTTCTTGTGAAGAAGGAGATTCATGTAATTCAAAACCATATGTAATGGTATGACAGGCATTCGCTTTTAATTTAAAATGGTTGATTGCAAATAATTTATCTTCTTCCGTGATAAAAAAATTGATGTCTGCATATTGATGTACTCTTTTTTCATATGCCCATAAAATTCGCCACCACCATTTTCCCGTGCTCTTGAATCGGAGCGATTCGATGTTGTGCGAGTGAATCACCAATGAAATGGAGGTAAATTTCTTTAGCAATATTCCTAGCCAACCAAAATAAGGGTGTTCTAATATTAAATGAGAATAATGGTGCTGCTTAATTTTTCTTTTAATTGAAAAAAAGAGCAATGGATTGATGTATCTGAGTTTTGAGTTACTCAATAAGGGTATATATTCTTCAACAGCAGAAGTGGTGCTTACATTTTCTTTTGTTGAAATGATCGATACAGGAATAAGCTTAGACAAGTATTCGTAAAAAAAGGCAATGCCTTTTTGTCCACCCATTTTTGCAGGATAAATACGATAAGGTACGAGTGCTAGTATGTTTATTTTCTTACTCAAGTTGTTTGCTTCCCTTTATTATTGATGATTTCTTTAACTAAGTAAGCCACCAGTAGCAATGCTACCAGCCAACTGCTTATATCGCTAATGGTTCGTCCATTATAAAATGTAGCGGGTTCAAATATGAATTTAATTTCGTGGTCACCTGCAGGGACATTCATCGCTCTCAATACATAATTTGCTTTAAAATATTTAGCAGACTTGCCATCTATATAGGCATGCCAGTCTTTGTAATATATCTCACTAAATACGGCGATGTGATTTGCATTGCAATGTGTTTTATAATTGATGGTGTCGTTGTCAAATGAAGTCATGCGAATGCTTGAACTGCTGTCAGCAGGAGAATAGGAGCCAATATTATCCTTAAACGATTCATCTGCAAAAGCAGTGTCTTTAGGATTAAAGGCATTCAATGCGTTCATCTCTTGAATAGGTCCTTTTACAATAGTTACATTTTTTACAAACCAAGCATTTCCTAAAGCTCCAGGGTTAAGAGAAGCAACTTTATCATTTCCTTGTTGTTGAATTACATATTTCGTATTAAGCATGTTTAATACTGCTATGTTGGGTGATCCTGAAAGTTGATAGCTCATTAAATCGTCGTAAATGCCAATTTTTGCGGGGTGATACCCACCGATTGATTTGTGGTAATAGGATGTTTTAGATTCTTCCAAACTAGCGGTGTTGAATACCCTGAAGTTTGGATCCTTGTCCTGTAAAATTTGATTGTCTGCATTTGAAAGAGGGAATTCATTTGCTTCGTAAGATTCTTTATTATCAAAACTGTAATTGTTTAAATATTTTGATCCGAATTGAAGTAGATCAATGGTAGATAACAACGTTACGCCCACTAGCATGATCAACATATTGACTTTCTTTTTTAAATAAAGCGCAATCAATGCGCCGCAAATCAATATCAAAACCAATGAGCGAATGATGTCTGAAAGTAGCAATGCTGCTCTGTCTTGCCTCAAAGCACTTA
The DNA here is from genome assembly GCA_947447485.1 of Chitinophagaceae bacterium. Lineage (GTDB taxonomy): Bacteria > Bacteroidota > Bacteroidia > Chitinophagales > Chitinophagaceae > Ferruginibacter. The sequence continues at coordinate 2,213 of CANFJP010000150.1, forward strand.
CAAATTCTCTAGCTGATTTAGACGCGTCGGCGCCTGCAGCCTGGCTTAAGTTGGCTGTCATTCCTTCGTAAATCTGGTTGTCAACAGCCGGTTTAAATTTATTGTTTAACTCACTTAGCTGTGCATTGATATCGCCATTTTTTTCTTTGATAATAGTATTAAATGCGATTGTTCTTTCTTTATTTTCATTGCTAAAGTCACTGCTTACATAAAATAAAGTAATCAAAGTGAAAACGCCTAGAGTGGCGAGCGAAGCTTTTTTAAATTTGGCCCATCCTGTGGCATCTTCATTTTTTATCAATCTATCCAATACCAACACCGCAATAATAGGGAAGACCAATTGAGGAATCACCAATGCCATCGTAGGCACTCTGAATTTATTGTACAAAGGGAAATGATCAAACATCCAATAATTTAAACTGGGAAGATTTTCACCCCAGGATAATAAGATTCCAAAAACAGCGGCAGAAAGTATCCACCATTTGTGTTTACCGTCTAAATAAAACAGTCCAAAAATGAATAAGAAACAAATGATAGCCCCTAGATAAATAGGTCCATTGGTAAAGGGTTGTTTGCCCCAATACAAGGTGCCCTGCATTTGATTTACAATCTGATCGGCAGGAATTTGTGGTAGATTGTCGGTTACATATTTTACCAAATGTCCTTTTTCATCTATACTAGGGAAAATATAACCCTCGCCATCCCTTTCAGCTTGATGTGATCCATATCCCATTACGCCAGGAAACAACAAGCTCCATGTTTCCTCTTTTCCATAACTCCACATAAATGCATAATCTTTTGTAAGGCCTTTTGTTTTTCCGTCCTTTACTACATCTTTATTGCTTGTTTTTTGGCCCATCATCAATTGGCCACCCCGTTTTGATTCCTTGCTGTAATCGAATGTGGTCATCAATACCAACGCATTCGCTCCAATGCCAATAATGCCCGCAATGATTAACAAACCACCACTTTTGAGTAAATGAGTGTATTGTTTGTTTTTTATAAAATAAATAGCATAAGAAATACTCATAGCTATCAGTACTAAAAAAAGATAATAACTTATTTGCTGGTGTGCTTGTC
>CANFJP010000151.1 GCA_947447485.1 Chitinophagaceae bacterium
AGCTGTCTAAAGTCGGGAGCCTTGAAACCTCTGCCAATAGAAGCGTTTAAAGAGATTTTATTAGAAGGTTTGTATCGGATAGCTAATTTTGGACTAAATGCGGCAGCAAATAATTTATTGTAATCGTATCTAAGCCCAGCAATCAAAGTGAATTTATTGTTAGGCGTCCATTCTTGTTGTGCAAAACTTGAAATAATTTGATTTCTTTTTTTATTGGAAACATTATCATACCTCGTAGATTGGGCTTCGTCAATACTATAGCCCGCTCCAACTGTTAACCTCATTTTGTTGTAAGTAAAATCTGTTTGGTTTTCAGCGCGATAAAAGTGCTGTTTAAATTCATCGGTATAGCTGCTATCAGGAGCATCAGAAAAATATAATTTCTGTAGCCCATAATATCGAGTAGAATATAATTTAATACTCGATTTGATATTATTATTAAACGTGTGACTGATTGTAGGGATAATATTCCAATCGCTATTGGCCTCATGTCCAAAAGAAGTGCTCACTGCCCCAAGGTTGCTTACAGCAAACTCTTGTTTTATATAATCGTAGCCATTTCTTATAGTAAGGTTTAGATTTGTTTTATTTGACAAGGGATGGTCAACTTGAAGTTGATTGGTTAGCCTCCAAATGGGTTGTGGTATTCTTGAAGATGAATTAATTCTGTAACTAATCCCATCAATATAATAAGCATTGCTAGAAAATTTAATACCAGTCTTATTGATTTGAGTGCTTCCTGATATATTTAAATCGATGTTTTTAAATGCCTCCTTATCTGTGGGTAAAATCCAACCTTTATCTGGATTGCCAAAACCGTAACGTGCATTTAATTCAAGTGATTTTTTATATGTATTATCAGTAATGATATTAATAACCCCAGCCATTGCTTCAGAACCATAAAGACTAGAGGAGGGGCCTTTGACAATTTCAATTTTTTTAATATTGCTTATGCTTATCCTGTTAATATCTAACACGCCAGCTGTTCTTCCTACCAATGGCTCTCCATTTAATAGTATGATTGTATAATCAGGATTTAATCCCTGCATTTGTACTCCCGCTCCAAAGCCATTGGTAATAGATAAGCCAGCTTGCTCTTGTAATATATCTTTTAATCTAAGTGTTCCAGCCTGCTGAATGGTTTTTTGATTGATAATGGTAACTGGAATTGCTACGTTCCCTAGTTTTGTTGCAGTTCTAGTAGAAGTGACTACAATTTCATCTAATGTTGTAAAATTATTTTTCGAAGTGTCTGCTTGAGCAAACAAATGATTGCTGAGTAAAAGAATTAATGATATAAAGAGGATTGCTTTGGTTCGCATAATAAAGTATGCAAATTTCTTCATAAATATCTTCTGATTTATCATTTTAATGTCATTAGAAGCCTTAAATATATAATTTGACATGAGTATGACAATTGATTCTGTTTTAATTTATTTAGTCTGGGGAGATATAAATAAAGCTCCTGTATTTGAGGAGCTTTATTAGTTATTTTTTAATAGATATTTCGTCTACCACACATTTCTAGGACAAGTTCTGTTGGAGTATTTGTTTCCGATGATAAATCCTAGAATTACTTCGTGTGTTCCATTGCTTACTTGATTGAGTTTTGTAGAAGAGTAATCGTATGAGTACGACAACTGAAAGGAATTTAGTGCATTGATGCCCGCCATTCCAGCAAAACCATACTTATATCTGTAGGTTCCTCCAATCCAAATTAAATTGCGATACTGCAACTTAAGATTGGTTTCAAGCTGCACCGGAACGGGATTGATGTATTTGAGCATAATCGAAGGCACCACATTTACATCTTCACTCAGCATAAATCTAACCCCCGTAGTAGCAAATATATGTGGCGCCCATTTGCCCTCTGTTACTCGAGCGGTATTGTTATCTGAAAAATCTATTTTCTTGGGCAGAATATCTAATACAGAAACACCCGCAAAATAATCAGCACTATACAACCATACACCTGCTCTGGCATTAAAACGTGTTTTTTTCAATTCTCCTGACGCCGCAACAGCAGGATCTACAGGATTGATGTTGCCAAAGAATAATTTATTCATATTCAAACTCAAATTCCCCACACCCACACCAATACCTGCTGAGAAGTTTGTCTTCACATCCACAGGCATGTGATATGCATACGTAGCATAAGCAGAAAAATCATTGAACGGGCCAATCTGATCATTGTATATCTGTAACCCAATGCCATGATGTGCAGGGGATGCAGTGTAATCTTGCCAGTATCTTTTTCCTAAAGGATTTTCTCCCTCTACATCAAATGAAGTAGACGTTGTTTTGTAATCACTCTTCCCAACAGGACCATGCAAGGTAATATAAGTCGTCACCGGTGCACCGTCTAGTCCCGTCCACTGACGACGATGACTGATTTTAATGTCTGTATAATTCTCTATCCCTGTAAGAGCAGGATTTAATGCGTAATTGTTTAAAATATATTGAGTATAGTGAGGTCTCTGTTGTGCATGCAAGAGTGAACTACTTATCAGTAAACAAAAAAACAAAATGCGTATTCTCATGATATTGTTTATTCAATGAATAATTTAATGCTGATTATCTGATAATGCTAATGCTGCCAGAAAGAGTTTTATTCCTTCTTCCACCAGTATTGATGATGTAGAAATAAGTACCTACAGGTAAATCCTTCCCCTGATATTTTCCATCCCATGGAGTACTATATCCTGTAGATCTCAATAACAACTGTCCGTAACGATTAAAAATATCCACTGTAATACCAGGATAGTTAGCTATATCCGGAATCACCCAAGTGTCATTGATATTATCGCCATTGGGAGAAAATACATTCGGGATATATAATGTCTTTAAAACAACTACTCTCACTGTATCTGATCCAGGACATCCTCCTGCAGACAACGCTTGAAGCGTATAGGTGATATCTGTATTAGGATTTACAACAGGATGAAGCGTACTTGAATTACTAATAGGCAACCATATAAAACTAATGCCACTCGCAGAAACCGAACCATTGAGCGTGAGGGGTTGTCCTTCATACATGTAAAGCAAGGGGCCTCCTGCATTCACAATTGGATTAGGCACCACTACTACATTAATAGTACTACGTGGACCTTCGCAACCACCAATAGATTGGGCAACATAATAACTAGCCGAACCAATCGTAGCAGTAGAAGGTGTTGGTGCGATTGCGCTGCCCGTTCCACCATTCACTGTTGGATACCATAACAATCCACTGCCCGTAGCTGTTAGTGCAGGCACATTAGCATTCTG
>CANFJP010000152.1 GCA_947447485.1 Chitinophagaceae bacterium
CCGCCATATCTCTTTTCTATGTTTTTAGCTCTTAACATTGCTTAAAAATAACTAATTCTGTGTTTAAATGTTAATAAATAAATCTTTTAATCAGCTATATGATCAAAAACACTTTTGGTTATTTCGCAGTAACCTATACATTTGCAAAAATAAACCCTTTCATAAATGTTTTGGACACTAGAATTAGCCTCGCATCTTGAAGATGCACCTTGGCCAGCCACAAAGGATGAATTGATTGATTTCAGCATTCGCAGTGGTGCGCCAATTGAAGTAATTGAAAACCTTCAGGAATTAGAAGATGAAGGTGAAATTTATGAAGGACTAGATGATATCTGGCCCGACTATCCTAGCCAGGAAGATTTCTTCTTTAATGAAGACGAGTATTAATACTATACAAAAGCTACTATATGTAAAAAGCCGTTCAATATGATTGAACGGCTTTTTCGTATCTTAAAGAGATAGCTATTTTTCCATTTGATCAATTACAGCTTGTGTCACTCCTGTAAAAGAAAAGCCCCCATCATGGAATAAATTTTGCATCGTTACCATTCTTGTCATATCGCTAAACATCATAACGCAATAGTTGGCACAATCTTCTGCTGAAGCATTTCCAAGTGGACTCATTTTTTCGGCATAATTAATAAAGCCATCAAACCCTTTCACACCACTGCCAGCAGTAGTACGGGTAGGCGACTGAGAAATGGTATTTACTCTGACATGTTTTTTAACTCCATAATGATAACCGAAACTACGTGCTACACTTTCTAATAAAGATTTAGCATCTGCCATTTCATTGTAATCAGGGAATACACGCTGTGCTGCTATATATGAAAGCGCTACTACGCTTCCCCAATCATTGATGGCTTCCTTCTTCATACAAGTAGCCAACACTCTATGTAAACTCATAGAAGATATTTCGAATGTTTTTAAGTTATTAGGATAATCTATTTCAGTATAGTGCTTTCCTTTTCGAACGTTTACACTCATTCCGATAGAATGTAAAATAAAATCAAATCCACCTCCGAAATGCTCCATCGATTTTGAAATCAGGTTTTCTACATCTTCCGCATTGCTTACATCACAAGGAATTACAGGTGCATTTATTTGTGCAGCAAGTTTATTAATTTCTCCCATACGCATCGCAACAGGGGCATTGGTAAGTACTATTTGAGCACCTTCTTCATGGCATTTAATAGCAGTAATCCATGCAATGGACTTTTCATCTAATGCCCCGAAAATGATTCCTTTTTTTCCTTTTAATAAGTTGTATCCCATAATAATTGAATGTTACTATTTATGAATTGGTTATTATTTGTAAAAATAACTGATATGTTTGAAAAACAGCATACTTTAATAGGATAAGTAGTGATATCATCGGAAGGGGAGATTTGCATTACAGCATGCCAATGATAAGATTCAAAGGCCATTGTTTAAGATTGCACCATGTCGTACTTATCAAGATCGGGACCATAACCAGCTTTTATGATTGATGTTATAGTCATCCCCATTTTTTCATAAAACGAATATGTGTGTTGACTGGTCCCCAGTACCATAACATGATTTGGCCATTCACTTTTTATGATTTCCTTTCGATAATTATATATTGCTGTTCCATATCCTTGATGGTGAAAATCAGCATGAATCATTCCCCATGCCAATCTAGCTTCGTTTTTATTTTTTTCGATGTAAAATCCACCGCAACCAACTATTCCTGAGCTAGGAATCTCCAAAACAAAATACTCATCTTTCTCAGCGTTTGTGTAGGTGGGGCTTTGATAAATCGGACCATCCCCGACTTGATGATTTAACCAGTTTATAAATAGGTCAAGTTCACTTTTGTCGAAATATTTAGGGTAATTACTTTGGAATATCTCAATGCACTTTTCTTTGTCCTCAGATTTGTATTTCCGTAAAACCATTATCTTGTGATTAGTTATTTTTTACTGCCTATTACATCCACCTTAGTACTTAATCCTATCATTTCCTTTGCATTTGCCAAAGCTGCAGCAGTGGGCTTTTCTCCACTCAGCATTTTCGCGATTGCCGTAATACGCTCTTCATTATTAAGCAATTTTACTCCTGTAGTTATTTTTCCTTCTTTTGATTCTTTGTAAACAAAATAATGGGCATACGCCATTGCCGCAATTTGAGGCTGGTGAGTAATGGCAATTAATTGATGTGCTGTAGAAAGCGATTTCATAATAATGCCTACTTGTTTGGCTGCTTCCCCACTAATGCCGGTATCTATTTCATCAAAAATCAATGTAGGTAAGGAAAGTTTTTGAGCAACCAGCGATTTAATGCTCAACATCAATCTACTAAGCTCTCCGCCACTACCCACTTTGCTTAATGGTTCAAAGCGATTGCTTTTATTGGCATCAAACAAAAATGCTATATCATCTATACCTACTGCAGTTAATGGAGCAGGTGTTAATTGCACTTTAATTTCGGCATTGGGCATTCCCACTTGAGCAAGCAATTGATTTACTTTTGAAACAAAAGATTTTATTTGCCCTTGTCTATTAGAAGAAATTTTTGAAGCGGTTTGCAAACAGGCATCATATAGTTTAGTTTGTTCCTTTTCGAGAGACTCAATGGAAGAAGCAACATTTAATACACTCTGCAATTTTTCCTGCAATGATTGATGAATGGCTATTAATTGAGCCGTTTCTTGAACCCCATGCTTTTTTAATAATTTGTATCCACTAGAAAGTCTTTCGTTTATGATTGATACTCTTTGGTCATCTAAATGCACTTTACTTTCCAACTGTTCAAGTTCATCGGATATGTCTTGTAATTCAATTGTTGAACTAGCCAATCGCTTGGTGATAGGTTCTATATCAGTATGATATTGCTCCAATGCCTTTAGCTTTTGTTGCAATACTTTCAATTGTTGAACAATGGGCTGATCACTCTCTTTTAAAACAACATTTACAGCACTGAGTTGTTGCTTAATATTTTCTGCGTTGTTTAATATTTTCAATTCTGCATCCAGCAGTTCCAATTCATTTTCTTTTAACGACAACTCTTCTAATTCATCAAATAAAAATCGATTGTAATCCAACTCCTTGTTTGATGCGCTCTGTTGCTGAATGAGTTGATCCAATAGTTTTTTATTCTTAATATACGAATCAAACTGAGAGGAGAGTTCTAAAAGAAAAGGGCCATTATCGGCAAATGCATCGAGCACTTCACGTTGAAAATTTTCTGAA
>CANFJP010000153.1 GCA_947447485.1 Chitinophagaceae bacterium
TAATCAAGCTTTAATAATTGGAAAGCTTTTAAACAAAGATTGTCATTTTGATTGCCCTCTATCTTAATGCCCGATTGACTAAAATGCCATTCATTTGAATGTGTATTTTTATTTGGGATGATCTCAATGATGTCTTTTAAATGAATGGGGTAGAAGATCGTTTGAAGATTATGAAACCCATCTTGCCTTTTGTTTACAATCTGTAGTCCAATATTGATTTTCGCATTTGGGAAACTGACCATTGAATAAGCTAGCTATATTGAAGACTGATGAAAAAATTAACGTGTTAATTGAGTAGAAAATAAGCGCTATTTTTTTTGAGATTTATTATTTCTTCTTTTAAGTTCGTCTCTAATGGAAATGGCTTTTATGTAATCTTCATTTTCGAGCACCTCTGTTAAAAGTTCATTTAGGTCATTCATGCTCATAGATTTTAAATCTTCTTTTCCTCCTGTTTCAGTTGTAACAGAAGAACTGGCAATCTTTCCCGAATCTCCTCCTATCAATACGCCTGCTTTGATAAGTACATTTTCGTAAGTAAAGATGGGGCATCCGAATCTTACAGCCAACGCCAGCGCGTCTGAGGTTCTTGAGTCTATTGATACAGTATCATTTGAAGAACTGCAAATAAGTGTTGAAAAAAAGACGCCCTCTTGTACATCGTTGATGATGATTTCATTCAATTCGACATCGAATGCAATCATAAAATTTTTCATTAAATCATGAGTGAGGGGCCTCGTAGTATTCATTTTTTCTAGCGCCACTGCGATCGCTTGTGCTTCAAATCCGACAATCACAATCGGAACGCGCCTCGTTCCATTAATTTCGCCTAGGACTACCGCATAAGAATGCGTTTGTGTAATGCTGTGAGACAATGCTACTATTTCCAATTCAATCTTTTTCATTACAGAGCTTGACGATTTTGTTATCTGCTACAAATATAAAAAAAATAGCCTTCCAATGTGAATGGGGAAGGCTTGAAATATATTAGTCTAATGTATGATTAAATTAGGCGGTGGCTTTAATTTTCCTTACCGCTTCTATGATTTTGGGCATTACTTCAAAAGCATCTCCCACAATTCCATAGTCTGCAGCTTTAAAGAAGGGCGCTTCTGGATCCTTATTAATCACTACAATAATCTTGCTTCTGTTAACTCCTGCCAAATGTTGAATAGCGCCTGAAATTCCAATAGCGATGTATAAATTAGGGGCAATGGCCAATCCCGTTTGGCCCACATGCTCATGATGAGGCCTCCAATGTATGTCTGCCACAGGTCTACTGCAAGCAGTGGCTGCGCCCAATAAAGTAGCGAGTTCTGTTACCAACCCCCAATTTTCTGGCCCTTTAAGTCCTCTGCCTCCACTTACTACAATGTCTGCTTCACTTAGCGATACTTCGCCTGTTACTTTGTTAATAGCTGACACTACTATTTTAGATGCGTCAACGGATGTATTGAAGGGGACAACTTCTGCAGTGTCTGTTGTTATTGAAACATTGAAGGAATTAGGATTTAATGCAATGATTTTTTTGGGAGTATTGATGTTGATGTTTGCAAATGCTTTTCCGCTGAATACGGTCTTCTTAACAGTAAATCCATTCGAAGTATCTGGAAGCGCAATGGCCCCTGTTACAAGACCAGCTTTTAATTTGGCGCTTAGTCTGGGTGCAACTGCTTTTCCTGTAGTATTATTAGAGAATACAATCACATCAGCATTGGTAGTCTCCACTACTTGAGCGATAGCTTTGGTGTATAATTGAGCATCAAAATTAGTGAGCGTTTCATTGGCAATTGTATGTACTTTTTTCACTCCATAATTTCCTAAGCTCGACAAGTTGTCGGAAGTAACACCCAGCAAAACGGCTTCCGCTGAAGTGCCTAATTGAGCAGCAACTGTAGCTGCATAACAAGCAGCTTCAAAAGAAGATTTTTTAATGTGGCCTTCTGACTGATCTATAAATACTAATACCATTTCTAAATATTTGATTATGAGTTATTAATAAGCTTAAATTGAATATTTACATTATGTTTAAAATGCCTTTGCTTCTTCGTGTAATAGTCGTACTAATTCTTCAGGATTTTCTGCAGATACTAGTTTAACTCCAGCTTTTACAGGAGGAAGATCAAAAGATGCAATGCTGGTTAAAATATCAGCAGCAATAGGCTCCATTACTTTCAATGGTTTTGTGCGAGCCCCCATGATACCTTTCATATTAGGTATTCTTTGTTCGGCCATTCCTTTCTGACAGCTAACTACCAAAGGAAGGGTGGCTTTGTCTACTTCTTCTCCACCTTCAATTTCACGTGTAACTGTTGCATTATTGCCTTCAATGTCGAATGTTACCGCATGGGAAATAAACGGCAAATCCAATAGTTCAGCTATCATACCTCCAATGGAAGATCCATTATAATCGATTGTTTCTTTTCCAGTGAAAACAAGGTCGTAATTCCCTTCTTTTGCTATAGCAGCAATTTGTGCTGCCACATTGAAGCTATCAGATATTTCACTGTTAATTCTAATGGCTTCATCGCCTCCCAATGCCAATGCCTTTCTGATGATGGGCTCATTGTCGGCATTGCCTACATTGATTAAGTGCAACACAACAGCAGGGTTGGCTTCTTTTAGCTCAATAGCCCTTACTAGTGCATACCACTCATCGTATGGATTGATAATCCACTGAACGCCCTCCGCAGCAAATTTCGTATTGTTATCAGCGAAAGCTATTTTTGCCGTTGTATCGGGGGTTTTACTGATGCAAACCAATATCTTCATAAAGAAATCTATTTTAAAATAAGAATTAATAGAACATTCAGGTGCAAATATAGTTTCATCTGCTTGTTAAAAAAAGGATTGTAATGGATAGGATCGAAAAATTACTTGAATTACTAAAGAATGACGAAAAGGATAGTTTTTTAAATCATGCACTAGCCCTCGAGTATATTAAAATGGGCAATGATCAAAAAGCGCTTAGTTTGTTTGTTGATTTACTGGAAAATGAGCCTACTTATGTTGGGTCTTATTATCATTTAGGTAAATTATATGAAAAAATAGGCGAGATTGAAAAAGCAATTGATATATATGAAAATGGAATGAGGGAAGCAAAAAAAGTCGGCGATCAGCATTCGTACAATGAATTAATGGGTGCAAAAGAAGAAATAGAATAGGCTACATAATAATTAAAGTGTTTTAA
>CANFJP010000154.1 GCA_947447485.1 Chitinophagaceae bacterium
CCTCTTTTTTTCAAATGACTTTTACATATGCTAGTAAAAACATTTGGGAGTGCCGTATATGGCGTTGAAGCAATTACCATTTCCGTAGAAGTAGATGTAAACAACCAAGGAAAACATTATTTTATTGTTGGCTTGCCCGACAATGCAATCAAAGAAAGTTTACAAAGAGTAGAAAGTGCCATCAAAAGCAATAAGTATCACATGCCGCGTACCAAGCTGGTGGTGAATCTTGCTCCCGCAGATATTAAAAAAACCGGAACGGCATTTGATTTACCTATAGCCATTGGAACATTGGCAGCAACCAATCAGTTAGCTTTTCCAGAAAAAATAATCAATTACTTGATTATGGGAGAATTAAGTTTAGATGGAACAATTAAGCCAATAAAAGGAGCCTTACCCATTGCGATTCAAGCAAAAAAGGAAGGATTTGAAGGACTGATTGTTCCTGCAGAAAATGCAAGAGAAGCAGCAATGGTAAACGACTTGAAAGTATATGGGGTTAGTCATATTAAAGAAGTGATCGATTTTTTTGAAGAAACAATTACCATTGAGCCAACCATCATCAATACAAAAGAGGAATTTTTACAAGCGCAAAGTAGTTATGATATAGATTTTTCTGAAGTAAAAGGACAACTTAATATAAAGCGAGCGCTTGAAATTGCAGCGGCCGGCGGACACAACGCCATTTTAATTGGACCTCCCGGTGCAGGTAAAACGATGTTGGCAAAAAGATTGCCTACGATTCTACCACCGTTAACATTACAAGAAGCATTAGAAACAACAAAAATTCATAGTGTAGCGGGTAAATTACCTGAACATTCCACCTTGGTAAGCAAGCGCCCTTTTAGAAGTCCGCATCATACTATTTCAGATGTGGCATTGGTGGGCGGTGGTGGCAATCCTCAACCAGGTGAAATTTCGCTGGCTCACAATGGAGTATTGTTTTTAGATGAATTACCAGAATTTAAACGAACTGTGTTAGAAGTCATGCGTCAGCCAATGGAAGAAAGGAAAGTTACCATTTCAAGAGCAAAAATAGCATTGGATTTCCCTGCGAGCTTTATGTTGATTGCCAGTATGAACCCCTGCCCGTGTGGATATTTCAATCATCCTGAAAAAGAATGCTCTTGTCCACCAGGTACGGTGCAAAAGTATCTCAACAAAGTATCAGGACCATTATTAGACCGTATAGATTTACATGTAGAAGTAACACCTGTAATATTTGATGAGCTGTCTTCCGAGAAACATTATGAAAAAAGTGAATCTATTCGAGAAAGAGTCATACAAGCAAGAGCCATCCAGGAAATAAGATACAAAGAATATGAGTTAGTGTATTGCAATGCGCAAATGAGTAGTAAAATGCTAAAAAAAGTTTGTGTCATTGATTCAGCTGGACAAAAATTATTGAAAGTAGCGATGGAAAAATTAAATTTATCTGCAAGAGCTTATGATAGAATTTTAAAAGTGAGCAGAACCATTGCAGATTTATCTTTAAGTGAAAATATACAAACCGAACATTTGGCAGAAGCCATTCAATATCGTAGCCTCGACCGGGAAGGATGGGGAGGCTAAGTTGACGCCCTTATTGAGTTTGATACTTTTACCTGCCTTTCCGTCATTTTAACCGAACTTGCACAATATTTGAGTCTTATTATAACACAACGATATTCACTGCATGAAAATATTATTTCATTATCTAAAGCCGCATAAATGGCTGGTCATTTTTACTTTGTTAATGGCTGGAATCAATATTGGCTTTTCACTGATAGACCCCATTCTTTTAGGAAAATTGGTAAACCTTGCGAGCGATTATCAAGCAACCAATATTCCCTTTCATAAAAATGATTTTTTTTGGAGCTATCAAACCATCATTAGAAAAGGGATGCCTTATTTACAATTGGGCGTTTTTTATATTCTGTTATTTTCCATATCGGTTGCAATGATTAGCAGAATTGCAAAAGCCTTTCAGGATTACTTTTTGAATTTAATTATTCAAAAATTTGGAGCAAAAGTTTTTACTGATGGATTGCAACATGCCATGAAATTACCTTATCAAGAATTTGAGGACCAACGAAGTGGTGAAACCTTATCCATCCTAACAAAAGTCAGAACAGATGTAGAGAAATTTATGATTAATTTCATCAACATTCTCTTTGGAATTATTATTGGAGTTGTATTTGTATTTGTATATGCAGCCATTTTTATCAATTGGCGAATTCCAGTAGCTTATCTTATTGGTATTGGAATACTCACCATGATTACCAATAAACTAAGCAAAAAAATTAAACTTATTCAAAAGAAGATTGTAGCAGAAACCACTGCACTTGCAGGATCTACAACTGAATCACTGAGAAACATTGAATTAGTTAAAAGCCTTGGACTTACAAGCCAAGAAGTAACTAGACTCAATAAAAACACCTATAAAATACTTGGACTAGAATTAAAAAAAGTAAAACGAATTAGAAGCATCAGTTTTGTTCAAGGTACATTAGTAAATACGTTGCGACAAGTTATTCTCTTTATACTAATGTGGCTGATATTTAGAAACGAAATGGATGCAGGCCAATTGGTAACAATGCAAATATTTTCATTTTTCGTTTTTGGTCCTTTACAGGAAATAGGAAATATTTTATTATCCTATAGAGAAGCAGAAGCTTCGTTGAATAATTTCGACAAGCTGATGAAAAAATCACCTGAAGCAGAGCCAATCAATCCAAAAAAATTAGGGGATATAGAAAAACTTTCCTTTAACAATGTTTCATTCAAGCATCAAACGGCTTCTCATAAAGCAATTGATTCAATTAGTTTTGATGTTCATACTGGAGAAACCATTGCATTCGTAGGGCCAAGTGGAAGCGGCAAGTCTACATTAATGAAACTCTTGGTAGGATTGTACCGACCACTAGAGGGCAAGATATTGTACAATGGACTAGATGAAACAGAAATTCTATTTGATGATCTTAGAAACCAAATTGGTTTTGTAACACAAGACACGAATCTATTTAGTGGGACCATTAAAGAAAATTTACTTTTTGTAAATCCTGCAGCTAGCGACA
>CANFJP010000155.1 GCA_947447485.1 Chitinophagaceae bacterium
GAAAAGTTTATGAAGCTCTAATTAAATCTTCACAATTTTATATTTAAAAACCCCGATTGAAAAATCGGGGTTTTTAATGTTTATTTAATCATTACCCCTTTTTTAAATGGAATAACATTCTCTTTTGCTCAATAATGGCAGGCTTGGGCATAAACAAAGTGTCATACAACAAAGGGCTAGCTGGATAAGGTAAACTTTTTCGAACCCAAGAATACTTGTCAGTAGCGCCCCAAGTTTTAAAAGTTTTTACAGCTTTTGATTGTATAGAATGTTTTAATATTTGAGCAAAATATTTGCCCTGTAAATTAAACTCTGCTTCAGTGGGAAATTCAGATAAGGCAATATCAAATTCAGTTATATGAACCGGAAGGCCAACGCGCGCGTAATTAGATAACATTTGATCAAAAGAAGCGAAATCGAATTCATTATTTTGTCCGCCAGGTTGTTCAAAAAGTTTTTCATCTTTAATAGCACAATGCAATTGAATGCCCATGCCATCTAATATTATACCTTCTTCTTTTAAGGCCAAATACAGCTTCAAGCAAGCATCTCCCATTTTACTTTTAGTAGTAGCGTTGCCCCATTGATTATAAATATATTTAAAATCACCCCCCCCTATTTCTTTGGCAATTTTATATCCTTCTATTAAATACTTTGGGAATTTATAATGTTTGCCTTGATACCAACCCATATTCATCCAAACATTATTATCTGTATTCCATTTGAAATCTCCATTATTTTCAAGCCCTAGCAAAGCTTCATTCACCACATCAATATATTCAACTTTGCCTCTGTAACGATTTAACATCGTATCAATCCATTTCTCCATAATATTATGAAGCTGAATTGAGGTAAATCCACCATTAACAATCCAAGGTGATGTATGTTTATCTCCTGCAATCAAAGGTTGAAAAGAAACAATTAACTTATTTTGATTGGCAAAATTCACACACTCATCAGTACTTTTAAAATCAAATACGCCTTGTTTTTTTTGTATTCCTGGCATATTGGACGTTACTGAAATAATATTGAACTCGTTTTTGTATATATTAAAAAGAATAGATTTGTCTTTCTCATTCAAAAATACTTTAGGATTTAATTGAGCCCCGATTTTAAAGTCAGGCCTAACATTAGAAGCCAACAAAGACAATCCCTTACTCATCCAAGGTTCTTGAGTAGCTTTTTTTTGACAACAAGAAACACTTGAATTGAATAGAAGTAAAAAAAATAATAATCTCATATAAAAAATTCTTTTGAAAAAAAAGCAAATACTACTTAGATGCAAATTAGTTAAAATAAGAATTGATAAATCGATGGCTTTAATGCTATTTCATTTTCAGAAATAGTCTAACAAACATCTCCCTTAACATTAAATTATAGAGTATAAAAAATGAAGCATATCATTTAAATTAAAAAATTGACAATTTGAGATAGTAGCTCAGTCTTATAAATTAATTACCTATTTCTAAAAGAACCTATTAAATTAATATGCGTTAGGGCTTCCTTTAATCAAAAACATAAAAGTCTTAAGTAAGATTTTTATATCTAATAAGAAAGACCAGTTTTCTATATACCAAATATCATACTCTATCCTTTTCTCCATCAAAATAACATCTTTAGTGCCTCCTCTATATCCGCTTACCTGTGCCCATCCAGTAATCCCAGGCTTACAAAAATGCCTTACAAGATACTTTTCTACCACTTGATTATATTGATCATTTAGGAAAACGGGATGAGGCCTAGGGCCTACTAAAGACATTTGTCCGAAAAACACATTAAAAAGCTGTGGCAATTCATCAATACTTTTTCTTCGTAAAAAACTGCCAAATCTAGTTATTCTACTATCATTAATTGTAGCTTGAACATTAGATTGATGATTATAAACCATCGTTCTAAATTTGAGACAAGTGAACTGCTTTCCATCTTCTCCATTCCGAATTTGCTTATACAAAAAAGGGCCTTTAGATGTTAGTTTTATTAATAAAGCAACCCATGGGAAAATTAGTAAAAAAGAAAATAAAATTAAAAAAAATGATAAAGCAACATCAAAGCTTCTCTTAATGAATCTATTTGCTACATTTTGAAGCGGCTCGTCCCTCAATGTTATGATAGGTGTATTAAAATAAAAGTCGATAGTTACTTTTTTAGATCTGGTATATTGTTCGAAATCTGGCAATATTTTTAGACGAATCATTTTGTTCTCACAAACTTTAATTAAATCTAGAATAGAGGCACTAAGATTAGAATGCGAAGAAATATAAATCTCATTAATAACTACAGATTCGAGGAAAGAATAAATCTTATCAATGGGGCCTAGGTATTTAATATTCTCTTGTTCTTGAACAGATTGCTTATCATCAAAATATCCGAGAATATTATACCCATAAGCTATGTCATTAATTAGCAAATCTTTAATTCTGAGGATTTGCTGATCAGACCCAACAAGTAAAATGTTTCTTGCATTAAAACCTAGCCTTCTTATTTCTTTCAGGTAAAAACGCATCAAATATCTTGATAGGGATAAGAAAATAAAAAAAAGTAAATAAAAATAGAATATTCTTAGACGAGAAATGTGATTATACTTTAATAACACTATGAATGTCATCATAATTGAAAAATGCAACACAATAGCACCAATATTTTTATATAAAATAACTTCGAGATATTCAATTTTTATTTTATTATAGCTTTTGTTGATGAAAATTAAAAAAAACCAAACAATATTTGCTAAAAAAAACAATCCATAAGGCTCAGATTTCGAAATGCCAAAATGAAGATAAAATGAAGCAAATAAAGCAACATTGAGTAAAACTAAGTCTACGCAAAAAAAAATGAAATTCAGGTACCTAGAAAAGCGGATATCTTTAAATAAATTTAGCATAGAAAATTATTAATAGTTTCAACACTCCCATTTCTTTACTGTTTGTTCAGCCTCTCCAGAATAAAAATGTAAAAAAAACCTAGAGTTTACTATTTCAACAAGTGTATTTTGATCAATTTTTAAATTATTTTTAATCAGCTTATAACTATCCTTGTAAA